>CBFHMA010000156.1:0-3590 GCA_965656775.1 Luminiphilus sp.
TGCACCCGATGCGGGCACACTGATGGTTGGGCCGGGGCGAATACAATTCCAGCAGGTTCATTTCGCCTATCAGACCGAACGCAACGTATTAAAGGGTCTGGATATGACCATTGACGGCGGCCAAACCGTAGCCATTGTAGGCGCTAGCGGGGCGGGCAAATCGACCCTGGTCAAACTCTTATTCCGTTTCTACGACCCCGATACCGGTAGTATCACAATTGATGGCACTCCCATTCACCGCGTAACCCAAGATAGTCTGCGACAGCACATCGCCATCGTGCCCCAGGATTGCGTGCTGTTTAATGACTCTCTGCGCGAGAATATCCGCTACGGTAAGCCCAGCGCCGATGACGACACCGTTGCCGCAGCGGTTCGGGCAGCGCATCTTGAGGATTTTGTTGCACGACTTCCCGACGGTCTCGACACCGTTGTTGGGGAGCGTGGCTTAAAGCTATCGGGGGGTGAGCGCCAGCGGGTCGCCATTGCCCGCGCAGTCCTGAAAGACGCGCCAATCTTGATATTCGACGAAGCAACCTCCAGCCTCGACAGCCAATCGGAACAGGCGGTGCTGTCGGCGTTCCGTGAGCTAGCAGGGCATCACACTGCTCTGGTGATCGCTCATCGACTGTCCACCATCGTCGATGCCGACGCAATCATGGTGCTGGAAGATGGGAAGGTGGTAGAAAACGGCAGACACGCCGACCTTCTTGCCCTCAATGGCAGCTACAAAGCGCTTTGGCAAGCACAGCAGCGCACCCGTTCATGAGCGACAGTTGGCAAGCAATATGTTCATGTGAAGGGTACACTCTGCCACCACACTCCAACCCACTATTTTCCAGTGATTATTCTCGAGAACATTCAACTTCGCCGCGGCGCTAAAAACCTCCTTGAGCACGCATCTGCGACGCTACAGCCGGGCCAGAAAATTGCTCTAATCGGTGCAAATGGTTGTGGTAAATCGAGTTTTTTTGCCATGCTGTTGGGCGAATTAACCCCCGATGCCGGCACCATACGGGGGCTAGACGCCCTGCGGCTAGCCCACATGGCGCAAGAGGTTGCGAGTACTGATGCGCCGGCTCGCGATTATGTTGCTGCCGGTGATCGGGCAAGCTTTGAGCTCCTTGAAGCCGTTGCCAAGGCAGAGCAGAGCGGCGACTTCGATCGCGCCGCTTCTTTGCATCAGGCCCTCGAAAATTGCGATGGCTACAGTCTTTTGCGCCGAGCAGAGCAATTACTACTCGGCTTGGGATTCTCCCAAGAGCAGTGCTTACGATCGGTCAGTGACTTTTCCGGTGGCTGGCGCATACGACTGAACTTGGGTCGAGCGCTGATGACACCCTCAGACCTTATGCTGCTCGACGAGCCCACTAACCACCTGGATCTAGATGCCACACTGTGGTTGCAGCGCTGGCTAGCAAGCTACCCCGGCACACTAGTGATGATTTCCCACGATCGTGATTTTATCGATGCGACTTGTGAGCGGGTTATGCGCATAGAGCATCAGCGACTGGGTCTGTACAAAGGTGGCTATTCGGACTTCGAACGCCAACGCGCAGAACACATGGCACAACAGCAAGCCAGTTTCGACAAGCAGCAACGTCGCATAGCCGAAATCGACGATTTTGTACGCCGCTTTCGCTACAAAGCCACTAAGGCCAAACAAGCTCAAAGCCGGCTAAAAGAGCTGGAACGTATGCAACAACTGGCGCCAGCACACATCGACTCGCCCTTTCAATTCAAGTTTCCTGAACCGGGCAAGAGCAGTGATCCCCTGCTGACCTTGTCTCAAGCAAGCGTAGGCTATGGGTGCACGACAATAGTGAGCAACATCAATATGAGCCTGCGTCCGGGAGACCGTATAGGTCTTTTGGGGAAGAACGGCGCGGGCAAAACAACGCTGCTAAAAAGTCTGACAGGTGCGTTAGCGCTGGGGTCAGGTGAGCGTCATGAAGGTGCCCACCTGCGGGTTGGCTACTTCGATCAACAACAACTCGACGTGCTGGACCTTGAAGCCAGCGCTCTGCTACATCTCCAGCGGTTAAGCCCCACCGTACGTGAACAGGAGATCCTCGACTTTCTGGGTGGCTTTAATTTTCGGGGCGAAATGGCCAAAGAGCCCATTGCACCATTCTCGGGGGGTGAAAAGGCTCGCTTGGCATTGGCCATGGTGGTCTGGCAAGACCCTAATTTATTGGTACTCGATGAGCCCACCAACCATCTTGACCTTGAAATGCGTCACGCCCTTGAAGTGGCACTGCAGGGTTACTCGGGGGCTCTCCTTTTGGTCAGCCACGATCGCCACTTGTTGCGCAACTCGGTTGAGACCCTGCTATTAGTTGATGGCGGTTCGGTGCGCGAGTACGACGATGATCTTGCGGCCTACGAGCAGTGGATTCTGCGAGGTAACAGTCAAGCCAACGCCCCTGTCGACGAATCAAACACTCGAGAGAGCGGTCAATCCCGCAAAGTTCAACGTCAGGAAGCCGCCGACAGGCGCGCCAAACTCAAACCCCTGCGACAGGCGCTACAGAAAGCAGAGCGCGATATGGACCAAGCACAGGCGGCACTTGCCGCGTTACAACAGTCCCTAAGCGACCCCGATCTCTATCAGGCGGATCGCAAAGAGGAGCTCGCTGAACTGGTACGCCAAGAGGGTATCGCGAAAAGTGTTTTAGTCACTCGCGAAGAAAGCTGGCTGGAGCTGCAGGAACAGTTAGAGCATAACGAGGCGCTATTGGCGTCATAGCCAGGGTCCCGTCGCAACCCTCGGCCTGTTACGGCATGATAGTGCACCCACGCGTCGTTGCAGCCAAGCCAGTATCCCAACGACGTTGCCGCGATTATTTTGCACATGACGTTAAAGGCTAGATCCATGACGAAAAGCTTCTACCCCCCAGTCCGTACCCTGATGGGCCCCGGTCCATCCGACGTATCGCCCCGCGTATTGGGGGCCTTAGCGCGACCCACCATTGGTCACCTCGACCCACTGTTTGTGGAACTCATGGATGATGTAAAGCGGCTACTTCAGTACGTTTTTCAAACCAACAACGCCCTGACAATACCCATCTCGGCACCGGGTTCGGCAGGCATGGAGGCCGCCTTCGTCAACTTGGTATCCCCTGGAGACACTGTCATTGTGTGCCAAAACGGGGTGTTTGGCGGACGGATGAAGGAAAATGTAGAGCGCTGCGGTGCAACCGCTATTATGGTGCATGACCGCTGGGGTGTTCCGGTAGATCCCAATAAAGTCAGTGAAGCTTTCCAGGCACACCCCGATGCCAACTTACTCGCCTTTGTGCATGCTGAAACGTCCACCGGCGTTCGCAGCGATGCGCAAACACTCAGCCAAATTGCCAAAGACCACGGCGCGCTTGTTATTGCTGACACCGTGACGGCTCTTACAGGCATCGACCTGCAAGTGGATAACTGGGGTATTGATGTGGCGTACTCCGGCACACAAAAGTGCTTGTCCTGCGTGCCGGGTATTGCGCCCATTACTTTCAGCCCCGCAGCGGTGGCACGCATCGAAAATCGCCGTACCAAAGTGCAAAGTTGGTTCCTAGATATGCAATTGGTGATGGGATATTGGG
>CBFHMA010000157.1:0-1811 GCA_965656775.1 Luminiphilus sp.
ACTTCGTGAAGTGGAACAACGACTCGATAGCATTTACAGCCTAGCCCGAAAACATCGCGTCGATGCCGAAGCTCTAAGCCAACACCACCAAGGGTTAGCACAGCAATTGGAAGACCTTAGCGGCGGTGAGGGTGACCTAGAACAGCTAAGTCAAAAGGTCACCGAGAGCTGCCAGCAATACGCTACTCTGGCACAGCGACTGACCCAAGCACGGGCGCAAGGGGCTCAGGCGCTTGAACGAAAAGTCATGGATGTATTGGCAGAACTCGCTATGGATCGATGTGTGTTCAGCATTGCACTGCATCCCGCTGACAGCAGTGAGATCGATCCACAAGGCGCCGAACACGTCGAATTTCTCATCAGCACTAACCCGGGCGCAAAAGCTGGTCCACTGGTAAAAATAGCCTCTGGGGGCGAACTATCACGCATAAGCCTCGCGTTACAAATCGCCGCTACCAATAGCACCACGGCGCCCACGATGATCTTTGACGAGGTCGATGTGGGTATTGGCGGTGCGGTTGCCGAGGTTGTCGGAGGTCTGCTCCGCAGACTGGCGGAGCGCGTTCAGGTGCTGTGTGTCACTCACCTTGCTCAGGTAGCAGCCATGGGCCACCATCAACTCAGGGTGAGTAAAGTAAGTGCTGGTAACAGCGTAACGACCGCAGTAGCGACCCTCGACGCAGACCAAAGGGTAGAGGAGATTGCGCGCATGACAGGGGGTGTGAACCTTACCGACAGTTCCCGAGCTCACGCTCGAGATCTGTTGGCTAGCGGGGCAGCGTTGTCGTCCAAGCACGCCCCGTAACACTTAGTCTTTCTTACGAACGTACAGCACTAGCGAATGGTCAATAATCTCGTAGCCATGTTCCTCGGCAATTTCGTGCTGCCTCTTTTCAATGACCTCATCAAGAAACTCAATAACCTCATTAGATTCCACATCAACCATGTGGTCATGATGATCGTCTGAGGACAGTTCGAATACCGAATGTCCCGTTTCGAAGTTGTGGCGCACCACTAATCCCGCACCCTCAAACTGAGTCAACACCCTGTAAACCGTCGCTAAACCCACGTCTTCACCTGAATCGCGCAACCGCTGATAAACATCTTCAGCACTTAAGTGCTCGGAAGTAGCCGAGGTGGACTCAAGCATCTGTAAGATTTTTATTCTGGGTAAGGTGACCTTGAGTCCGGCACGACGCAGCTCAACATTTTCTGACGACATGGGTAATTTCTCGTTATCGGCTAATGCGGGGTATCATGCCAGCCACATCCGTATTGTGGAACCCAATTGTCATGTTTACTGCCGTTATGATGCTATCGCGACGCTTATTACCGCTGTTTATGGCGCTTGTCCTAACAGGTGGCTGTGGCAGCAATATTGGCTTCCCTGGCGCCTACCGTATTAACGTCGAGCAGGGCAACATCATCACCGAGGACATGGTGGATCAACTGAAACCTGGCATGACCCGCCGTCAGGTGCGTTTTATTATGGGCACACCACTGATTGAGGACACCTTTCAACCCGATCGATGGGACTACCGCCATACCGTGCGTAACGGCATAAAAACCTTGTCAGAGTCTCGCTTGACCGTGTTTTTTGAGAACGATGTACTAGTCAATGTGACCGGCACCATCGTACCTGAGTGGGCACAGGCGGAGGACGTGGCTGGCGAGGGATAAGCCGTAGATCTAGGCAGTTTCACCCTCGCGTTGACGTTTAGCGGCTTCTGCCCGTTGCCGGCGGACCTCTTTAGGATCAATTTTTAAAGGCCGATATATCTCAACACGATCACCCTTAGCCAAAGGATGGG
>CBFHMA010000157.1:1821-3538 GCA_965656775.1 Luminiphilus sp.
TTGCCGGCGGACCTCTTTAGGATCAATTTTTAAAGGCCGATATATCTCAACACGATCACCCTTAGCCAAAGGATGGGTGTGGGCTACCGATTTCCCAAAAATACCTAGCTTCAACTCGTCATCAATTGTTAAGTCTTTAAACTCTCGCGCAATATCGGACAAAGCTACCGCCTCTATGGCTTGGGTACCGGGCCTAACCTCTAACTGCTTTATTAACTGCTTGTTGGGTAACGCATAGGCTACCTCTACGGTAATGACGTCATCGGTCACTAAACTGCTGCTCCATAAAGTGTGTTTGCGCGTTTCACGACCGCGTCGACCAAATCAAGGGCGACACGATCGAATAGCCGTCCGAATGCGGCATTCACCAAGCCACTGCGCATTCGGAAATCGAGACTGAGCATCACCTTGCAGGCGTCAGCCCCCAACGCTTTGAATTGCCACTGACCCCGAAACGTCTCAAAAGGCCCCTCAACCAGGGATAAACCAATGCGCGTGTGAGGTTCCATGGTATTGCGAGTGACAAAACTATGGCTTATGCCCGCCCGCGACAGCGCCAATCGAGCAACCACCTCTGTGTCGCCCTGTGAGATCACGGTTGCACCATTACAGCCATTGAGAAATTCCGGGTACCGCTCAATGTCAGCCACCAGCGCGAATAAAGCGGGAGCCGGATGTAGCAGCAATGCACTTCGATTAATCTGGGTCATGGCTCAATACTAACCCAACCCAAAACCGAGAAGGCGTTGGGCACCGCCAAATAAACACCAACAACCAAAGCACATACGGGTACCCAATAACGCAGCAAGTACCACCAGATTACAAACAGCCATTTAGGCTCCCGGTACAGTTCTCCTCTGGCCAGTGGTCGCGGCATAGCCCACGCCACAAATAGGCACAGGGCTAGCATCGACAACACAATGGCAAGATCCAGACTTCGGTAGATAACCAATACATCAAAGTCAAGCCAGCGATTTCTTGCCCAAGCACTGCACCATAAGGTGCCTCCAACAGTGGCTGCCGCTAACGCCCTAGACCACATAAAATCGCGCCGTAGAACCATAACGGCAGGTTCCACTAAGGCTACGAGGGCCGCAAAACTCACAGTCGCTAGGGTCATGAAGTACACACTACCGTAAACCTCGCCCTGAGAAAGATTGGCAAACGCATAGGGTGTGGCAACGTAAACCAGCGCCATGCCCTCGATGACGGCCGTGTTAGTGGCAAAGAGTAGAGGCACCACCACCACGGCAACTAACACTGCAAAGACAGTATCGATGAGGGCAGCTGCGCAAACAGAGCGCAACAGCGGTAATTGTTGCGGTGTGCGAGCGCCAAAACACAGACCAATGCCAACACCCGCGCCGAGCGTGTACATGGCACTCAGGCAGCCCGCCATCACTGTAGCGCCATCGAACTGCTGAAAATTTCGAGCAAACAAATATTCCCAAGCACCCCGCAGATCACCACGCTCAAGACTAAAATCAACGAGTCCGACCATGGCAAGAAAAGCTGCTGGTAACACCAGCCACCCTACAAAGGCCATCGCATATTGGGGACCCAAGCCCGCCAGCGCAGTCAATGCCAGCACAGGAATACCTATCCATAGGGTACGGGGCACTTCACGCTGTGATGTAACGAATTGCTCAACCACTTCTTGAGCACTCGCAGAAGCCAACACACCACTTTGGAGAACTTGGGCTCGATCAAGCAACCA
>CBFHMA010000158.1:0-3501 GCA_965656775.1 Luminiphilus sp.
ACCCTCTATCTCACGGTCGGGTGAGCGAATCCAGTCGCCCACCGTAAACGGGCGATCTAAATAAATACTCAGCCCCCCCAAGAAGTTGGCGAGGACGTCTTTAGCGGCGAAGCCAACGGCGATGCCGCCGATACCGCCAAACGCCAGCAAGCCAGAGATAGACACCCCAGCTGACTGCATAATCATAATGGCAATGACGAGCCATAGAACGATACGCACCAATCGCGCCGTGGCGGCAATAGTAGCCCGATCATCGGAGTCACGAGGGCCCCGATGGTCAGCGAGCAGCTCGGCTTCAACCTGCTCTGATAACCGATGCAGGATCCAGCCAACCAATAATACAAGCCCCGTATCAGCCAGCTGCCGCAAACCGGTGCGTAATGCCTCACTGCTACCGGTGACACCCAAAGCCGCGTACAGCAATACAACCCACAACGCGTACTGGCTAGGTTTCGCCAAAGCCTGCGCTACAACGTTATCCCAGGGGCTAGCGCTTGCCGCAGCTGACCGCTGAAAACGTCGTAGCAAACGCTGAATCACAAAGTGGCCCACCGCTCCCACGAGACCCAGCGCTACCCAGTTCAGCCACTGAGCATCAACGCCCGTGTGATCGGCAAGCGTGTACAAGTAAGCAAAGACAATGTCGGTGTCGGTTTCCACAGTTATCCCTCGAAGCGTTCGACGGCGATGCTACCCCATGGCAGGGTTTTAGCGCTACGGAAGCTCAAGCTGGTTGAGCATCCACGCACAACTGTATAGACTTACAGGCTGTATACATTAACAGCATTAAAGGTCTGGTAATGATTAAGCTAACGGTAAGGCAACAGCAGGTGCTAGACGTTATCAAACACTGTATCGACGCCACAGGTTACCCGCCAACCCGTGCCGATATTGCCCGCGAGCTCTCTTTCAAAAGTGCCAATGCTGCCGAGGAACATCTAAAAGCGCTGGCCCGTAAGGGTGCAATCGAAATGATACCCGGCGCGTCCCGGGGCATTCGCCTGATTCAAGACGAGCCGCCCCTAGGTTTACCCATCGTCGGGCGGGTGGCAGCGGGCGCGCCAGTATTGGCACATGAACACATCGAAGATCACTGTGAATTACCCCCGGGATTTTTCTCGCCGCGGGCCGATTATTTGCTGCGCGTCACTGGAGACAGCATGATCAACGTCGGTATCTACGATAACGACCTATTGGCAGTACACCGAACCCCTGTGGCATCCGAGCGCCAAATTGTGGTGGCGCGTATCGACGACGAAGTCACCGTTAAGCGCCTACACAAGCCTGACAAGCATCGCGTCTTGTTATTGGCAGAAAATGACGCGTATGCCCCCATAGAGGTTGACTTAAGCCAGCAGGCCTTCGCGATCGAGGGTATTAGTGTCGGTGTGATTCGTCAGCAGCTGTAAACCCCATCGTAAACCACAGAGGCTTGGCTCTCAGACGAGAGAGCAGCCGCGCTCAATGGAGGGTGCGCCGGGAAGCCCCGCCGTTCTGCTCCACGTCAACGTCAACCTTGGCCATTTCGGCGAGTTGCGCAGCCGCTTGAATACCTGCCTGGATCATCGCTTTTGCGACTTCCAGATTGTTCTCCATGAGGTAAGCGCTGGTTTCTTCTGAGAACTGAATACTGACTAGAGGTTCACCGTCGTCATCATCGGCGCGCTGGAGGACTATTTCTCCATCACCCAAGTCGACAATTTCCAATAAAGCGGTGGACATGCGGTCTCCTCGCGTTTGATGCCTGTGGAATGACTGTAACAGGGGGGCCAGTGAGGTGCCAGTCAAATGCCCTTGGGTATCAATATTCGTCCAGAGAATCACTCATTCGATCGAATAAGCGCTCGAACGTATCGATCCACTCCTGATAGTCACCGATATGGGGGTACATTCCGGCAGATGCAAGCACGGGGCCCTTGGGCCGCTTTGGCAAGCCTGTCGGCAAGGGTGCTTGTAATCGCGCCAGCCAACCATAGGTTTCGAGATGCTCGTACTCAATAACTTCCCCCGGGGTTGCAATACCCGGACCGGCGCTCGGCAAGTCGGCAACTCGATGCGGCGGCTGCTCGGGCAACGTAGTTACGCGCATCATGGCTAACAGAAACCAACCGTAAGCATCTAACAAATGCCCTCTTACGCTGGGGGCAAAGGCGGCGTCGATGGCGCCGCTAACACAATCGTTACGGCCCTGATCTCGCTGCCACGATTCAATGAGCAGCTTGGCCATATAGAGAGAATGGTTGGCCAAGCCTCGCGCATTACTCATCGCGCGCCTTGGTTCGCGCTTTAGCTTTCGCAGGCGCTTTTTTGCGAGCTGCCGCCTTTTTCTTCGCAACAGGCTTCTTGGCCGTGGCTTTGGCACTGCCAGATGCTACCCAAGCGCCGCCCTCGAAAAAGCTGCGCCAGCCTGTGGCCTTGCCATCGACTTCGGTCATGACATATTGCTCTTTGGTTTTGCGGCTGTATCGGATTTGGCTCCGGTTGCCCGCATCATCGACCCTGGGAGCATCCAGCAAAAAGTGGTACTTGGAGTCAATCTCCGCCTGATGGGGCAGTATTTCATCGACAAAGGGCGGCCGTGTTTCGCGGTTTTTCGGGAACTGGCTGGCAGCCAAAAATAAGCCGGACGCCCCATCACGCAATACGTAATGGTCATCAACCTTGATGCACGCCAACTCGGGCATAGGCACTGGGTCCATTTTTGGAGGGGCGGCCTCGCCGTTACGCAGGAGTTTGCGGGTGTTCTTACACGCGCTATTACTGCAACCAAAGTACTTGCCAAACCGCCCAGACTTTAACTGCATATCGGCGCCACACTTGTCGCACTCAATGACAGGTCCGTCGTAGCCCTTAATGCGGAATTGCCCTTGCTCCACCTCATAACCAGCACAATCAGGATTGTTGCCGCACACGTGGAGTTTGCGCGATTCATCGATAAGGTAACTGTCCATTGCGGCATTACAAAGACCGCAACGACGCTTCGACAACAACAAACGTGACTCAGCCTCATCGTCTGCATCGGCGCTAATGGCCTCGTCACCGGGTATGAGGTTCACCGTCTGCTTGCACCGCTCTTTGGGTGGCAGGCTGTATCCGGAGCAACCTAGGAAAACGCCCGTGCTAGCAGTACGTATCTGCATGGGTCGACCACACTGATCACAGGGAATACCGGTGGGTGTAGGGTCGTTAGCCTGCATACCCAGAGGCTCGGGCTGTTCGGCAGCGTCGAGCTTGTCGCGAAATTGGCTGTAGAAACGGTTTAGCAACGCTTTCCAATCGAGAGCGCCCTCAGCCACCTGGTCGAGATGCTGCTCCATATCGGCAGTAAAACCGTAATCCAACAAGTCGCTGAAGGTATTTTGCAGTCGCTGAGTAACAATGTCGCCCATTTTTTCAGCGTAGAAACGTCGATTTTCAAGCCGCACATAACCGCGATCCTGGATAGTGGAGATAATGGCGGCATAGGTTGATGGTCGTCCAATACCCCGCTTTTCCAGTTCT
>CBFHMA010000159.1:0-3488 GCA_965656775.1 Luminiphilus sp.
GCACATTGGGCATGTCGCCAAAGATACGCTCCAAGGATAAACCCATAGGAAAATAGCCCGCATACATCACCTTATCGGCGCCTCGGGTATTGGCGAAGTGCACGATGTTTTCGGGATAATGCTTGGGCGCAAATGCACTGGTCATGTAATACAGATTGGGGTATTTCAGCATCAACTTCCACGCAAGATCAGTCCAGGGTTCGCCGCCGTGACGCATCACAACCCGTAACTCGGGGAAAAACCAACAGATCTCATCGAGGTGCTCGACTTTCTGAGGCTCCATGGGAATACGGGGCCCGGGTACACCCACACAAGGACAAAAGGGAATATCCAGGTCAATGCAGGTGACAAAAACGGGGTACCACTTCTTATCCGCTAGGGATACTTGAGGACACAGCCCCGATGGGAACGCGGTAACTGCCTTTAGATCGTACTCTTGGTGTAACCGGCGAATCTTCCGAACTTCATCCATGCCGCGATTAGGGTTAGCGTCGTAACAGGCGATAAAACGGTCGGGGTGTTTTTTGACTGCCTCGTTCTGGGTGAAATACTGATCTTCATCCACCCCAATCATGGCCTTCTCTATATTAAATTCGTCCATTTTTTCGAGGGTGTAGGCAATGTAATCGTCCCGCTGCCCGACCTTCGGTAAGTCCTTAAACATGTACTGCGCCGGCATCTGGAACATCTGCCGACTCTGCTCATCCATCAGCAGAGGCTTTATGAAATCGTAGTAATTCGAGGTGTCGTTATTGGGCACCGCAAGCATCAAGTCGATGATGGCGACATCTGTGGGCATGGGCATAGCAGTTGCTCTCTCAGGCCTTTGGCCGGTTAATGATTAGACATCTACATCCAAGGTGGGGTAATCGGTGTAACCCGCAGCACCCGTGCCGGCATAAAT
Source organism: Luminiphilus sp. (assembly GCA_965656775.1). GTDB lineage: Bacteria > Pseudomonadota > Gammaproteobacteria > Pseudomonadales > Halieaceae > Luminiphilus. Next base: position 905 of record CBFHMA010000159.1, read on the forward strand.
CGTTTTCTTATCCATTTTATTGAGTGGGGCGTCAGCGGCGAATCGCTGCGCAAGGTCGGGGTTTGCAATATAGGCTCGACCAAAAGAAACCGCGTCGACACTACCATTAGCAATACAGCTATCGGCCTCTGCCGCATCGAAACTATCGGAACCAATGAGCACACCCCGATAATGATTGCGGGTCAGCTGCAAACTATCGATACCTGTAGAGGGCATTCGAATGGCGTGAACCCATGCCAATTGCAAACTGTCTGCGAGGTCTAACAACGCACCGTACGTATCTTCTGGCGTGGCGTCGACATGATCGTTATATGGGTTCCCGGGGGAAATCCTCAGACCCACTCGGCCTGGCCCGGCCACATCAATCATGGCAGCCAATACTTCGCGAATGAACCGCAAGCGGTTGTCGATACTGCCACCGTATTCGTCATCCCGCAGGTTGCTCTCTGACGCCAAGAATTGTGCCGGCAAATACCCAGAGGCGGCGTGCAACTCAACACCGTCAAAGCCCGCCGCCAAGCAGTTTTCTGTCGCTTGTCGGTACTCATCAACAACGGTCTTGATATCCTCAAGGGTCATGGCTCGAGGGACTGGCATGGGCTTCATACCACCCTCGGTAAAGATTTCGGCACTTGCAGCGATGGCCGAAGGCGCAAGAAACTCAGTGCCGGTAGCTTTATTATCGGCGTGCCCCACTCGTCCACAGTGCATTAGTTGACAGGCAATGAGCCCACCCTCCCCATGCACTGCATCGGTAACAACACGCCAATCGTCGACTTGCTGCGCCGAATAAATACCCGGAGTTCGGTTGTACCCTTTGCCATTGGCAGAGGGATGAACGCCCTCGGTCACAATAAGCCCTGCGTTGGCGCGCTGATGATAGTAGAGACGATGTAACTCGGTGACCCTATCATCGTCTGTTGCTCGGCTGCGTGTCATGGGTGCCATGACAATGCGGTTCCGTAGAGTTAGTTCGCCAACCTGTAACGGTTCAAACAGCTTTGGATAATTCAAAAGGCACCTCATGCAATGACGAAAACGTCATGTGATTAAATCAGGGGGTTTAACGCGTTCGAATACTGGGCGCGGCAGTATCACCGCGCATCGTGTCTAAAAATCGCTCCAATGGGGCTGGCTCTGCCACCGCCGGCATGTCGTCAGTAATGGGGTGGTCCCAGAATCGCTGCCAACTGGGAAAAAGTTCATGGAACGCGCCGTCATAGGTGTCCCGATCAGGCCATCGCATTTTATGGTCACCGCAGGGAGGTTTATTGAGGTCGGTGGCGTACCAGTAGCAGGGCAAACGACGTTTGAAGAGCCAACGTCCATCGATACGGGTGTATTCGTCCCAGTACAGCATCTGCATGATGACCCACTCACAGCCACCGTCAGCCGTAGGCGTTTCATGCTCATTTTTGGAGTAGACCACACCGACAGCATTATTCGGGTCTCGAAATTCAATAATGTGATTGCCAATATGGTGCGACGTACCGGTGAATTGAACCCGTAAGGTTTCGTCCATCCAGCGCTTAAAGTGACTCCGTCCTACTTTATCCTTCCCAACCCTCACATCTTCAGGGAACAGGTTAACCATGGCGTCCATGTCCCGCATATCAAGGGCCAGGGAGTATTTAGCGGCCAATTGACGAATGGCATCGAGGGACTCTAATCGATCGATGCGGGCTAGTACGTCTGAGTCATCTTTCATGGAGCGCTCTCTGCATTGGAAAAACACATCTGTGCTACATGGCGTCCTGCCCTGCGGCCACTGTAGGTTGCATCACCTATGGAGGTACCCGAGGCATAACCATCGCCGCGTCGAGGGACACCGCAGGCCGTTCTACCGGCTGCGTAAAGGCCCGGGATTACCGTTTGTCGCGGCGTTCGCACTTGCCCGTCCACTGTGGTGTCCAGTCCGCCCAAGGTAAAGTAAGGGAAGTAAGCGCCGTTTCCGGGCGTGCAATCCAAGGCTACCAGCGGCCCTTGAAGAGACTTAAGCCATTCGCTGGCCTTGTGGCATATGGTATCGGCACCTTGGGCGACATCATCGTTATACCGCTGAACGGTGGATGCCAACTGACCTGGTGGTAACGCCAGCTCCTCAGCCAATTCCTCTAAGGTCTCGCCAGTACCCGCTACCGGTGCCCCGAGATACGATACCTGCTCGTAATCGCCATAATCTTCAACGTTCAATACTAAATAGACGGGACCCTGCTGCCGCAGTATGTAGCTCCCAACCCGGCCGTGGTAAGCGTCTTCATTCATGAATCGCTGCCCCTGCCCGTTAACCAAAATGCCATAGGTGAGCGAAGCTGGTGGATAAAAAGGCAGACTCACAAAACCTTCATGCATATTAATGGCCGCCGCTCCAGCACTCAGCCCCAGCTGAATACCCGCGCCGGTATCGTTGGCGTTACCAATAGGGACAGTCGCACCCAGTAATTCAGGGGCCCACTGCTGCACCATGGCGTTATTCATGACAAAACCACCGGCACACAAAACAACACCCTGGTGTACACGCCAGGCGCGCTCGACCATGTCTTCTCGAATAACCACGCCCACCACCCGCTGATCGGGCCCGAAG
>CBFHMA010000160.1:0-3443 GCA_965656775.1 Luminiphilus sp.
GACTACCACACAACCGGCGGCGGCGGCTTTCGGGGCGTATTCCGCGGAAATGGAACCGCCCGCGGAAAACAACCCGACCTGAACCTGGCTGAAGTCGAAGGTAGCTAAGTCTTGTACGACGACACTCTTGCCCTTGAATCGTAAGGTTTTGCCCGCAGAGCGCTCCGAAGCCAGGGGGTACAGCTTGCCCACAGGGAATTGCCGCTGCTCCAGAATTTCCATCATTGCCTCGCCGACGGCACCGGTAGCACCGACGACAGCAACGTCTACAGTCTTGGTCATAAATCTGTCTCGTTAACTGTGAACTGAACTAAGCCCTGGTATCGAGGGCGGCAACCACCGCGTCACCCATAGCCGTGGTGCCTACGATGGTTTCACCACCCTTGGCAATATCGCCGGTGCGCAGGCCATTATCGAGTACGGCTGCCACCGCCTGCTCGACGGCGGTCGCTGCCTCGGGTGCGTTCAAGGAGTAGCGCAGCATCATGGCCACCGACAAGATAGTGGCTAGTGGGTTGGCTTTGTCTTGGCCAGCAATATCGGGAGCCGAACCGTGGACCGGCTCATAGAGTCCGCGGGCGTCGGCATTGAGGGATGCCGAGGGCAACATACCAATAGAGCCCGTGAGCATGGCCGCCGTATCGGACAAGATATCGCCAAAAATATTGCCGGTGACCATGACGTCGAATTGTTTGGGGGCCCGAACCAGTTGCATGGCAGCGTTATCGACATACATGTGGCTCAGGGCCACATTGGGATAGTCGGCCGCCAAATGGGTCACTACTTCACGCCACAGTTGCGTGACCTCTAGCACATTCGCCTTATCGACCGAGGTTAGCTGACCACCCCGTTTCTCGGCCAATGTGAACGCCAGGCGCGCAATGCGCTCAATTTCACTTTCCCGATAAATGTAGGTGTTGAACCCCTCTCGCTCACCATTGTCGAGGGTACGTATACCCCTGGGCTCACCGAAATAAATACCACCAGTTAGCTCACGCACAATCAGTATATCGAGCCCCGCCACCAGCTCGGGCTTCAGGCTCGAGGCCTCTGCTAACTGGGGATAGAGCAGCGCCGGCCGCAAATTAGCGAATAGATCGAGATCGGCACGAATGGCCAATAATCCCCGCTCGGGGCGCTCGGCAGCCGGCAAGGTATCCCATTTAGGGCCACCCACGGCGCCAAGTACAATGGCATCGGCTTCGCGGGCTAGGGCTTGAGTGCTAGCCGGGTAAGCAGCACCCTGCCGATCGATGGCCACGCCACCCAAGTCGGCTTCGGTAATCTGCAATGACATGCCGTGTTGTTGTGCCACATGCCGCAATACACGCTCTGCCTGTGCCACCACTTCGGGCCCAATGCCATCGCCGGGTAACAAAACAATGTTGTGGCTCATTAGACCTCCAGGGTTTTAAATACCCAGGGGAAACGCTGGGCATGCTGGGCTTCGAAAGCGCTGATAACCGCCTCGCTTTGTAGCGTGATGCCAATATCATCGAGGCCATTCAATAGGCAATCTCGGCGGAAGGCGTCAACTTCAAAGGGAAGCTGGGAGCCTTCCGGGGTAATGACCACCTGACGCTCAAGATCAATCTCTAGGCTGTAACCCTCGTTGTCGTACGTGGCTTTAAACAAGTCATCGACAATAGATGCATCGAGCGCTATGGGCAGTAAGCCATTTTTAAAGCAGTTCGATCGAAAAATATCGGCAAAGCTGGGGGCAATGATGCAGCGAAAGCCAAAATCCACGAGCGCCCAGGGGGCATGTTCACGGCTTGAGCCACAGCCAAAATTTTCCCGTGCCAGTAATACGGACGCTCCCTGGTAGCGCGGGAAATTCAGGGGAAAATCGGGGTTTTTCGGACGGTGGCTGTTGTCGCTATCGGGTTGGCCTTCGTCGAGATAGCGCAACTCATCGAACAAATTGGGGCCAAAACCGCTGCGCTTAATGGACTTTAAAAACTGCTTGGGCATGATGAGATCGGTGTCGACGTTGGCGCGATCCATGGGCGCCACCAATCCTTTATGTAGGGTAAAAGCTTGCATCAGGCAGCGCCCTCTTGCGTTAGGGTGGGCAGGTCTCGAACATCGACGAAGTGGCCGGTGACCGCAGCCGCGGCGGCCATGGCTGGGCTGACCAAATGGGTTCGTCCACCAAATCCTTGTCGGCCTTCGAAATTGCGGTTGCTGGTACTGGCACAGCGCTGCCCCGGCTTCAACTTGTCAGCGTTCATAGCCAAACACATGGAACAACCGGGTTCGCGCCACTCCATGCCGGCTTCAATGAAAATACGATCGAGGCCTTCGGCCTCAGCCTGCTGCTTCACCAGACCCGAACCGGGTACCACAAGCGCCTGCTCGATAGTAGGCGCCACGGTGCGGCCCTTCACCACAGCGGCCGCCGCACGCAGATCTTCTATTCGCGAGTTGGTGCAAGAACCAATAAACACCACATCGGGACTGATATCGGTAATTGCCATACCCCCACTGAGACCCATGTAGTCAAGTGCTCGGGCGAGGCCGTCGCGGGCGGTATCACTGGTCATGTCATCGAGTAACGGTACGCGCCCATTCACGCCAATAACCATTTCAGGGGACGTACCCCACGTAACTTGGGGGGCAATATCGGAGGCCTGCAGGGTTATTTCACGATCGAACAGGGCATCGTCATCACTGTGCAAGGTGCGCCACCATGCCTCGGCCTGGGTCCACATGTCGCCGACAGGCGCAAAGGGCTTACCCTTTACGTAATTGAGGGTGATGTCATCGACCGCGACGAGACCCGCGCGGGCACCGGCCTCAATCGCCATATTACAGAGGGTCATGCGGCCCTCCATGGTGAGCCCACGCACGGCGGATCCTGCAAATTCTAAGGCAAAGCCGGTACCACCCGCGGTGCCAATGGCGCCGATAATCGCCAACGCCATATCTTTGGCGGTGACACCCGGTGCCAGTTGACCCTCGACATTAATGCGGAAGTTCTTCATTTTGCGTTGAATCAAGCAGCCGGTAGCCAGCACGTGCTCGACTTCAGATGTGCCAATGCCATGGGCCAGCGCACCCAGTGCACCGTGGGTACTCGTATGAGAATCACCACAGACAATGGTCATACCTGGCAAGGTTGCGCCCTGCTCGGGCCCCATGACGTGAACAATGCCCTGACGCGGATCGTTCAGAGGGATCTCGGGAATCGAAAAGTGTGCGCAGTTATCGTCGAGGGTCTGCAGCTGAATACGAGAAACCGCATCGGGCAGTGCCTGTAAACCCGCCTTGCGCTCGGCGCTAAAGGTGGACACGTTGTGATCGGGCACTGCGATGTTGGCACTGATCCGACGGGGCTGACGCCCGGCTAAACGCAAGCCCTCGAAGGCCTGAGGCGATGTGACTTCATGCAGCAAGTGGCGATCGATGTAAATGAGTGCGGTACCGTCGTCACGCTGCTC
>CBFHMA010000161.1:0-3418 GCA_965656775.1 Luminiphilus sp.
GTATTCAACACCTTCGTCTTCTAAAGCGCGGACAAGCATTTCTCCGCCAGATAGCATTTCCATAGGTCGCTCCCAACCAGTCGGATGTGATCTAGATGGCGGAAGACAATGGATCGACCCACACAGCATCGAACCCAGCTACCGCCGTTTTCTGTCCCACGAACCACTGGCCGGATAGCGTCCGGTCTACCACACCGGCACAACGATCACGAACCCGTGTATCGGTGACCTGCGGGGTAGCGCAGTGTCGAGCCCGAAATGCGCTGTGCGCATATGACGGAACCCGCAAACAGCCATCACAACTGATCCCGTTGTAATGGTAGGCCAGAGGGCGGGGGTACCCACCAATAGCCGTTGCCGTTCGCGTGACGGGGCGAATTTCAATACCCAGTTCACAGAATGTCAAGAAATGTCGGTCATTTACACGCAATCATGTTGCGAGGGTGGTCGTAGCTCGCTAGGTTTGACGATATAGATGTGGAGGTTCAGATGGTTTGCGGCAGAGAAAATACCAAGGTTCCGGAGCGGCGGCGTGTTGGTGCGCGACACGGCTTGCGTGTAGTGGCGATAGCGCTGTGGGTAATCTCGTGCCTTCTGCCGTCGATAGCCAGCGCTACAACTTTGTATCGCTGGAACGATAACAATGGTAATCCAGTCATGAGCGACCGCCCTCCGCCGGTAGGAACAACCTACACAACCATCAATAGCAGCCGCTATGGGGGTGGCTCGCCAACACCTGTGCCAGCAGCACCTCAAGCCCCAATAAACGAGCAAGCAAGGGCAACAACGAGCTCCATAGCCCCTAGCGAGATAGCCAAAAAAGATCCGGCACTGTGCTCACAAGCCAAAGACAGCATTTTTAAATTAGAGACGTTTGCTCGTATTCGGACAACCGACGACGACGGTACCGTGCGGTTTTTATCCGATGCAGAGCGAGACGATCGATTACAGCGTGCCCAGAGCATCGCTGCTGCCTACTGCGAGGGCTGACCCAGCACAACCGGCTCGGCCTTCTGGGCCATTAGCGTTAGCGACGCCATTTCGTGACTACTGAGCACCACAAGGGTAGCAATCAACAGCAAGCCAAGTACCGACACCAAGGTTACAAAGCCGCTCAATTGCCGTTTTGGCCTTGCGCGGGCGCTCACAGAGATGCAGCCAACGTAACAGCCACCGCCTGCAGGGGCACCCCTGCCAACTGTTCGCTCTGCCCCAGATGTGCTAGCCAACGCTGAACCAGAGGTGGGCGCTCTGCTGTTGCAGTTCCCGTGTCTTTACGCCAACCCCTGAGTAAGACACGAAGCTGTAACACCGAAGGATCGGGCTGCTCGAGATGCCAAGCCAACACACCCGGCAGCACCATTTCAGCCCGACCAAACCCATCGGCATCAGATACAAACTCTTTAACCATAAGGGCGCCCAAATCATCCCCGGGCACCCAAGCATGCTGTCTGATATAGAACAGCCGGCGCTGCCACTGCTCATTGACCGTGTCGATGACTAAAGCAGGCAGGCCCGGTTGTGCATGGACGATACCGATGCAATCGAGGCTATCGGCCGATATTTTACTCATACTCGACCCTAAACTGGGGGCTGCCTGGGAGACATAGCAATTGGAGCCGCCCCACACTGAGATCCCATTGGGCGCTGACATTGGACTAGGCTGCGCATCGGCCACGAGCGCCTCAAAAAAGCGGAGCAGGAACGCCGCACGCTCATTCAACTCGGCACGATCGTCACTCAACATTGACACCCGTAGAAGGTGGACCACCGTATCGGCGACACCCGCTATTAACAAGGCGCTCAAGGCCATAGCCACTAGCAACTCAACCAGAGATACGCCCCCTTCGGCAGCAGCCGCTCTCATAAAGTGGCCTCGAGTGCATCGGTAGCGGGCCATAAAGACCAACGCCGAATACGTCGCAGGCCGCCACTATCGTGGCAATGTGTTGACCCAACCCATGTCGCCTCAAAGCCAGCATGGCTTTGCTCAATACACACCGATGATGGCCAAGGCCCCGGAGGGGTTATGGCCTCATTGGCCGCACACCACTCCATGATCCATGGCGCATGTTGTGTCTCGCAGAGCTTACCAAGGGGTAACTCAAAGCCGCGGCCCTGTATGAACGCGAGACGCTGGCGACCCTCCAGATCCACAAGCTGTGTCTCGGCCAGCACCCACTGCCGGCCAAGCGTGTTTAGACGCTCGGCATCTGTCGATAGGGTCATGAGTGCCACGCTGAGGATGGCGGCCAAAAGCGAGGCCATTAACACATCTACCATCATGACCAAGGTGAGTGCGGTGGTATCGACGTTGAATGCAAGTGGAAACCCACGGAACCTTAGTGCCAAAAATCACGGGGTAGGCGACGGCCTACCCCGTCGATGCTAAGCGTCGGGTACTGGGTATAACGAGGTAAGGGCAGCAGACTTATGAGGAAGCCGCTGGGGTGCTCTAGCTTCACGTTTAAGCGATAGTAACGCACCAAAGAAGCGGGCAAAGGGTGAGCCGCTAGCAGGTTCTCGGCAGACTGATACCGTCCGCTAGCTAGACGCAACTGCTCCTGTAAGCCCGCCAGAGCGGTCAAGTGAAAGGCCCCTTCGCGGGCCAGTGCACGCTGTTGCAAAGCGGCATAACTCGGGAGTGTCAAGGCAGCTAAGAGCGCCACCATGGCCAAGACCACCAACAACTCTACTAAGGTAAAGCCTCGACACCCTGCCCGAGACGCCTCGTTCAGCATCGTCACAGAGAAAACGCGACGGCTGGGGACCAGCGTGTGTCCAAACCAACATTGCTTGCCGCCACACTCCTGCATACCTTCTCCTATTCGCCGACAGTTCCTACTGCGCAAGGGCAAGAGTAATCGAGAAGGTGTTGCAGACAGCCATCCGGGCCAACCCCCGATGATGGCTGACCTTTTATGACGTCATTCTCTGTGGCGTCAATCTACGCGCGGCTAAAAATAATATCCCCATCCTTCAGCTCACCGTGAATGGTGTCACCGGCAACAAAATCACCCGACAAGATATGCTGCGCCAATGGATTCTCGAGCAACTGCTGAATGGCACGCTTGAGCGGGCGTGCCCCGTAGACCGGATCGAAACCGGCGTCGGCCAAATGAATCATCACCGCATCGTCCACCTCTAGGCTCAGATCGCGCTCTGACAAACGCTGTCGAAGTGACGACAACTGTATGGTGGCAATGCCACGAATCTGATCGGCTCGTAATGGATGAAATACCACGGTTTCATCGACTCGATTGATGAATTCCGGGCGGAAATGCTGACCTACCACGGCCATCACCGCCGATTTTATGGCAGCGTAGTTCTCATCCCCTGCCATCTCTTGGATTAAATCTGAACCCAAATTGGAGGTCATCACGATAACCGTATTTCTGAAATCGACGGTTCGGCCTTG
>CBFHMA010000162.1:0-3417 GCA_965656775.1 Luminiphilus sp.
GGACCGATACACCGCCTCAACCGGGACCCGAAGAGGTTCTCATTGAGGTGCATTTTGCCGGGGTGAACCGCGCCGATTTACTGCAGCGGGTGGGTCTTTATCCGGTGCCACCCGGAGCCTCACCCATCATGGGTCTTGAAGTGGCTGGCACTGTTATTGCCACCGGTGTCGGCGCTGAAACAGTGAGCGCAGGTACCCGGGTCTGTGCTTTGGTGGCAGGCGGCGGCTACGCGAGCCATGCCATTGCCCGCGTCGATCACTGTCTACCAGTGCCCGATAACATCAGTCTGGTTGAAGCCACAGCCTTACCCGAAGCCCTACTCACGGTGTGGCATAACGTCGTCGTACTAGGGCAACTTAAGGCTAACGACACCTTGCTGATACACGGGGGTAGCAGTGGCATTGGTAGTCTCGGTATTCAAATGGCGAAATTATTAGGTGCACGGGTACTAACCACCGCAGGTGGCGCTGACAAGTGCGCCAAGGTAGCAACATTGGGCCCAGATGCCGTGTTCGACTATCGAGCCGAGCCCCTGCTTGCACAAATGGAGGCCGCAGGTTACGCGGGCGCCATTAACGTCATTCTCGACATAGCAGGTGGCGACTACACACAACTTAATCTCGATTTAGCGGCTCCCGATGGTCGTATTGTCTGCATTGGCATGATGCGCGGAATGAAGGCAGAGATAAATTTGTTCACCATTCTTCAGAAACGCCTTCACATTACCGGTAGCACCCTCAGAGGCATGGGGCTTAGCAAGAAAACCGCCGCCTTCGAGGCGATTCGCCAGAAGATGCTTGGACACATTGCCAATGGCGATATTAAACCGGTCATTCATGGACAATTCCCGTTAAAGGATGCCATGGCGGCGCATCAAGCGATGCAAGCAGGCGTCCATGTGGGCAAACTGGTACTCAACTGCAAGGTCTAACGTATGCGCCATATACTGTTAAAACTGCTCGCCGCCCTATTGCTTGTCGCCAATCTGCAGGCTTGTGGTGGCGGGGGTGGCGGCAGTACTAACCCTACAGCCCAAGTGCCAGAGCCAGAACCTGAGCCAGAGCCTGAGCCTGAGCCTGAGCCTGAGCCTGAGCCTGAGCCAACAGGATCCGTCACGCTCACGGGTAGCCTCCGTGTACTCAGTGATGCGGTGCTCGATAGTGACACTAACAACATCGACAATAGCGTTATTGGCAACAACGACTTCGCTAGCGCACAGCCCATTAACGTTCCCGCAACCATCGGGGGTTATGTTAATGGTGTCCTCGAAGGCGAGCCAGGCAATACTTTTGAAGCTGGCGATGAAGTCGATTTTTACCGCATCAAGGGTGCGGCAGACTTTCAGGTGACCCTGTTCATTGGCGACTACTTTGACGCCGATCTCGATCTCTACCTCTATGACGACAACGGTAACGTAGTGGCTTTCTCAAACGGGGTTGAGCAGATCGAGCAATTATTAGTGCCCTCAAACGACATCTATTATTTATCGGTTGACGTTTTTAGTGGTGCTTCCAACTACAACATTGCTCTGGGAAACAGTCTCGCCGCGATACCGGCGGCATCATCAGTGGTTGCAGGTGAAGTATTAGTAGCTTTCGACGCAGAGACGATACTGTTACCCGAGATCAGCGAACAACGGCGGCGTCATATCGAGACTACCTTCGATTTGATACAGCAGGGTGGGGATGTAGGTCGGCTGCGACGTTTAGTCACGCGACCCGGGTCTAGCCCGCTTAACCAACTGACTTTGAGCCCCCGGCTTCTCGCCCAACGTGAAGGTCTGCGCTACAACAGTACGCTGTTACAGCAATGGGAAAGCAGTGTTGCCGCTAAGTTGATCGCCCGGGAACCGGGGGTTCGTCATGCGCTGCCCAATCGAAAAGTTCACGCAAACGCGCTACCCAATGATCGCTTTATCGACTTTCTGTGGCACTACGAACTCATCAACGTGCCCGCCGCTTGGGACGTGACAACGGGTAGCCCTGAAGTGGTAGTGGCTGTTATTGATTCTGGCATTATCGCCGACCATCCGGACATTATCGGACAGTTAGTGGATGGCTACGACTTCATAGCCGACCCAAGCGATGCCGCCGATGGTGATGGCCTGGATAATGATCCAACCGACGTCGGCGGTGATAGCGGTTCACTGCGCACAGGTAGTTTCCACGGCCTGCATGTGGCAGGTACCGTTGCAGCAACCGGCGATAACAGAATTGGTATTGCGGGGGTTGCCTACAACAGCCGCATCATGCCACTGCGTGCGCTAGCCGCTGACGGTAGCGGCAGTGTCTATGATGTCCTACAAGCCATGCGTTACGCGGCGGGTTTTGACAATGACGCGGGTCTGGTCCCCAGTGAACCGGCTGACATCATTAACCTGAGTCTAGGCGCGGGTAGTTTTAGTAGTGCCGAGCAGAATCTCATTAACAACATAGCGCTGCAGGACATTATTATCGTCGCTGCCAGTGGTAACGAAGGTGCGGCTGCAGTCGACTACCCTGCGGGATACGACAATGTCTTCGCCGTGGGTGCGACCGACGCTCAGGCCAATCGCACCGGCTATTCCAATCGCGGCAGCAACCTCGATGTAGTCGCTCCCGGCGGTCGTCTTGATACCGATCGCAATGGCGACGGCCAGCCCGACGGGGTTTTAAGTACCTACTACACCGGGGGTAATCCAGAATACGTACTGCTCGAAGGCACCTCTATGGCTACGCCCCATGTGGCCGGTGTCTTCGCACTCATGAAGGCGGTCAATCCAGCGCTTAATAGCACTGATCTACAGACATTCCTGGAGGCAGGACTACTGACAGATGATCTCGGACCAGCTGGTCGAGACAATGACTACGGCTGGGGGCTCATCAACGGCGCAAAAGCGGTTGCAACCGCGGTTGAAGCCGCTGGCGGTACCCTCGATTTGCCGCCGCGCCTAGGCCTGTCATCGCGAACCATCAATTTCGGCACTGCTCTTGATGAAGCGGATATCATCGTCAGCAATCTTGGCGGTGGGGACCTTAGCATTATTGAAGCCAGCAGCGATGTGGCTTGGTTGTCGATAGAGCCACTGACCACTGATGGTAACGGCTTAGGCAACTGGCGCCTCTCCCTAGACCGAGCGGGTTTAGAGCCCGGCAGCTACTTAGGCAGAGCCACCCTAGTAAGCACTGCGGGCGACGGTCAGGTTAACGTCATTATGCGCATCGGCGGAGGACTCAAAGGGGATCTGGGCACTATTTACCTGCTGGTGATTGACTCCGAAACTCAGGAAGTGGTGGCGCAAACGGTGACGCGTTTAGAAGACGGTTACGACTTCAGGCTGGCAAATATACCCACCGGTAACTACGAACTTTGGGCAGGCACCGATACCGACAATGACAACTTTATCTGTGACGAAGGGGAAGCATGCGGCGCCTTTC
>CBFHMA010000163.1:0-3378 GCA_965656775.1 Luminiphilus sp.
AACCTCGCGACTATCGATGGCGATACCGGTAACGACTTCCGCACCAGCAACCGACAATGGCTTGATACCGAGCGCTTCAGCGATACGAGCTACCGACAGTGGCGCTATCATAGGGATGGTCTCCCAAGAGCCGTCTCGACGAGAGCAACATCTGAACTCGGCAAACGCTGACCCAGAATGTCCTGATACGTTTCATGCCCCTTACCCGCAATGAGCACCGTATCACCCTCTTGGGCATGGGCGAGCGCCCAAGCAATCGCCTCGGCGCGGTCAACAATGCAGGCCGCTGGCGCCTCCGCCATACCCTCGCGAATATTGGCGATAATCGCGTCCGGATCCTCGTTACGGGGGTTATCACTGGTAAGTACAATGTGATCAGCGCCCTCTGCAGCAGCCGCTCCCATGAGGGCACGTTTTCCTTGATCACGGTCACCGCCGCAGCCAAACACTAGCCAAATCGATGTCAACGCCCCATGCTGGGTCTTGCCCGCACGTAACGTAGCCAACACATTTGCCAAGGCATCAGGCGTATGGGCGTAATCAATCAATATCTTAATGCCCAACTCATTGGGGACACACTGCAGCCGTCCGGGAATAGGTTCGAGACACTCCGCCGCCAAAACCACATCAGCAAAGGGATAACCCATCGCCACCACCGTCATAATCGCTGCGGCAACGTTGAATCCATTAAATCCCCCGACCAAGCCACTCTTTATAATGGCCGTCCCTACGGGGGTCGTAAGCCGATAGGACAGCGGTTCCACTGCGAGCACGTCGACAAATAGGTCGGCGCTCGGATCTAATAGGGATATACCCGCTGAGCGCTCAGGTACTATTTGTCGAACGCTCTGCGCAATCCGATCATCAGCGTTATAAATGGCATAGCGTGGATTGAGGTCACTGAATAGACGCAACTTGGCAGCGGCGTAAGCTTGCTCGCTTCCGTGGTAGTCAAGGTGATCGCGCGTTAGATTGCTAAATACAGCCACATCAATAGACAGGCCATCGAGCCTACCCTGAGCGAGCGCATGGGATGACGCCTCCATCGCCACGTGCTGAAGTCCTGACTCTCGCCACCTTGCCAGTTGCCGAGTTAACGACACCAAGTCGGGTGTTGTATTACGTGCTTCAGAGGGCTCTGACGCTGTGCGCACCCCAAGAGTACCGACGACACCAACCGTCACACCCATAGCTCTTAAGAGCTGAGCTGTAAATTCAGCGATTGATGTCTTGCCATTGGTACCGGTCACGGCCATCACATTCATATGTGCCGACGGATCTCGGTAATAACCCTTGACCAACCCGGGGAGCTTTGCCCGCAATGCTGGCACCGAAATCACACGAGGATCGCCAACCTCAAGACCCTCGGCTTCTGCCACTACAGCTGCCGCACCCCCAGCAAGGGCGGTTGGTATGAAGTGGCGGCCATCCGCGTAATGGCCTGGCAACGCAATGAACACATCACCCGAATCCACGTGACGACTATCGAGGGTCAGATCCCGAGGGACCACATGGACCAAGTGCTCAGGAAGCGTATCAACGCAATCGGCCAGCCATCGACCGAGCGTGGGCGCACCTTCCATGGTCTGTGCAGCGGTCATGACGGGGCGCCCGCAGACGCGAAGGTCGCGTCATCCGATACCAGTATGCTTGGCACAGCATTTTTCAGCCGCAACACACCCTCGGTGATACGCGAATAGACCGGCGCGGCAGCAGATCCTCCGCCATAGCTATTGCCACGAGGCTCATCAATCACGACCACGGTGACGAAACGTGGATTATCTATCGGTGCAATGCCAACAAAAAAAGCCAAGTAGTCGTGATCTTGATAGCCACCAGGCCCCACCTTGTGCACCGTGCCTGTCTTACCGCCCACCGCAAACCCGGCGACGCGTGCATGACTACCCGTTCCGTCATCGCCAGTAACGCGCTCTAAAACCGTGTTGACTTGAGCAACAATATCTTCGTCAACGACCTTGCGTTGCACAGGTTTCGCATCTGGATCACGACGTAGCAGCGTTAAAGGCACCTGACGGCCTCGGTTCGCAAATACACTGTAGGCGTGTGCCAGTTGCAGTGGTGTGGCGGTCAACCCATAACCAAACGCTAGCGTCACCTGCTCTATCTCACTCCAGTGAACTCGCTGCCTAAGATCTCCCGAACGCTCGCCGGGAAAACCAATCGCGCTCGACTCACCCAATCCAAAACGCCGAAAAACCTGGAAGACAGGCTCATGACCAAGACGCTGCGCCACTTTAGTTACGCCGACCTGACTGGACTTCTCAATCACCTGAGAGAGACTGATCGGGCCATAGTTTGATGGGTCCGGTAGCATTTTATTACCAACGCGCACGCGACCCGGTGACGTATCAATAACGGTATCGATGGTGTACTGACCGCTCTCAAGTGCGGCCACCAGTGTCAGTGGCTTGACAGTAGAGCCAGGCTCAAAGGCATCGGTAACTACTCGATTTCGTGCCGCTGCCGGCGTGTACCCACTACGCGAGTTCGGGTTGAATACGGGATGGTTAGTCATAGCCAGAATCTCACCCGTCCATGCATCCAACGTAACAACAGCACCCGCTCTGGCCTGCGTCTCCACAACAGCTCGCTGCAATTCGCGATGCTGCAAATACTGCAGCCTAAGGTCTATGGATAGCCGTAGTGGTGAGCCCGGCTGCGCCTCGGCTTCAACCCCAATATCCCTGACCGCATCGCCATGGCGATCTTTAATGTATTTTTTTCGGCCAGGTTTGCCGCGCAACAGCTCATCCCAGGCCCTCTCTAGACCCTCGATACCCACACCATCTCGATTGGTAAATCCGATGAGCTGGGCAGTCACCTCCCCAACGGGATAGTAACGTCGGTATTCCCGCTCACCCCTAACGCCGGGCAGCTTCATAGCTAATACGCGACGCGCAAAATCGGGTGTCTGCTGTCGCGCCAAATACATGTACTGCTTGTCAGCATGGGCATCGAGACGCCCACGCAACGACTGCTCATCCTCACCAAGAGCGCGTGCAAGATCGGCAATATGGCTAGCCTCTTTGAGCAGCTGAGGGTTGGCTGTGAGTGTCACCACAGGCGTGCTCACCGCTAGTGGCTCACCGCGACGGTCGGTAATAACGCCTCGATAAGCGGGAATTTCTGCCGCTCGAACAGCGCGCATGTCCCCCTGGTGCTTGAGAAAAGCAACGCCTCGGTCCTGATCTATCCACTGCAACAACGCGAGGCGTCCAACGAGCGCGCATAACAAGCAAAAGAGTGCCAAACAGACCAGCCAAAAACGCCAATCCGCTGCGGCTTGATATTCGTCACGTGCATGTGATTGCCGATGGGTTGCAGTCATGGCAGAACCACCCGGCGCCGATCGGCAGT
>CBFHMA010000164.1:0-3358 GCA_965656775.1 Luminiphilus sp.
CAAATGCACATACACAGCAAGACCGCGTACATCGCTGCCCAACAGAGCAAAACGATCGACGCCAGCATCGTAATTTTCAGATGAAAGGGGCTCGCAGCCTATGTCAAAGACTCGATCAGTTTTCATGGGCGCCACCCCATGATTCACGTGTTACTAATACCGCCATAGCAAACATCCTGTTGGCCTACTGTCCATGGCCAAGTTGGCTTACCGTTCGTACAGCGAGAGCATCCAGCTCAATGACCCCGGCAAGTGACGATGTCGCAGCCTCGCTGCAGGCACCGCCGTGGGTTTCGAACATCACACTAGACCTCTGCCGCAATTAGGTCAAGGAATGTAATAGGCTTTGTGAGCTCGCGCTTATACCGTCTACTGCTAAAGAACCCCTAGGGATCGGCGCCCTTTCGCCACGAGGAGTCGACGTACTGAGGCACAATTTTCGGGTTAATGTCCGTTAACGTTGTTGGTCCTGCCGGGCGTAAATTAGGCAACGCCCAACGCCATAGGGCGGCGTCGTGTAGGGGCAACATTAGAAATACATGCTCAAGGGTACCCAGCGCCACTAGGGTGCTGACCAGTAGCAAGGCAATAATAGTCGAGCTGGTTTGCGCATTAGCCGCCAATTGGAACCCAACAACCGAAGCCCAAATACCCAACCCCAACGAGATGGGAAACAAGCCGTTCATGGCACGTCGGGGTATGTAGGAGCTGAGATAATCAAAATGGGAAGGCAACCAATCACTGTTGTAGTTGCGCACCCCCAGCACCAGGTTAAGCTTGGCACTCCAGCGCATAATTAACAGCGCGCCAAAAGCCCACAAGGCAGTCGGATTCTCCTGATTAGCGCAGACCATGACCAAGGCCATTAGCAAAAAGAGTGCGGCCAACTCGTGATACAAACAGGTCGCGAGCCCACGGCGCAAACGTTCTCCCAGACCGGCCAAGGGCGGACAGGGTGTTTGACGCGGGCCGGTAATCCAACCGGTCAGATAAGTCAGCTCCAGCCAACCCCACAGCATGAGTGCCAACGTAAATGCTGCTACCGTGGTGCCTGCCGACATCGATTGGGCCGTGATGTAAGTTCCCAGTAACGCAATTGGCAAGAAGCCCGTCCATAGGGCCACGGCCATTCGACGAATACGCTGACCGCGATGCACCAACCACAAAATAAGTCCGGTAAAAAACCACCAACCGGTTACCGCAACAACCAAGGGCAGCGCCAACTCAAACACGGGCTGCTCCAAGCATTCTCAATAACCTGCAGTGGTTGAAGTGCTACCGAGAAAATTCAGGAACACCCCGGCGTTTGTGCTACCGAAGGCATTCAACTCAATACGCTCACCGGTGCGCGGATCACTGAGTATCAATCGCCCGCCGGGATACTGTTGGAGGACAAAGGGCTGTTCAGCTACCACCGCCTGTTGGCTGCGTGCTCGCGTCAAACTACGGATGACACCGCGAACAAAACTGCCATCGCCACGCGCAAAATGTCCAACCGCCGAACCGTTTGCCGCATCGACGACACGTACATCACCATTTGCGCCATCGAGGAAAAGCAACTGGCGCTCGGCGACGGGCAAAGCATCGGGCACTGGGTGTCGACTCACCTGCTCATTCCATCGAGCAAGACTAACCGCACCCACAACGAACAACAGGCCCGCCATGATCCATAACATTAAGCGGTCGCTCACCCGGCGCGCTGGCGCCGGATGCATGCCACTGTCAGAGGGCAGGGATTGGCTGCTCATAATCGGAGCTACCCTTAGCAGAGGATTGACTGGGGGCTGGCGCAGGTCTGATGTCGGTCTCACGCTCTTCCGCGATAACCTCGGCCAGACGCCGAGCAACGGCCTGGGGTTGTTCTATTCCACGCAGCAAGGGTTGCACTGGGCGGAAATGCCATGGACGAACATAGGGCCACAGCATGAAGTAGAACAAACGGCGGTCGTCCACCGGTGTCAATAAAATATCGCCAGTGCCGTCGGTGCAAACACGAAGCCCTGCTTTTTTCACATTGCTCCATGGGATATTGACAATCATGGGCAATGCCACACCCGAGCGCATTACCAAGCGCTTATTGGTCATGGTAATGATACTGCCACGCGCATAAAGTCTGGCCAGAAACGTCAGCATACCTACCGCCACAGCCGACAGTGCCGCCTGCCAGGCGGTATCGAGCAATATGTCCGCCATGACGGCGCCATCCATGAGACGGTACACCATGTGCACTGCCACCAGCGCCACGAAATACAGCGCAATGGTGCGGGCATGAAATACCCGCGTCGCCACAGCCCTGGCATTCGGTCGACCCTGCCAGACGATGTACTCACCCTCTGGCAGTTTTTCAGGGAGCCCAGGAATAGGCTCGTACTCGTGCTCTCTCACAGCCACGGTCCCAAACGATCGGGTGTCGCGTAGAGGGTGCCACCACCGTAGAACGCGGTGATCTTATCCTCTTCCTGCAGGGTGACTTGATCAGGGTTCGCCAACTGGGGCACCAACTTGAACTGATCGCCACGGATAGATTTCACCTTAACAGCACCGCTTGACGATACCCGTGCCATGGTCATGGGTAGCAGCACATGATGGCCGCCGACATCCACTTCCGCATACCGGAAATGCGGCTCGGCCCGATCAACCCACAAATCGACAACCGTGCCGCCCACAACGCCGTCACAACCCGTCACCTCACACCCTCGTGGATCAGGGTCGCGGCTGTTCACTTTGTGATCGTGATCGATGCGCAAGGGCACAATACGCGGCTCGCCATCGACTGTCAGATCGGGTGCTTCAGGGCGAATGGCCCATGCAGCGGGACCTACACCGTCGACCATCGGGTCACCCGTCGGGTGCAGAGGTGCACCACCGTGACCGCTAATAGGGGCGGCTTTTAACTCATAACCCGCAGGTGCTGGACCGGGCTTAACCCGCTCACCCTGGCCGTTATCAAGATAGTACGTCTTGGGATCTGGCATACCGCCGTTCCCTTCAACCATCGATATCTGACCTTTAATCCCCGTGACCGCCAACGGCCAACCTTCGCGTTTGCCTTCCCGGTGCAAATGACGCACCAGTAAAAAGAAAAAGATCCAGAACGCATATAGCGCTAACTGCGCTACATCAATGTAACCTGTAATCGCTCCTGTACCCATGCCCATACTCCTCGTAGTTGTTGCTTAGCCTGGAAAATCCACTAGCTGCGCGTTGCTTTGCTGATAAACCCGATCACCGGGCTGACGCACTAGGGGCCCAAGTGCAATCAAACCAATGAACAGAATAAAAATTTCAATGTGATAAACCGCCCCATAGGCGATTTCAGGTGCCGTCAACGCGGGCCCCAGGGCACCCGTTTCGGCAA
>CBFHMA010000165.1:0-3357 GCA_965656775.1 Luminiphilus sp.
GGCGGGGCTTAATTTCCCCGATGTGTTGATCATTCAGGGCAAGTACCAATTCCAACCCGACCTACCCTTCGTGCCCGGTGGTGAGTGTGCCGGTGTGGTCGAAGCGGTAGGTAGCGCCGTTAGCCGATGGTCGGTGGGCGACGAAGTGATTCAAATGGGCATCGCCGGTGGCTTTTGCGAAAGCTCGGTGGTGAATGAGCACGCATTGCTGCCCAAACCCAAGGCTCTGTCGATGACAGAAGCGGCGGGTATTGGCGTGACCTACTTTACCTCGTACCACGCCTTGGTTCAGCGCGCGAATATCCAGCCCGGTGAAACCCTGTTGGTACTGGGTGCGGCCGGTGGTGTGGGCAGTACCGCGGTCGAGTTGGGCAAGGCCCTGGGTGCCCGGGTTATTGCTGCAGCCAGTAGCGATGAAAAATTAGAGTTGTGTAAGCAGCTTGGGGCCGACGAGGTCATTAACTACAACACCGAGTCCCTAAAGGACCGCATTAAAGCCATCACCGAGGGCCGCGGTGTCGATGTGGTGTACGACCCTGTTGGGGGTGATTTTTCCGAGCAAGCCCTGCGCGGCATGGCCTGGAATGGCCGGTTTTTAGTGGTGGGTTTTGCCAACGGCCCCATCCCGAAAATTCCGCTGAACTTAACGCTGCTTAAGGGCTGCAGTATTGTGGGTGTGTTCTGGGGGCGTTTCATGACCGAAGAGCCCGAGGCCCATAAGCAGAACACCGAGACCCTGTGGCAGTGGTTTGAGGAGGGTAAAATCAAACCGGTTGTGACCGATGTCTTCCCTATCGAGCAGTACGAGGCAGGTTACTCTGCCATGATGGAACGCCGTGCTCGGGGTAAAGTTATCTTTACCTTTTAAGTGGGTGGCACATGGCGGTGTATTGTCTGAGCAACTTGACCAGCATCTCATGTAGCGACAGCACACTCTGCGAGGCTTGCCATGACCGGCTTCCGTTTTAACACCGTGCCCCAAGTCATTGTTGGGGCCGGGACAGCACACGATCTTGGTCCCGTCTGTCGGCGTTTGGGCCTGCAGCGGCCGCTTCTGGTGAGCGATGCCGGATTGGTGGCTCTGGGGCTCATTCAACCCGTGGTCGATGCCTTGGCTAGCCATTGTGACGCCTGCCATCTGTTCGATGGTATTGAGGCGGACCCATCGGAGTCGGTGGTTGAAGCGGCCCTGAACACCCTGCGAGTTCACGGATGCGATGGTGTGATTGCAGTCGGTGGCGGCAGTTCCATGGACGTGGCGAAAGTGGTGGCGGTACTGGCCAAAAACCAGCAACCCCTATCGGCCATGTATGGCGTCGATCAGGTTTTGGGTGGTCGACTGCCCCTAGTGCTGGTGCCCACCACCGCAGGTACCGGTTCCGAAGCCACCCCGGTGGCGGTCATTACCACCGGCGCTACTACAAAAGCCGGTGTGAGCTCGGCCACCTTGCTGCCCGATGTGGCGGTACTCGATGCGGCACTTACCCTGAGGCTACCCCCTGCTATCACCGCTATGACTGGTATCGATGCCATGGTGCACGCCATTGAGGCGTTCACCTCGCGGTTGCGCAAAAACCCAATCTCCGATGCATTGGCACTGCGCGCCCTTGAGTTACTTGGGGGTAACTGCCGCCGTGTGCTGAACGATGGCCAAGACGTGGCAGCGCGGGAGTCCATGTTGCTGGGTGCTTTTTTTGCGGGGCAAGCTTTCGCCAATGCACCGGTTGCGGCTGTGCATGCCTTGGCGTATCCCTTGGGTGGCCACTTCCATATACCCCACGGCCTGAGTAATTCACTTATGTTACCCAGTGTGCTGGCTTACAACGCCGTCGCGGTCGCCGATGATTACGCTCAGCTTGCCAGGGTGCTGCCCGGCGCTACCCCAAGCGCTCAAGGCCTTATTGATTGGTGTGAGCAGCTCATTGCCGATTCCGGTTTGCCCAACAACTTGGCGGATGCGGGGGTGCCTGAAGGCGCACTACCCACATTGGCCGCCGATGCCATGCAGCAGCAGCGTCTGCTTGTGAACAATCCAGTGGCCATCGATGAGGCCACGGCGCAAGCCCTATACCAACAAGCCTGGGAGAAACCCGAATGAGTCGCCCACAACCACTGCCTCGCAGTGACTGTTCATTCTTCTACACCCTTGCCACCCGTTGGGCCGATAACGATATCTTTGGTCACTGCAACAACGTGGCGTACTACGGCTGGTTCGATACCGCCGTTAACCGCTATTACATTGAGCACGGTGGTTTTGACCCGGCGTCGGCGACTATTGTGGGTTATGTGGTTTCCTCGGGTTGCGACTACTTTGCGCCGGTTAGTCACCCGGCCGAGCTTGAATTAGGGCTTCGGGTCACCCGCATGGGTGCTCGCTCCATTGCTTGGGAGGTGGCGGTGTACATGCCGGGGGATGACAGCAGTCGGGCAACCGGTCGGTTTGTGCACGCCTTTGTCGATCGGCGCGTTGACCAGTCGGCCGATATTCCAGCGCCTATTCGCGAGGCTGTTAGTCGGTTGCTGGTCCAGTAGTTTGGCTTAACACGGCAATGATCACCGCCAAAACCAAGATAGCAGCGGCGGCGAGCCCTGAAACAACGGCACTCATACTGTAAAGGCTGCCGCAAAGCAGTGGCCCCAAGACAAAACCAGCGGCGGGAATGGCGGTGACTAACCCTGCCGCTGCACCTTGTTCGGTATTGCTTACCGCCAGCGACGCAGCGGCGGCAATAGCGGGAACTACCAAGCCTAAACCCGCGCCCATACTGGCCATGCCGGCCATGGTGGTGCCCAAATTACTGGCTAATGCTACCGCTGTGGCGCCAGCCAGCATGAACCCCGAACCAATGCGAATTAAGGTCATGGGCGACCCTTGAAAGCGTTGAGCTACGGTCATTTGCATGCCAAAGGTGCACAGTGCCCCCACCATTAAACACAGGCCTGTTTTTTGCACGGTCTCGGTGCCCGACAGGTCTAGCATATCTTGCAAACGAAAGCCCAAGGTTTGCTGAATACCGGCAAACCCGGTGAACACCATAAAAGAGCAGAGCAGGTAGGCCCGCAGGCGCGGGTCGAGGGGGGACAGCTTCTTGTGGTCTCGGCTGCCTCGAACCACCCGGTCATCCGGGGGTAAACCGACCGCAATGGCCAGTGCCGCGAACGCGGCCAGTGCCGCTGCGAAGTACAGAGGGAATAGCAGACCGAAGCTCGCCAGCGCCCCCGCAATGGCCGGGCCAGCTATTAGTCCAAGGCTGCTGGCCGAACTGAGTCGGGCCAGGGCACGGGTGCGATGCAGTCGATCGGTTCGGTCGGCGGCGTAGGCGGCAGTGCCCGGGTTGGTGGCCGACATAATGACCG
>CBFHMA010000166.1:0-3326 GCA_965656775.1 Luminiphilus sp.
AGGTACTCAACAAACGCCCCGTTGGTACCGCTCGAAGCTCATCAGGGCCAACGGTGTCTGGGTCTAACCCCAAGGCCTGTATCAGCTCCCAACTGCCGCGGTCAATTTGCTCAAATTCACGCCCCTGGTTCACCGCTTGACGCGGTGTGACCGTAGCCGTGTAACCCGACTGGGCAATGGCACGATGAAACAGCCCATCGGCCAGCGGCGAGGCCAGTAATGCGTACACATTGTGGGCGCCAGCGCTTTCGCCGAAAATGGTGACGTTGCTGGGATTGCCACCGAATCGCTCGATATTTCGCTGAGTCCACTCAAGGGCTTTAATAATGTCGAGATGCCCAAAATTCGATGTTTTATCGAGCCCCTCGGCAGCACCCTGAACGCTGGGGTGCGTCAACCAACCAAGAGGACCCAAACGGTAGTTTAGGGTGACCACCACCACCTGCTCGCGGGCAGCCAGCTCAGAAAAATCGTAGGACCCCTTGTAGCCAGTGGTATTACCACCCCCGTGAATCCACACCATAACGGGTAGCGAGCTCTCATTGAAGTTAGCTGGCGCTACCACATCTAAATACAGGCAATCTTCGCTGCCCACCGGCTCTGTGCCACTTGTGCCCGTGGCCTCACCCGGCATTTGAGGGCACATCACAGGCTCAGATTGCGTTGGAATGGGATTAGAGGATGGCGCGAGCTCTATGGGCGCACGCCAGCGCAATTCACCTACAGGGGCTTGCGCATAGGGAATGTTTAACCAGCGCAGAGTGCGCGCATCGCTCCGCTGGGCTGCAATCGTACCCGACGTGGTGCTTACCGCAGCATCGGGGGCTGGTTGCAATCCTGATGAGGAGCACCCCGCCAGTGTGAGCGTAATAATAGCCGCTATGGTCACTCTCAATGTGCTTTCCCTCGTTCTATCGGTTCGACGTCAGCTATGCTACGCAAATAGATGAATGACAGATCGCATCGAGCCAATGACCTTGTTCACTGGGTTTGCGCACCGGACACAGAGGGTTTGTGGCTGAACAAAGACTCCAGCACAAAACTCACGACCACCGCATACATCGCCGCACCGAAAAGCATTGCGAAGCGAAAAGCAAAAGCCTGGTAGGGATCTTTACCTACGCTCGTGTCGGCGAGTGCAGGACCCAGTATCAGAAAAAAGGTCACCCCTACGTCCCGCCAAAAAGAGGACACATCCTTGCTGCCGTGATGCAAATACAGATGTCGTCCTATGAACAACATAATTAAGCTGCACCATAAAACCAGCATCCAGAGCGTGGGACTCACGCGCAGCACAATCCACACCGCAACCCCCAAAATACCCGCAAGTGCTGTAGCACTGAGTAAATCACGTGCCGCCAATCGCGCGTCCTGTGTGCTGTTGCTGGTCGACAAGGCTACGGTTTTTAGCATGACTGGCGCGTGACCCAGCGGATTCACTAGTAAAAATAAATAGGCGGGCATGACTAGAGCGACAGAGCGCAGAACATGCACATCGCGCGATTCTGCTGGCTCGTCTGTCGACGCAGACAACCCAACGTGAGGGTTGGGGAAGCATTGGTACGCTATCCAGTAGGCTACCATGGCCATGGCAAAAGCCACCGCCATACTGCTAACCAGACTTTGCGCCAAGGCCAAGCTTACCACGCCGAAGCCCGACACCAGGGTAATACCCGCAGCCAAGAGAGAACCAACGGCGGCATTTGCGCTACCCATAGTGAACCAAGCACTGATGGCAACCCCAACAGCGACTAACAAGAGTCCCGCCATGGGAAAACCCACAACCAACGGCGCCAACCAAACCCCTGTGCCAAGCACCACGGCCACCACGCACGTCAAAGGAATGACCTTTGCTAGGCCCAGTGGGGGCGCCCCTGCTGCACCCAATAGCACGGTGAATAGCGGGGCAAGATAGGGCATATCAATACCCGCGCCAAACCCGCCCGTTACCGCAAGGGCCGTTGCCAGCGCTAGTCGGAAACAGTGCCGAGCCTCAATAGGCATAGGACGCAATACTTCGAACCGAGAGACTCAATTCAGCCAGCCAGCGCATGAATGCTGGGGCATTCTCGGTAAACGCCACAACGGAGACCTGACCACCAACCCGTAAGGCATGAGCTGGAGGCATATCATCGGACGACCAGCTCACACGGATGTTGAAGCGCTGAGCCTGACGCAGCCAATCCCGGTCATTACTGATGCTGGGCATGCTACCAGGAGGGGCTGCAGGGCCTGTGCCAACACCGTAAGCCACCGATGTCACTTGCCCCTCATAAAGATGCCCCGGGACACTATCGAACAGGAGTTTTACCGAGGTACCAGACCGGATGTGGGCGAGATTGTTTTCAGTAAAAGCCGCCTCAATCCATAAGGCGTCATGGCCTATCATGGTCATTACCGGTCTACCCGTGGCCACAAATTGACCTTCGGCTACCTGCGCATCAGCCACTATGCCACTAATGGGTGATCGAACCTCCGTTTGAGCCAAATCACGTGTTGCTTTGCTCACGGCCGCTTCAACCGATGCCATAAACGCATTGTTGGTATTGTCGAGGCCGCCCTTCGACTCGATGGCGCGCTCTACATCGGCCCGAGCCGCTGCCACTTGCGCCGACGCAGATGCGAGAGACGCCTCTGCAGCCTCGAGGCGACGCTCCGAAACAGTGCCCGGGTCCTCCTGGAACAATCGCTGGAGCCTATCATAGCCTTTACGCTGTTTATCTTCGGCGGCCAACGCGGCATCGAGCCCCGCACGGGCGGCGGTGATCGTCGCATCCCCCGCCAACAGCTGTTGCATGGCTTTATCACGCTCTGCCACAGCACGTGTCAGTGCAATCTCATAATCGGTCGGGTCAATTCGAAACAGTAAGTCGCCCTGGGCCACCACGCTATTATCTGACACGGGCACTGACACCACGGGACCCGCTACCTGAGGTGATATCCCAACCACATTCCCTACCACCCTCGCCTGGGTGGTCAGTGGCGTTAAACGATCTGCACTGATGTACCAGGTCAGACTGAGGAGCAATAATAAAATGATGAAGACGGTGCCGCGGTTAATGGTGGAGCGCGCTGTCTCATTAGCTGTGGTATCGGCAGATGTCATAGCCACATGCTGCTCTGAAGAGGACTGGCCAGTCATGGGCGACAATCTCCAATGGCAATAGTTGACAACATACTAGGGTCCCCATCGGCTCTCATGGAGTAGGTTGTAAGGATTCGTCTAGCGGAGCACTAAAAACATCCGACCAGTCGGTTCGCTTCAGCATGGCCTCACGATTGGCATTGGACACAAGCACCTCGAGCTGATCGGGCTGCCACCCACC
>CBFHMA010000167.1:0-3312 GCA_965656775.1 Luminiphilus sp.
AGGGTTGGCGTCAGTGGGAGGCTCTTTGGATCACGGACTAACGGAACGAGTAGGTTGAACCATGGGTGTTGAGAGTAGCAACACACTGCCACCGTGGCGCAGTGAACTTCAGCGGGCGCTCAAGCGTAATCGCGCCGATGCTCACAGTCGTTATTTTCAACTGGCGTCGGTGGCTGCCGATGGGAGTCCCCGTAACCGTACGGTGGTTTTTCGAGGCTTCGCTGCCTCGAGTAACGATCTGTTGGTCATCTCCGATGACCGGGCAGCTAAGCATACCGAACTACTGACTAACCCCGCTGTGGCCATTGCCTGGTATTTCCCCCGAAGCCGCGAGCAGTTTCGACTAGTGGGCAACGCCCATGTATTGACTCAAGACAACGATACTGAATGCTGTCGGCAGCAGCTTTGGTCCGCCCTATCTGATCCAGCTAAAGCACAATTCTTCTGGCCCCAGCCAGGTATGCCTGTTTCACCAATAGCAGGTGACCCGCCGTTCAATGACGTATGTGCAAGTACTTCGGAGCCACCCCCTAACTTCACGGTCATTGCTGTTAGCCCAGAAAGTATTGATCATCTGCGGCTAACCAACCCGCAGCGCCGTCTGTTGAGTCACCGGAGCGGTACCGACTGGTCGTGGTGTGAGGTGAATCCATGATGTTATTTCAGCGTTTAGTCTAGCCATGAACCTTCAGCAACAACTGCATCAAGCTGCGTCAAAGCTGCAGTTTGGCGACTCAGCCACTGCACTACACTTATTACTATCACTCAGCGACCGTTATCCGACTAACGCTAATGTGTGGCAATTGCGGGCGTTAGCCCACAAACAGCTGGGTGAATTTACGTTGGCAGAGCAGGCTTTTCAAAAGGCTTTGGCGTTAGACCTACAGCCTAGCACCCTAGCTAATTTGGGGAACTTGTACCGTAAGATGGCACGGCCAGCAGAGGCAATTGCCTGTTATGACAAGGCTTTGATGGCATCACCCAACGATATACCCGCGCAGGTGAATAGGGGGTGGGCGCTGTTGGATATGGGCGATCACGCTGTCGCCGAACAGGCATTTGCAGCCGTGCTGTCGCAACAACCCGAGCGGATAACTGCGCTGACAGGCCTGGCCCAGTCCCTACAAGGGCAGGGTCGTCAGGAAGAGGCCTTAGATGTGTTTCAGAGCATTTTGATGGCTGATCCAAATAGCGCGGCTGCGCTAAATGGTATGGGCTTATCGTTAAAAGTGTTGGGTTATGCCGACGAGGCGGTCGAGATGCTATTAAAAGCTACCCGGGCCGCGCCTGAATCATCGGAGGTGTACGTTAACCTTGCCAGCGCCTTGGTCCAGGCCGATCGGCAGGAGGAGGCGGTGGCTGGTTACCAGCGAGCCATCGAACTTGATCCCTACAATCCTGATTTGCACCACTGGTTTAACGGTTATTTGGGGGTCATTGGTCACCCCGACTATTTGCGTTCTTACCGGGACGCACTGGCGCGGCAGCCCGATTCAGCGCCGCTCGCAACCTCATTAGCGCGCAAGCTATTGCTGAATGGCCAAGGGGACAATGCCCGACAGGTACTAGACGATACGCTCAGTTATGCACAAGACGATCGCACCAAGGCCAATATCTACAGGGAGCTAAGCCACGTTCTGCGAGAGACAGAGCAGTTTGATGAGGCTGTAGAGCACGCTCGGCGGGCTCAGCGCGCTGATGCAGATGACGGGGCTGTGCTTGAAGAGTTTGCGACAGCTTTGATGGCGGCGGGGCATTATGAGTCGGCCTTAGTGCAGTTGTGCTCGCTGTTGGAAACGCGTCCTTACGATCAGAGCCTGTTGGCCCTCTATGCCACCGCATTGCGGTATAACAATCGGCTCGAGCAGTATCGTGAGCTCGTTGACTACGACCGAATGGTACAGACACGATTCGTTGAGCCCCCCTCAACGTTTCAATCTCGAGCAGATTTTGTCGAGTATTTACGGACGGCTCTGCTGGCTCTGCATACGACTCGCCAGCACCCGGTCGAGCAATCCATGGTGCATGGCACTCAAACCCTTGATGACCTACTTAGTCGGCGGGATGATGCCGTTGTTGCCCTGCGTCACGCCCTATACCAACAGGTGTCGGTGTTAGCGAAAAACCTACCACAAGATGCCAGCCATCCACTATTGGCGCGCAGAGGCTCCGACGTCGCGTTTTCAGATTCATGGTCGGTTGTGTTGCGACAGCAGGGTTATCACAAAAATCACTTCCACTCAGAGGGCTGGTTGAGCAGCGCTTTCTATTTGTGGGTACCCGATGCGGTTAACCAAGGAAGGGGAGAGGGCTGGATTAAATTCGGCGAGCCTGGCTTCAAAGCCCGAGAGCCTTTGAGTGCGGAGTACTGGGTAAAACCGGTTGAGGGCGCATTGGTCGTCTTTCCCTCGTACCTCTGGCACGGTACCGAGCCCCTCACCACCGCCAGTCAGCGCATGACGGTGGGTTACGATGTTGTCCCCTTAACCTAACTAGAGGACAACCGATGTAGCAGCGTCAAGCGATTTGGCGATCCTTGTCAGCCCAGTAAGGTTCCCGTAAGACCGTTTTAAGAATTTTGCCTGATGGATTTCGTGGCAGGGCATCGACGAAGCTGAGTTGGCGCGGAATTTTGTAACCCGCCAGCCGGTCGCGGCAATAGGTAATCATTTCATCGGTGCTGAGTGAGGCGCCGGTTTTGAGGGCAAAAATAGCCATCAGAGCCTCGCCGTAGGTATCGTCAGGGATGCCAATGACAGCTACTTCAATGACCCCTGGTATGCCGGCTAATACATTCTCAACTTCCACAGGATAAATATTCTCGCCGCCGCTGATCACCATATCTTTCATTCGATCCCGAATGTAAATATAGCCCTCGCTGTCGACGTATCCCGCATCACCGGTATGTATCCAGCCCTGGCGAAGTGTATTTGCAGTGGCTTCAGGGCGGTTGTAGTACTCGATCATATTGCTAGCGGAGCGCAGGCAAATTTCTCCGGTTTCACCAGGGGGGAGAGTGAGGCCTTGAGGGTCAATGATTTTCACTTCATTACCAGGACAGGGTCGGCCGCAGGAGCGCAATAAGCCGGGCTCCCCGGCTACGGCTCTGCGATGATCCTCGGGTGCCATGGCGATAACGGTGCCGGTCGTTTCAGTCATACCGTACACTTGAGCGAAGTCGCAGCCGAATACCTCCATGGCTTCCTCCAGCAAACTGGCGCTGATTGGCGCAGCCCCGTAAGCGATTATTTCCAGTGAGCTGAAATCGCGCTCTCGAACATTGGGTACCAACTTCACGATTGCTTGAATCAT
>CBFHMA010000168.1:0-3143 GCA_965656775.1 Luminiphilus sp.
GTCGTAAGACGGCTTCTATTGATTCCCAGACTAGCGCTCACCGCTGGATCCTACGAAATGATGCAGACCAAAGCGCTCATCGCTGGATTTTGCGCAATGATGCGGACCAGAATGCCCATCGTTGGATTCTACGCAACGACGCAGATCAGAACTCCCACCGCTGGATCCTTCGCAACGACGCCGAACAAAACGCACATCGCTGGATTCTTCGCTAAACCGCAAAAAAACTATCAAAATATGGCCGATCTCCGAGAGGAGATCGGCTTTTTGTTTTTAAGTGTGTGACGCGTGCTGCATAATGTTTGGATGCTATAACCGGCTTTAATCGAAGATGATGCGAGCACTTGCCGCTATTTTTCTCACATTAGTTTTAGATGTTTCCTCTGCTTTCTCTCAGAGCGAGCAGGCACTCGAATTGGTTTTTTGGAATGCACCAGTTTCAAATCGATTAAGCCAAGTAGTTGTTGTACAAACTTATCAAGACTCCGGCGGGCATCTTTGGTTCTCAACCCAGGAAGGGTTAAATCTTTACGATGGAAAACGCGTTGAAGTATACAAACCGAGTTCAATAGCCCCAGACGGCCTTGCGCTGAGCTCTCTTTTAGGGGTGGGTGAGTCAGCTGACGGCACTATTTGGGTCGTGATGAATGCTGGAATTCAAAGATTCGATAAAGCCAATAGAACTCTCACAGCACCGAAGGCATTTAACGACACCAGCATTAACATCGCGAACTTCCAAATCGGCCCCCACGGAAAAGTGTGGATGGCTACCGATGATGGCCTAGCCATCTATGCACCTCAATCAGAGCAACTGTTTCGACTCAAGCTCCCCCGAGATCAATTTGCACCAGGCACGGGCATTACCGACATCATTGTTACTACCAATGAGCATCTGTATGCCGCTATCGAAGGATACGGGGTCTACTCTCTCTGGATTGACGGTGAACAGCTTCGCGTGTCTCCTCTGGCAACCGACGGTGGCGTCGAGAGCGCCGATCTCCATGATCTGAGCCTCGTTGGGCAAGAACTGGTGCTGGCAACCCTCGATGCAGGTTTATTTCTAATCGATACCGACACACAGTCGATGCGTCACATTACAGCGTCGGGTGGTCCGTTTGATATTCCATCCAACTTTATCAGCGCCACATTATGGGATGGTGAGCGCCTTTGGGTTGGTACCGGCGAAGGCTTGGCCATTAGCAATGATCTGGGTCGGACCTTTCAAGTTATCCGGGATTTCTCCACTGGACTTGCGGGGGATCCTATTTACAGCCTTGCGCGCAGTCGGGACGGTACCTTTTGGGTTGGGACACTGGCGGGTTTAGCACAGGCACGGGAAAGCGTAGCACCCACACTGTCCGGTCAAACCTCGAATCTTTCGGATGACTTCGTCAACGCCATTGAAGTCAGCGAAGACGGATACCTATGGCTGGGCACCAACACCGGGCTCAATGTGCAACAACCGGGCAGTAATGAATTTATCTACATAAATTCCTATACCCACAGCGAGCTTGTCGATGACGTGATTATGGCCCTTGCGGTGTCCGAGGATGCCGCTTGGGTCGGAACATTCGAGGGCGGACTCTATCGGCTGGACAGGGCAACGGGCGCCATTATCAAAATCGCTTACGACCCCGAGAGTGGTAATGCCCTGCATAGTGAAGGTGTGACTTCACTGCTACTCACCCAGAACAACACCCTAATCGTCGGCACTTACGGCGGTGGTTTAAGCGTTGTATCAGCCGAGGGAGACGTTCTACGCACGTTCCAACCGCTCCCGGGAAGCACAATCAGTGAGAATATCTTAGCGCTGCTGGAAGATCATGACGGCAGTGTACTAGTGGCCCATGAATATGGCTTAGGGGTACTCAGTAACGATTACAAAGACCTGCGCAATACCCGGGCCGGTTATGAGAGCACGACCGCCATCAACACCAGTCAGAATCTCAATTTCTGGGAGCTGCGACACGGCAGTGACAATACCTTATGGGTGGGTGCTTGGCAGGCGGGCCTCTTGCGCATCTCACGCAACGAACAACTTGACATTGAGGCCGTCGAAAATCTGTCCCAGGCGCTACAGTTACCTAGCTCTAGCGTCTATGGCATACATGAAGATGCAACCGGAAAATTCTGGCTATCTCACAATACAGGACTCACCAACTTCGATCCTGAGACCCTCGAATTTCGGCACTTCAGTACCAAATACGGGCTCACCAATAACGAATTCAATATGGGCGCATCCTTTGGTACACCCACCGGCCAAATTTATTTTGGGGGTAATAATGGCGTAGCCATCGTTTCAGGCATTGCCCGTGATGCGAAACCACAGCCGATTGAGATCGGTCTGTCATCCATCAAGGTCATGGAGACCTATGTCCCCTTTCCTGCAGACTTGGGGAGTTTCGTACTCGATCTAAACCACGAAGACAAAATTGCGTCACTGGAATTTTTTGGCGCCGAATTTGTATCGCCCGGCGACATTCAATACGCCTATCGCATTTCCGGCCTCGAGGACGAGTGGATATACCGAGGCAATGAGCGAACCGTCAGCTTGACCACCCTACCCGCAGGTGAATACACACTTGAATTGGCAGCAAAAGGCACTTTGTCTGGTTGGAATTACCAGGGGCTGCAAATTCCCATTCACGTCGATCCACCGTTGTGGGCATCGACCGCAGCCTATATCACCTACTTCATCGCAGGTATTAATATCTTACTGCTATCTATATGGGGTATTAAATTCAAATTAGAGGAAGCCCAACGTCGAGAACAAGAGCTCACCGCTCGCGTTCGAGAGCGCACCCTAGATTTAGAGAAAGCCAAGATAGAAGCCGAATCGGCCAATCGCGCCAAATCGGAATTTCTTGCTGTGATGAGCCACGAAATCCGCACGCCGCTCCACGGCATGATTGGCATGAACGAACTGCTGTTAAAGACCAATACCAGCCCTCAGCAACAACGCTTTGCACGGGCGGCTCTTAACAGCGGTAAGACATTACTGCACTTAATTAATGAAGTACTCGATCTAGCAAAAATTGAAGCCGACCGTGTCGAACTTGAGGTTATCGAGTTTGATGTGCTTCGCCTGGTCGATGAGGTTAGCTACCTACAGGGTGAGCCCGCCCAAAGAAAAGGGCTCAGTC
>CBFHMA010000169.1:0-3142 GCA_965656775.1 Luminiphilus sp.
ACTCCCCCAGTTGATCCTGAGTAATCGAGAACGCCTCTAGCATCGAATTTTCGAAGTTTTGCCGCATGTAAGGAATGGGGTAGACGACCCCGGCAGCAATAATTAATAAGGCAAGCTGGCGATAGCGATCCCAATGGCTTGTGGACACCATGTAACTCCTTGTGATGATCATGGCCGGATTGAGCGCAGGCCGGTTTTGTTGTCGATACCGATCAGAGCCGAGTGTGCAAACACATGGGCTAACCTCAACCTTCCCGCTGCAACAGTGTTACACGGAGGCCGTGGAAGGTCGAATATTGCCTCCATGGTTGCCGAGTGGTGAAAAGTATTTGCGCTACCTGCCCACTGGCATAAGCTTAGGAGATCTCACAACCTACGGGAGTTCCTGTGTCAGGATCACTACAGGACCAGCTATTAAAAGCGGGATTGGCAGATGCCCAGAAGGCCAAATCCATCAGCAAAGAAAAACGCAAGAAAGACAAAGTTGCTAAGCATTTGCGTGGTGAGGTCAACAGCGATGTACAAGCGGCCGTGCGCGAAGCGGCCGAGGCGAAAGCTGCCCGCGACAAAGCTCTAAATGCGGCACAAAATGCAGCGGCGCTGCGTAAAGCGATTAACGCGCAAATCAAACAATTGATAGAGCAACACCGAGAATCCCGTGGCGCCGGAAAAGATGCGTTTAACTTCACTGACGGCAAGAAAATTAAAAAGCTTTATGTCGATGCAGGGCAGCGTCGGCGATTGGTTGCTGGCCTGTTAAAAATCGTAAAACAAGGGGACCAATACGAGCTACTCCCCGCCCCCATTGCCGACAAAATTGCCCAGCGAGACCCGACCCGAATCATCGACTGCCGTGCCAGTGGTGAGCCAGAACTGACCACCGAAGAGAAAGAATGGTATGCGGACTTTGAAATTCCCGATGATTTGGATTGGTAAATAGCAAGGGACATCACGCACTGGTTGCGCACCGAAGAATGAAATGGGTCTCCTACCACTCGCAGATTTCACGCAGCAACGATGTTGCGTAGCAGCCTCGCTGCAACCCAAACGACAACTGCACAGTGTCATCGTCGATCTCCCCTTTGAGGTCATGCGCGCGCATGCGCAAGCTTCGACTACCAGGCTCTACCCGAGCCCGGGTGAGCGCCGCTTGCCAGTGGGTGGGAACATCCTCGCTACCCTCGCCCACCAGCGCGATAGCCGGGTGAATATCGAGGGACTGGCAACGCCGAATGAGCTCGTCATCAACGGCTGATACGTCAAAGACGCTGCCGCTACCGTCTAAATTGGCAAGATCACCTACCATGAGTTGATGCCACGTTTCTGAGTGCACACGCTCGGCAAGGGCCGTATTAAAACAAAAAGCGCGTATGGTAGAGATGGCCATACTGCGCTTATCACGGGACAGTCGCCGACCTCTAGCCCAGGCGTTAGCCAGATCCATGTTTGCGCCATGGCGTCCAAACCGTTGTTCACCAAAGTAGTTGGGCACACCCTGGTGGCGTATCACATCCAACCGTTCGCTTAACACCGAATCCGAAAGACCCTCGACGGCTCGCAATCGAATACAAAACCGGTTCGACTGATGCGCACCCTTGCGTAATTTTCTCTGGTGCCTGGCAACACTCAGCACCTCAACACCCGGTAGGGTGAGCGACGACCAGTCGGGTTGATGCCAGCGAGGTACGCTAAACCACTGCTCAGTCACAGCATAACGATCTTTCAAGCCCGCATAACCCACATCATGGGGAGCGACGCCGGCGAACAGGGCCAATTGTGTTGCTAACCAAGCTGTATTAACACCGGTTTTACGCAACCATAGATAGTCGTGTTCACCGTCACCACAGGGATCCCAACCCAACTGTTCAGTCACCTGGAAGTCGTCGGGGGTATGCCGCAGGCGGCCACGGCAAAGTGGTCCGCCATGAGCTCTTGGTGATTCGGGAAGGTTGCTGTCGATTGTGTTTACCACCTCAGATCTAGCAGCTAGATTGCCGCAAGACCATCAGGGCTTGGTCTTTGCCGCCACCACCATAGCTTTAACATCAGCTAAAAGTGACTTTGCATCGTACACTATTCCACCTTTCACGGTGTAACTCACACCGCCAACCCTGCCAAGAGTATTCGATGCACGGTCGAGCTTTAGATGACCTGTGCCATACAGCAGCTTGAAATTTGAAATCGGGTTACCCTCAACTAACACAAGGTCTGCCCGTCGCCCCGGGGTGATCGAGCCTCGACTATCAGCCATGCCCAATAATTCAGCGCCGTTTCGCGTGGCCGACTGAATCACCTCAAGGGGATGAAAGCCAGCCTCCTGTAGTAACTCGAGCTCTCGGATATAGGCAAAACCATAAACTTTGAAAATGAAGCCAGCGTCTGAGCCTACAGCGACACGACCACCGGCATTTTTGTAGTCGTTAATAAAGGTCATCCAGCGAGCGAAGTTGTTGCGCCACGCTACCTCATGACCGGTTGTCCAATCGAAATGATAGGAGCCATGCAATTTGGGGTTTGGTTGGAAAAAGGTATTGAGCGCAGGCCATGTGTAGTCCTCATGCCACTCGGCAAGTCGAGCCCTCATCACATCCCGATTGGCTTCGTAAATGGTGAACGTAGGCACCATGGTGAAATCCAAGTCAACCAGCTCGTTGAGTGTGGCGTTCCATTTGGCGGACCCGGGCGCTGCACTCTGTAACCACAAATTGCCCGCCTCCCCAAAGCGCCACTGCTCGTCAGCGTAATTATAGTCGGCGGGATAATGTTGAATGGTTCGATCGGTAAACATTGCCTCTGGCAACCCGTACCAATGCTCCATACTGTCGAGTCCCAAACGAGCACTGTCGAGCACGTTCATATCGTACACACCATTTTGATCATGGTGACTTGCTGTACCCATATTCAACGCTTGAGCCGTCTCATAAACCGCCGCAATGGCCTCACGGGTACCTCCCCGTAACTTGACGCCCGCAGCCCCGCGCTTATGTACCCCCTTTACCCACGCTGCAGCACCTTTAGCATCAACGATAAGTGAGCCTGGGAACATCGCATAGGGAACGATGGTCGGTGCCACAACGCTGTTTTTGTCACTGCGCTTAGCGTGCTCAACCGTCCATTGCAGACCCATCACCGAGCCTACATC
>CBFHMA010000170.1:0-3107 GCA_965656775.1 Luminiphilus sp.
AAGTCACGACCATCCCCATAGTGTTGTACTCGGGCCTGCAAAAATGCGGCCAATGCGTCTCCAGCACCTTCTTCACCGGGCTGCCATAAATCCTCCCAGCCAGTCGCCCAGTTGGGCTTTGTGGGCCGAAGTGCCAGCGCCTCTATCGTTAATGAGTCAGGCCATTGTTCGGGGAACGCTAGGGCAGGTACACCTATTGGAAGTGCTGGATCGGGTTGCTTTAAACAGGCGCGCCAGAAAGGTGTGAAGACTTTAAAGGGTGTGCCACTCCCTGTCGCAATCGCCTCTGGTTCAAAAAGAAGGGTACCTGCATGGCGCTTAAAACAAACGCCTTGTTGTTCTAGCGTGGTTTTTACCTGACGCTCTAGCGGATCAGCCCAGGGTTGATATTGTCGAGAGCAATAAACAGAAGTCGCACCGGTTTCGTCAACCAACGCCGCAAGTGTGTTGGCGGTGTCACCGGTGCGGATCACGAGACGACCCTTAAGCGCTTCTAAGCTATCCGCCAGAGATTGCAGACTGTAGTGCAACCACCATCGACTGGCGCCGCCTAGTGCCCAATCACCCC
The DNA here is from genome assembly GCA_965656775.1 of Luminiphilus sp. Classification (GTDB taxonomy): domain Bacteria; phylum Pseudomonadota; class Gammaproteobacteria; order Pseudomonadales; family Halieaceae; genus Luminiphilus. The sequence continues at coordinate 569 of CBFHMA010000170.1, forward strand.
CTAACTGTTCGTCGAAAATAAACACGGGAATCACAGGACCTTTTTGCGCCGCGGCGGCAAGCCCGGGTAGATCGGTTAGACGTAGGTCGTGTCGGAACCAGAAGATACTCGGGTCGGACATGCAAGCTCCTTGTGGGGGGCGATAGGTAAGAGTTGATCGACCGCGTCGACCAAGATGTTTAGTGCATTGTCAGTTATCTTGAGGTCAGCGAAAGCATCGGCCCGGGTAATGCCCTCATTAAGGACAACGATGGGTTTCCCCATGGCGTGAGCCTGCTTACAGAAACGAAATCCCGAGTAGACCTGCAGCGAGCTGCCAACAACCAGCAGACCATGACACTCTCGCAGTGCTTGTTCGCAGGCTTCCACGCGTGCTCTGGGCACTGATCCGCCAAAAAAGACGACATCTGGCATCAGCATGCCGCCACATGCCTCGCAATCAAAAGGTCGGATACTGGCCACGTCGGTATCGCTAAGATCGGCGTCACCGTCTGGGCGGGGTTGGACGCTGAAGTCACAGTGATGTGGATTTAGTCGTAATAATTGCTGCTGCACATATTCACGCTCGTAGCCGGCGCCACAATCTAGGCAGCAAACCCGGTCTAGGCGCCCGTGTAAATCGACAACTTGCTGACTACCCGCACGTTGATGCAGTCGGTCGACATTTTGAGTAATGATTAACGTCACCCGATTTAGGTGTTCTAGGCGGGTCACCGCTAGATGAATCGAATTAGGTCGTGCATCCCGTACACCTGGCCAGCCAACCATCGAGCGGCCCCAGTAACGCTGCCGCTTGCTAGGGTGGTTGATGAACTCTTGATGTTGTATGGGTGTCGTTCGTAACCATTGCCCACGAGCGTCACGATAGGTGGGTATGCCAGAGCCGGCACTAATGCCGGCGCCCGTAAGTAAGACCCAGCGGTCGTGGCGCTGGAAATACTCGACTAATTGTTCAACCGATTTTGACATGGGGCGTATACGTAAAGGCGAGGTGCTCGGTTGCCCCGTGTCATCGGTTTTTTACGGAGGATGTATGCACATTGTGGTCACTGGTGGGACAGGTTTTATTGGCGGTGCATTGCTGCCTGCGTTGTTAGATCGTGGTGATCGTGTAACGGTACTGACACGACAGAGCCGTCTGCAGGCCACAGGTAGTGAAAACCTTCGTTACGTCACAGCACTCGATGCCATCGAAGCCCCTGTTGATGTTGTTATTAATTTAGCGGGTGCCTCGTTGGCGGCTAGGCGGTGGACTGCCGCTTACAAACGAGAGATACGCGCAAGTCGCGTTGACTTTACCCAGACGCTAGTGGCTTGGATGAAGTCACTCGACACACCACCTGGGGCGCTGATTAGCGGTAGCGCCATCGGTTATTACGGTGCATCCCTCGGTGCGCGTTTTACCGAGTCGTCAGCAGTTGCATCTGATTTTGCGGCTACGTTATGCAGGGATTGGGAGCGTGCTGCGCTAGGTGCCCACAGTGATGCAACCCGGGTTGTGTTGCTGCGGCTTGGTGTTGTAATGGATGCCGGTGGAGGCGCACTCACAGAGATGATGCGTTCATTTCAGTTTGGTATTGGAAGCTGGCTGGGTTCCGGGCGGCAATGGTTGAGTTGGATCCATCGTAAGGATGTTATTCGCGTCATAGTAGCCGCGCTCGATGCGGAGATTACAGGACCCATTAATGTGGTCGCGCCGACACCTGTCACTCACAGAGCATTTTGTGATGCCGTCGCCCGCAGGCGCAGAACCTTGTTTAGTGCGGGTGTGCCCGGCTTCGTGATGCGAGGGCTGTTGGGTGAGATGGCAGATGCACTGCTGCTCACGGGTCAGCGGGTTGAGCCAGAGCGGCTGCAAAATGAGATGGGGTTTACGTTCTCCTACCCAACCATTGACGATGCCTTGGGCGACATACTGGGGTAACCCCCCCTCGTGGGGCGCTGTCAGGGCACGATGTTGGTAACGCCCGAGCTTTTTTTAGTAGTTTCCAACATCATGATAGTCATCCCAGGCCGCTTTGACTTCGTCTTGCTTTTGCAGTTTTTTGAGCGCAGAACGTTCTAATTGGCGCACCCATTCGCGACTCACTCCCATTGCTTCAGCGACTTCTGCCCGAGATAGCGGTGGTCCATCGTGGAGACCCCATCGAGCAGTGACGACTTTGCGCTCAGAATTATCAAGCTTATCGACCGCATGGGTAAGAAAGCGGTGGAGGGATGCCTGTTCGGCAGACTCTTCGGTATCACCAAAGGCTTCACTTGGAAGGGTTTCCACCAGACTGGTTTCATCGTCGTCAAAGCGCGGTGCGTCGAGTGACACCCCCAAGTTTCGAAGTTGAAGCAACTGTCGGGTTTTGTCGATGTCCATCCCCAGTTTTGCCGCCAGGGTTTCATCATCGGGGTCTAAACCGGTTCGCGCCTGTTCAAGGGCGCGTTCCTTGTACAGACGACCCATTTGCTCTTGTACATGGGTTGGGAAGCGCACCAAGGTGCCCACATCACCCACGTAGCGACGGACCGCTTGGGTAATCCAGTTGAA
>CBFHMA010000171.1:0-3104 GCA_965656775.1 Luminiphilus sp.
GTCCCAGATCGGCAAGATCGCCGCTGAAAACCCCGATTTGCCATTCAGCGTCATCCGCGACATCTTGCTCGCTGATCAGGAAGAGCCGGTGGGTGAATACCAGTTCGGCTGATGCGTATTCTTGTTACCCCAACCTTTGAACGCACGGTCAAAAAATTGCATAAGCAGCAGAAACGTGCTCTTGATGAGGCGGTGCTTACCATCGCCAGCCAGCCCGACTTAGGTAAAACCAAAGTTGGCGATCTCGCGGGCGTGCAGGTCTACACGTTCCGCATTGACGGCTTGCTCTGCTTGCTGGCCTATCGGGTCCTCGACGAGAACAGGCTCAAGCTGCTGATGGTGGGGCCGCATGAAAACTTCTACCGCGACCTCAAGCGGCTGGACAGCTAAAAGCTGAGTAACGGCATCAGGGAATTGTTACCCTGATTTCAATATCAGGGGCGTGACAATGCCAAGATCACCCCGGATATGCCCCGCTTGCATCCCCCAGCGCGGTAACAATTGCCTGATCTGCTTTGCAAATGAAGAAGACTGTGTGACCTATGTACATTTGCGCCGTGTTTTTTTACTTCACTCGCCAAGCTGCAGTACTTGACCTGGCTGCAAGTAACTATTGCCCCGTAGGTCGTTTAATTCCTGGAGCTTTGACACCGTTGTTCCGTGGCGCCGGGCAATAACCCACAGGGAATCACCGGAGCGCACCTGATAACGTCGTGTGGCGCGGTTTTTGCGAGCGGGTGCGGGAGGCCAGTCTATAGTGTTTCCAGCGAGACCCTCTGTCCACTGTCCCGAGCGCGGAATAATGAGTTCATCGCCGGCACGGATTAAGGGGCTATCGAGCTGATTAACCGCACGAATCAAATTGATCTCGGTATCAAACCGTTTAGCAATGGTACTTAAACTATCGCCAGGCACAATTTGATAATGGGCCCACTCGACCCGTTGCTCGGGTGTTAGTTCCGCAAGCTGATTAGCGAAGACGTCGGCTCTGTCGGCAGGGAGCCACAACAGACCATGTCCCTGTGGGTCTGTAGCCCACCGCAATTGAGCAGGATTCAAGCGGCGAAGCTCACCCGCCTTAATGCCCGCAAGCTCTGCAGCCCGGTCTAATTCAATTTGTCCGTGGGTTGCCACGGCCAGTACCGCGGGATCTCGGGACAATTCAGGTAGGTCAATTTGGTAGGCCACCGGATCGCGCAGTATTTGAGCCAGTGCCAGCAGCCTAGGCACGTACCGACGTGTCTCCCTAGGCAACCGCAGCGACCAGTAGTCGGTGGGCTTGTTGTGGCGCTCTGCATATTGAATGGCTCGCGTGACGCGCCCCCAGCCGCCGTTATAGGCGGCAAGCGCCAACAGCCAATCATTGTCAAAGGCGTTGTAAAGCTCTTGCAGGTAGTCGAGGGCAAATTCGGTCGCCACGGGAATGTCGAGTCGGGCGTCATACCACCAGTTCACCTCAAGACCATAGTGGGCTGCTGTGGCTGGGCTCACTTGCCACAAACCCGCGGCGCGCTGGCTGGAATAGGCCCAGGGGTCAAGCATGCTCTCGATGATGGGAATAAGGGCTAATTCAAGGGGTAAATCCCGCTGCTCAATCTCGCGCACTATCCAGGCCAGCCCGGGATTGGCGCGCTCCGACAATACATCGAAAAATTGCGCTTGCTGCAGTATACGGGCTCGCTCTCGATCGACGTCAGCGCCGTCATACTGCCAACTGAAGCCCCACGCTAAGTAACCCCATATATCGTCGGGCCGATCAATGACACGCTGTATTGCGTCGGGAATAGTACGTCTTTGGGCACCGACATGAACGGGCTCGAAGACTACCTGTGGTGCCTTCGCTACTTGTGACGGCAACATACTGCAGGCGCTAAGCAGTAGTGACAGCGATACGAGCCAAAGCTGGCGCCCAAAGCTGGTGATGACTCGATGGAATAACGACAACATTATAGCTAGAAATGGTCTTTCCACTGGCGCAGGCCAGCGAATACATCATCGGGTTGGCTACCTGTGACTCTGTTCTGCTGCGCCAGGTGTGCAATAACAGCAGGGTCATCCCAACGCAGGAACGGATTGGTTTGTAATTCATCGGCCAACCGGGATGGTACGGTAGGTATATCTTGCTCTCGCAACCGTTGGCAGTGAGCCACACGCGTTGCCAGATCGGTATTGTCTGGATCAGCCGCTTGAGCAAAACGCAGATTGGCCAGCGTGTATTCATGGGCGCAGTACACGGCGGTATCACTGGGCAGCTGCCGCAATTTTGCCAGGGATGCTCGCATCATCGGGAAGGTTCCCTCGAATACGCGACCACAGCCACCCGCGAACAGTGTGTCGCCACAGAATAGGGCGCCGTGGCCCCAATAAGCAATGTGATCAAGGGTATGCCCTGGCACCTCTAACACATCGAAACGAAGACCCATAATGTCAATGGTGTCGCTGTCAGCCAGGGTCGTGTCGATACCTTTGATCGCGGGATTAGCGGGACCCACAACACGGCAGCCGGTAGCGTCTTTTAAGGCCATAAGGCCGCCGGTGTGATCGCCGTGATGGTGGGTGATCATGATGGTGTCAAGGGTCAGCGATTGCGCCCGTAAAGCCTCGAGCACTGGCGCTGGGTCACCGGGGTCTACTACGGCCGCACGCCCATCCCCCACCGTTAGACACCAAATGTAATTGTCGTTAAACGCTGGAATAGTTGACACCGATAAATCTGGCGACGCACTCATGATTGAAGATCCTCGACGGAGTGTTTTTGTGGTTCAAGCTGGGTTATCGTTACGCTATGACGATTGTGGACCGCACACCAACAGGCAGAAACCCCAGCCAACGCCAGCTGCTCGCCCAATGGTATAGCAAGAGTGCGATGGCTGCGCGGTTGCGCGACCAATACGTGGATGACATGCGTCGTATTCTTGACGATTGGTTCGGCTATCACCTGTTAATCGTTGGGGTAGATACGGGCATCGATGTTAACCGTATGACCCGCGTCCAGCACCTAGTGCGCATCATACCCGATGGCAGCAAGCTAGAGGAGGGCGAGGCTGGTACGCCGGTGGTAGCCCTCGACGAGGACTTGCCCATAGAGACTGAGTCAGTTGACG
>CBFHMA010000172.1:0-3093 GCA_965656775.1 Luminiphilus sp.
ACCTAATTGCCGCCTCGCGACTCAACCGTATCGACCCGTTATGTAATCCTCTGTGGCGCGCTGTAGAGGGTTCGTGAATATCCGATCGGTCTCATCGAACTCCACCAACTTACCGCCATTCATGAACGCCGTCCAATCGGAAACCCGTGCTGCCTGCTGCATATTATGCGTGACAATAATGATGGTGTACGTGTGTTTCAGTTCGTAGATCAATTCCTCAATTTTAAGCGTGGAAATAGGATCAAGAGACGACGCAGGTTCATCCAGAAGTAACACCTCTGGCTCAATTGCAATGGTGCGCGCCAACACTAACCGCTGCTGTTGTCCCAAGGACAGACGCAGCGCGCCAGTGTGTAGCCGATCTGCCACTTCATCCCACAGAGCTACATCTCGCAACGCACGCTCCACTATCTCGTCGAGATCTCGTTTGCGCCTGATACCACCGATACGAGGGCCATAAGCAACGTTATCGTAGATACTTTTAGCGAAAGGATTAGGTCGTTGAAACACCATGCCGACCCGCCGACGAAGTACCGTCAGATCGGTGCTCTGGGCGAGGACATTGTCATCGCCCAAGTAAATGGCACCGCTGTAACGACATCCGTCGATGGTGTCATTCATTCGATTAAAACAACGCAACAACGTGGACTTACCACAACCACTGGGACCAATCACTGCGGTCACAGCGCCTGCTGGAATATCGAGATTCACATCGACCAATGCTGATGTATTCCCGGGGTAGGACAACGACAATTGCTGCACCAGCAGGCCCGGTGGCGTACGCGCCCCGGTGCTCTGAAATTGCGATGCTTGAATGAGTGCATCTCGCTGCATATAAGGCGTCATCAATCACTCCTCCGATAACGCTTGGTAACGGTCACGTAGCCGCTTGCGCAACAAAACGGCGGTGAGATTAAGCAACATCACTAAACCCACCAAAAGAACAGCAGCGGCGCAAATGAGCCCCAAGCGACCGGTTCCGACGTTGGCATGAGCCGCAACGTCGTAAATGAAAAAGCCCAGATGCATAAACTTTTGTTCGAAAGCGATGAAAGGTGCCTGCAAGGAGACAGGTAGAGTGGGCGCATATTTTACGACCCCCACCAGCATGAGCGGTGCAACCTCTCCAGCTGCACGCGCAATTGCCAAAATAACACCCGTCAGTACGGAAGATCCGGCAGCAGGCAGTAACACGCGAACAATCGTTTCAAAGCGAGTGGCCCCTAAGGCATAACTGCCCTCTCGCATAGAAGCCGGAAGTCGCGCCAGCCCCTCTTCACTGGCAACAATCACAACGGGTAAGGTCAGCAGCGCCAGGGTCAGTGAGGCCCACAGTAGCCCCGGCGTACCAAAGGTGGGACGGGGCAAAGTATCGGCGTAAAACCAACTATCGATCTCGCCACCGACGGTGTAAACAAAAAAGCCCAAGCCGAATACGCCAAAAATAACAGAGGGCACACCGGCTAGGTTTTGAATCGCAATGCGCACCAAATCGGTATACCAAGTGTTTTTGGCGTATTCACTGAGGTACACCGCTACTAGCACCCCTAGGGGAGCAACAATCAGGGTCATCAGGATGATCATTACCACCGTGCCAATGATGGCTGGCAGCATAGCCTCCACCCCCAGTGTTGCTGATGGCTGGAACAGGAGCTGTTGCAAGTTCATCCAAAATCTTAGCCATACGCCACCAGACGCCATGCCATCGGCGGTCAACCAGCTACCTGCAAACCACAGCAACAATGCAAGGAAAGCGCCAGCGGTTAACACCGAGAGCGTCACCATTGCCGCGGTGAGCCAAATCATGAGTGTGCCGACCATCCGCTGCCAATGGCGCTGTCCAGGTAAGACATGGCCTGTTCTCACCATCACAGGATGGACACCTCAAGGGCACGTAGTCGCCGCTTGAAGAGCTGGGCGGCGGTATTAAAAACAAAGGTAATGGCGAACAACAAAAGGGCCGCAAAGAAGAGTACGCGGTAATGAGAGCCAGCCACCGCTGCCTCGGGTAATTCCATGGCTAGGGTTGCAGCGATGCTGCGCACCCCTTCAAACAAAGCACCGTCGCTTAACGGCGCATTGCCCGAGAGCAGCAATAAAATCATCGTTTCGCCGCAGGCACGTCCAAAACCCAGCATAATCGCTGCGATAATCCCGGGAAATGCCATAGGCAGAACGACATCGCGAAAACTCTGCCAGTGCGTCGCGCCCAGGGCCAAACTACCGGCAGCCACGGACCGTGGTACCGCGTTAATGGCATCTTCAGCCAAGGAAAATAGCGTGGGAATAATGGCAAAGCCTAGCGCTATCGCGACAAGTACTGCATTGCGCTGACGCACAGGAATGCCATGCTCTCGGTATAACCAGCGCGGGAAACTTCCGTCAAAAAGCCACGCCTCCAGCTGACTCCCCAGCACAACACCCAGTCCAATAAGGCACAGAACGATCAGCAACAATACCAAAGGCAGCTGGCTCAAATAGCGCTTCGTCCGATGGGCAATGGGGTTTAGCTGCCACATAAGTGACAGCAGGAGCACCCCTATGGGTATCATGACAACAGCGCCCAACAACTCAAGTAACAACCCCTCGAAACGTGGTGCCAACCAAACCGCCAATACCGCACCAATGACAACGGTTGGAAATGCCGCGATAAGTTCGATGGCGGGCTTGACCCGAGAGCGCAGCTTGGGCGCCATGAAAAAGCCCGTAAAGATGGCCGCCCCAATAGCAACGGGCAGAGCCATTAACGTCGCTAAAACAGCAGATACCAGCGTCCCCATGAGTAGAGGTATTAAGCTGAATTTAGCCTCATAGCCCTCTTTGGCTGCTTTTGGCTGCCACATCCACGCTGCCCTCAGGTACCCCTCATACCGTTGACGCCCGAAAAGTTGGCTGGCACTCACGCTGCCGGCGCTGGGATCGACGTACCAGTAGTGCCGTGACGTGTCGACAGCCGTGGCGTAAAGCGTATCGACATCGAACCAGCCCACATGAACGGCTTGCGCAGCAAGCGGTAGCGTAACCGCCGGCGTTACTGCAGTTCGCTGCCATATTTGAATGGCAGGTTGGTCTGTCGCAACCGCTACCCGATCA
>CBFHMA010000173.1:0-3091 GCA_965656775.1 Luminiphilus sp.
TACGTTTGAGACGCTCGTAAGTAATCCGCTCATGGGCAGCATGCATATCGACCAAGACCATACCTGCGGTGTTCTGGGCCAGAATATAAACCCCGTGGACTTGAGCCAGTGCAAAGCCCAGGGGCGGTATCTCTGCGTCGTCGTCGGCCACGTTTACTGCCGAGGCGTCCGATATGGCCAACGTGGGTCTATCTGCCCACTGACCAGCGCCGGAATGTGAAACAGTGCCACCGTAAAGCTTCGCCAGGGATGTCTGTTGTGCCGACAGCGCATCAATGTCATTGCTTTGGAAGCTGGGACCCCTACCCATCAGACCCATCGGCCGCTGCACTGGGGGGGCGTCGTAAGCTGGTTCAGTCATTTGCCCATCAACCACTAGGGTTGAGGTGACACTGTCAGACCCGGGTCGCAATTCAGCCAGCGCCCGATTTAAGGTGCTGAAAATAAAACCATGAATCTCGCGACCATCTCGAAAACGCACTTCATGTTTAGTTGGGTGAACATTGACATCCACTCGCGCTGGGTCCAGCTCAAAAAACAACACATAGGCCGGGTGCCGACCATGGAACAAGACGTCGCGATAGGCCTGTTTAATCGCATGGGCGATCAGCTTGTCGCGAATAACTCGTCCATTGACGAAGAAGTACTGTAAGTCCGCCTGGCTGCGCGAAAATGTGGGCAAACCCACCCAGCCACGCAAAGAAAGGTCGCCAGCCACGCGCTCAATAGGCACTGCCTGTTCCATAAACGCAGGCCCACAAACACTGGCAACTCGCCGCTCCAAAGCCACCTGATCGATAGCAGGTTTCAAGCTATGGATAGTCTTACCGTTGTGACGCAGCACGAACCCTACTTGAGGTCGAGCCAACGCCTGACGCTTTACCACTTCTTCAATGTGGTTAAATTCGGTTTTTTCGGTGCGTAAAAATTTCCGGCGCGCGGGGGTGTTGTAAAACAAGTCGCGCACATCGAGGGTGGTACCCCGCGGGTGGGGTGCTGGCCGCACAGAAACCTGCATATCCCGCCCCTCACTCGCCGCGCACAAACCTGCGCTGGCATCGTCGCTGGCATTGGACGTCAGCGCCAAACGCGCTACCGAGGCGATAGACGCCAGCGCCTCGCCACGAAAACCCAAGGTTGCGACCGCTTCCAGATCATCAATAGACGCTATTTTCGACGTCGCATGCCGAGCCAGTGCCAAGGTCAGGTCTTCTTGCTCAATACCCAGACCATCATCGCGAATACGAATAAGTTTTGTGCCACCCGACTCAATATCAATGACCACATGCTGGGCATCGGCGTCGAGACTGTTTTCCAAGGCCTCTTTCACCACCGAGGAAGGACGCTCAACCACCTCGCCAGCGGCAATCTGGTTGGCAAGACGGGCATCGAGGTTACGAATACGAGATCGGGACATCAGGCGTCCGGTATCACCAGGGTTTGGCCAATGCGAATGGTGCTAGATGCCAAACCATTTCGCGCCTTGATCGATCGCACGCTGACATTAAAACGCTGCGCTATCTCGGATAAGGTATCGCCACCGGCAACCTTGTACTCACGCCCTGACTCCTGTCGCTGCCATGCCAGCAAAGTGCCCGGTGGTGGATGGCCACGGAACCAATTCAGAATTCCCTGCTGGATGGCCTGTGCCATTTTATCTTGATAGTCGGCGCGGGATAGCAAAGCCGCTTCTGCAGGATTAGAGATAAAACCGGTTTCTACCAAAATCGAGGGTATATCGGGGCTTTTGAGCACCGCAAAACCCGCCTGCTCGACCTGTCGTTTATGGAGTTTAGCGATGCCATCGATTTCTCTGAGCACCTCACCGCCCAAACTCAAACTGTTATCGAGGGTGGCCGTCATTGTCAGATCGGTGAGTACACCCGCCAACATATCATCGACATCGGCCAATCTGACGCCACCCACTAGATCAGCCGCATTTTCTCGATCAGCCAAGTATTGTGCGGTGGTTGAGGTAGCCCCTTTGGTCGACAATGCATACACCGAGGCGCCGCGCGCAGATGCCAAGCGAAATGCATCCGCATGAATCGATACGAACAAATCGGCTTGGTGCTCTCGAGCAAGCTCGCGCCGCCCCTTTAGACTGACATAATAATCCCCGGTACGGATCATGACTGGTCTGAACCCCGGAATCTGACTCAACTTAGCCGCCAACTTCTCTGCAATAGCCAGCACTACCTGCTTTTCACGTAGACGCTTGGGACCGCTGGCACCGGGATCTTCGCCACCGTGCCCCGCATCGATAGCCACGATGATGTCGCGCTTGCCCGCCAATGCATCGACGCTTTTCGCAACCTTCACGTCGGCGCCGTCAACGCCGATATCGTACAGATCAAGCACCAACCGAGGACCGGTTTGGGCATTGGCTTCCAAGGGGAAACTTTTAGGGCGAACTTTGGCGTTTAAATCTAAGACAACCCGAAGATCATTGCCCTGGCGCACCGCCGATCGGACACGATCAATCGGCGTTTTCTCCAAAGGCAAGTCAGTCAGTGCATCTTTTAAGCGTGCATTGCTGAGATCGATCACCAACCGATTCGGATCACCCAGCTCTAACAAGGAATGGGCAACGGGTTCCGACAAATCAAACACAATCCGCGTGTGATCGGGGGCGCGCCAAAGACGCACGTCGAGGATATCGGCAGCTAGGGCCGCTCTACCCAGCACCGACCAAGCCAGCGTGAAGAACAGCAACAGCACAGGCACTATTTTAGCCATAACCTTCATCGTTACGCTGCCAACGTCATGAGTACCTTACGACCCGCCTCAGATCCCGCATGCAATGTTGCCTCACGGCCCTGATCAACAACGTCGAGGCTAATGCTTAAATCGGGCGACGGTAGCCAGCCAGCACCCCGCTCGGGCCACTCGAAAAGCAATAACGCCGGTTGCTCCATGTAATCCCGAAATCCCAGAAATTCAAGCTCCTCAGGGTCTCCCAGCCGATACAGATCAAAGTGATAGACCGGACGATCGGCCAGTGTGTAAGGCTCAACCAAGGTGTAAGTGGGGCTCTTAACGCTGCCCATGTGTCCAAGACCCCGCAATAAGCCTCGGCTCAGTGTGGTTT
>CBFHMA010000174.1:0-3081 GCA_965656775.1 Luminiphilus sp.
CTACGCGCCAAGCACCCTCTCGCGGCAAGCCCGGCTCATCGATACGCCAGTTGTAACTGGGCTCTACTTCAACGAAGAAATAGTCGCGGTAGGTCTGTCGTCGATAGCGGACACCGAGCCGATAATTCGACACATAATTGGTAGGCTGAGTCTGACCTGACACACCGGCATAAAACATGGTGGCATGCTCACGAGAACCCACCAGTGAGTCAGTATCGGTAGTCCAGCGCGCGATGTGGGCGAAGGATGTACTCCACTCCACTCCCTCGCTGTCTTCCCCAACAAATAATCGAGAGAAGCTGGTCAGCAATTGGTTATCGTTCAATACGTGATCGATATCCAGTCGCGAGCTGGATTGCGCTCCATCGCTGAGGTCGTACTGCAATCGCTGGGTATAGTAAACAGTATCCACAGGGGATACCTGATGATGGTATCGGTATTTAAGCCCGGGCCTAGGACCAGAGGAACTCAGACCTACCGTCAAGTCAAAGCGACTCAGCGCCCGTGGGTCACTATTGTCGAGCTGATACTGCAAACCCACCTCAGTCTGGGATGGATCATCACGACCATTAATACTGTCGGTGGGGTCATCACCCTGAAAGACCAAATCTAAGCGGCGGGACAGGGCCGGAAGGTTTACCTTACCGCCAAGACGCACCCTTGCATCAGTGGCCTCACGCTCATCCCAATTGGTAATAATCCGTAGACGCAAACGAGAATTAGCGGTCTCTTGGTCGACCTCGGTGCCCCCGAAGTAACTATCAACCCAGCGTGTCACGGCGTCCGCCTTTTGCGTGACATAGCTGTGACTGTTGTCTACCCAAGAGGGTTGGCCAACAACCTCCATGCTGGCCAACAGCGCCATTGTGGCCGTAAAACCGTGGGTAACAATCCAACCAAGCCATGAGGGCAATCGACTCAAGCCATTTTGGGTTATAGCGTGACGCATGAATTTCGGTTCCAATGGCCTCTGACGTTAAACAGGTACTCTGACACCCATGACAAACCTATTTATCAGCCTTCAGGCACTGTTGCCACAACATTCCCTGTCCCGATTGATCGGTGTGCTGGCTCAGCTAGAGCGCCCGCAGTGGCTGAAGAACGCACTTATCCAGCTTTTTATGCGTGCCTATGACATCTCCCTTGAGGAAGCCGAGTGCCAAGACCCCCATCAATTCGCCCATTTCAATGCCTTTTTCACGCGCAGCTTAAAAGCGGATGCGCGCCCGCAAGGCTCCTCGAACTTTCTCAGCCCTGCCGATGGCTGCGTAAGCCAGCGAGGCGCCATCACACAGGGACAACTGATTCAAGCCAAGGGCCACTATTACACCGCCGCTGCACTACTAGCCGATGAAGCAACAGCTTCCTTGGCCGATGCGTTTAACGAGGGCTCGTTTGCCACGATTTACCTATCACCTAGAGATTATCACCGTGTGCACATACCCTGCGCTGGCACCCTACGCAGTACGCGCTACGTGCCGGGCGCCCTATTTGCCGTCAACGACACCACTGCACAAAACCTGCCGGGGCTGTTTGCGAAAAACGAACGCCTAGTGTGTCTATTTGATACCCATGATGGCCCACTCGCAGTGGTATTGGTGGGCGCCATGATAGTGGCGGGCATCGAAACCGTATGGGGCGGGGCGGAAACCCCAGCACCGGGTGCCGTACGAGAACGCCATTGGCCCCTGGACCAAGCTCCCCACTTCGCCACCGGTGACGAAATCGGACGATTCTACCTTGGCTCTACCGTGATCATTTTGAGCCCCAAAGCCGATCTCGAGTGGCATGTAGATGCCGGAGCCGACATTCGCGTAAAAGCCAATCTGGCCCATTAATGCCTGGGGGCAGGCGGCGCCGAGCGCATCGCTGCCTGCAGTCCCAAGACGGGCAAAGGCTAGAGTTGGGCCTCGGCAAAGGCAGCCAGACGTGACCGAACAATACCGTTAATAAACATCATGCCGCCGTGGGAGTAGCCCTTGGTTTTCTCCACCAAATAGGTGAGACCCGACGTCAATGGTGAAATATATTTGTTATCAATTTGAGCAAGGTTCCCCAAGACGACAATTTTCGAATCTGCGCCCACCCTGCTAATAATGGATTTCAGCTGGAATTGAGTAAGACCCTGTGCTTCATCGATGATGATGTAGGCATTGTTAAATGAGCGGCCACGCATGAAATTTAAGGACTTAAACTGAATGTTGGCTCGCTCTTTCACATAGTCGATGCTACCGCCCGAGCACTCATCACCACCGTGTAAGATCTCTAGATTGTCGTCAAAGGCTGCCAACCATGGTGCCATCTTCTCTTCCTCGGTGCCGGGTAGGAAACCGATATCCTCTGCCATAGGCGGGGTCGATCGGGCGACGATAAGCTTCGAGTACTTGCGCTGCTCCAGTATGGCGTGCAATCCATACGCCAGCGCCAGCAAGGTCTTGCCCGAGCCCGCGGGCCCGGTTAACAGCGTCATATCCATCTCGTCATCGTCAAGCAATCGCATGGCCATCGCTTGCTCAAGATTACGCGGCGCCAACCCCCAAAATCGCTGATTCATGAGGTTATCGCGACTGTCGACACGCATAAAGATATGTTGATCAGTGACACGCATGACCTGCGCTAAAAAAGCACCGTCGTCGTATATAAAGACATTGGAATAGGCGTCGGGCAATGAAGCAACCGGTATACGGTGCAGCGTGATGTCATCTTCTCGGACTGTGTCAACATCACTGACAGTGGCCCAAAAATCCCCGGGGATGTGAATGTAACCGGTTGCCAAAAGATCGATATCATCAAGCACACGGTCGTGGCGATAGTCTTCCACATTCACCAAGCCCGAGCCTTTGGCCTTGATGCGCATATTGATGTCTTTCGTCACCAGGCAAACAAAGGTGCCAGGATTCTCCGACTGCAAACGCAACGCCACATTAATGATGCGGTTGTCATTGGCTTGGTCCTGGGTGCCATCCAAGAAGGGAATGTCTTTATCGTGCTCCTGCAGTAGCTGGTCCGGGTAAATAGCCAGGGTGCCAACCGGGCCTTGCAGGGTCGTTCCGGGCATATTAACGCCCCGCTGAATGTCCT
>CBFHMA010000175.1:0-3077 GCA_965656775.1 Luminiphilus sp.
TAAAGACCACCATTTTGATGGACTCCGCCACCTTATTACGCTGGGTGAACCACTCGCCCTCAGCCCAGCTTTGCATGACACCCTGTGCGTTTGTGCAGCCATTTTTGGCACGTTCTTCCACGTCGTGGAAGGCATCGAACATCAGGAGTGTGTGCTTCAATTCCTCGGCTGCAAGAGCACCCAAACGCTCATTATCGAGCAGTGTCACAAGGGTTTCGATGTTGTAGCCACCATGCATATTGCCCAGTAGCTTGATCGCGTGCTCGGGAGTTATAAGGGGGCACTCGCTTTCGCCCTTGACGATAGCCGATAAAAAAGCCGCTTTGACGTAGGCAGCCTCATCGACACCCGGTGGTACACGATGGGTGATTAACTCAAGCAGCGTGGCTTCTTCACCCGCTGGCGGCGCTTTCAAAAGTTCGACAAGCCCTGCCACTTGCTCGGCGTTGAGCGGTTTGGGTGGGATGTTTTGTTCGGCGCGTTCAGCGACGTGGGCGCGGTAAGCTTCAAGCACAGTGCTACTCCTTGGATGATGGCATGACTGTTAGGTCGTCGTTGCTTGGGGTACCTGACGGCTTGGCCAGTAGGGATCAGAGGCTGAGCTTGCGTGTCAGATGTCTTACCTTTGACCGTTGACGACAAATTCCGGAGCAATAGTATAGCCCGCGTCCGGGTTCTACCGCACCCATTGTGCGGTGATGCCGTGCATTCAAAGGACCCATACTCTACAATTATCCCATGACTGAAGCGTTGCCCAATAACACTACTAAAAGCTCTGTATCGGGGACACTCTCGAAGGCATTATCACCCGTCTCTCGAGTTCGTACCCCCTGTATCGGGGTTTGCTCCACGGGTATCGGTGACAGCGTTTGTCGTGGCTGTAAGCGTTTTAGCCACGAGGTGATCGATTGGAACGCCTACAACGAAGCGGAGAAAGGCATTGTCGATAAGCGCTTGGCAGAATTCCTAAGCACGTGTATGCAGCAGAAATTCGTTGTGGAAGACCCCGATTTGCTGCGCTGGCAACTCGATGTTCAGCTGGTACGTTTTAATCCTCAACACGATGAATACTGCTGGTTATTTGCCTTACTGAAAGCGGGTGCTAACCAGATTAAAGACCCTGATAAGTACGGGTTTCGTATTCAAGGTGCGCGTCAGACCGATACACTGGTCGAGTTGCGAGAGCAGGTCGATAGAGCGTGGTGGGAGCTGTCCGTAGCCCATTACGAGCGTTATCTCGCGACCCCTGACTTGTTCAACAACGCTGCATCGTGAACCCCGTCGATCTGTCAGCGGTGCACGGCTTTTTGCCCTGTCCGACCCCCGAAGCTTGGGTAAGGTCTGCACTGGCCAATCTCGAGCTGCTGCTTATCGATCACGCGAACTGCGAAAAGAAAGCTGCTTCTACCGCATTGAATTTAATGTATCGGTACATCGAGCACGGTAGCCTGCTGCACAAAATGTCGCGTCTGGCGCGGGAAGAACTGCGTCATTTTGAGCAGGTGTTTGCCATCATGCAGCGCCGAGGTATTGACTACAGTGCGGTATCGGCCTCGCGTTATGCCAGTGCACTGAGAGCAGAGGTGCGCAGCGCTGAACCTGACCGACTCATCGATACCCTATTGGTGGGTGCGCTGATTGAGGCGCGCTCTTGTGAGCGTTTTGCAGCGCTTATTCCCTGGCTCGACGATGAGTTGGCGAGCTTTTACACATCGCTTTTGAAAAGTGAATCCCGGCATTTTCGAGATTATTTGGCCATTGCTGAGTGTCTAACTGATGCCACCAGTATCGAGAAGCGACTGAACCATTTAAAACAGGTTGAAGCCCGTCTTATTTGCGAGCCCGATAGGGAATTCCGTTTTCACTCTGGGGTGCCCGATGCATCTTGTGAGTCGGCTAGGCAACCGGTAGGGATTTCAGGCTAAACCCGTCGGCTGTGGCTACACCGATTACCGCCCCTTGCTCAGGTGTCCAATCGCCTAGTACCCAGCGTTTTCCACCCGAGTGGGTGTGTTGTTGGGGTCGGTGGGTGTGGCCATGGATGAGTTGTGTAACCCCAAGACGTTGAAAGGTGGCCTCCACCGCGTCGTTATTGACATCGACAATATTGCTGGGGTCGTTTTCGGCTTTGGTCTTGCTTGTTTGGCGCATGGCCTCTGCAAAGGCGCGCCGCTCCTCGAGTGGTTTGGCCAGCATGTCAGTCAGCCACGCTGGGTCACGGACCACAGCCCGAATCAGCTGATACTCGGTGTCATCGGTACATAACGTGTCACCGTGAAGCAGGGCGACTGGTGTGCCGTAGAGATCAATCACGTGTTCATCGTCAGACAATAAAGTGGCACCGGCGCGCTCGGCGAAGGCCTCACCCAAAGCGAAATCGCGATTGCCGCGCATGAGATAAACAGCAGTGCCACGCTTAGCCTGCGTAGCCAGGGTCTGACAGACTCGGCGGATTTGCGCCGAGTCATCGTCGTCACCTACCCAGTACTCGAAAAAGTCACCCAGAATATAAAGGGCGTCGAGTTCA
Source organism: Luminiphilus sp. (assembly GCA_965656775.1). Taxonomy (GTDB): domain Bacteria; phylum Pseudomonadota; class Gammaproteobacteria; order Pseudomonadales; family Halieaceae; genus Luminiphilus. The sequence goes on from CBFHMA010000175.1 coordinate 2,528, forward strand.
GGTTGGTTTTCAAGCAGGGCGATTAGCGTCGATTCGATAGCGACCGTGCTATCACTTAAATGCAAGTCGCTTATAAAGAGCGTAACCGCCATGCTTTTAAGCGTCTAATAGGGTTACCGACTCGATAACGATGGGCTCAACGGGCACGTCTTGATGACCGCCACTATTGCCGGTGGCAACTACGCGAATACGGTCGATCACATTCTCACCCTCGACCACACGGCCAAAGACGGTGTAGCCCCAGCCTTGCATGTTCTTGCCTGAGTGGTTCAAGAAGTCATTGTCTTTAACGTTTATAAAAAATTGTGCCGTTGCCGAGTGCGGATCCATTGTGCGCGCCATGGCAATGGTGCCATGGGCATTCTCTAAGCCGTTGTCGGCTTCGTTTTCGACGGGTTCTTTCGTGGGCTTTTGGCGCATATCGGTATCAAAACCACCGCCTTGCACCATGAAATTGTCGATAACACGGTGAAAAATAGTGCCGTCGTAGAAGCCATCGGCCACGTAGCTCAAAAAGTTAGCGACGGTTTTGGGCGCTTTTTCACCATCC
>CBFHMA010000176.1:0-3076 GCA_965656775.1 Luminiphilus sp.
GCCTAAACTGTGGGTCACTTGGCCCAGCCAGCCCTGGGGGGCCATAAAAATCAGCAAATAAAAACCCAGCACGGTGGGCGGTAACACGAGGGGCATGGCAATAACGGCGGCTACTGGGCGCCGCCAAAGCGAGTGGGTGTGGGCCAGCCACCAAGCGATGGGGGTGCCAAGAATCAGTAAGACGACCGTGACAGTGGTCGCCAACTGCACGGTTAGCAATATGGCGCTGAGATCGCTCTGGCTTAGCATGAGTTAGGGGGCCACCGTGTAACCGTGCTCGCGAATAATGGAGCGAGCTGTATCACTTTGCAAAAATTGCCAGAAGTCGCGAGCACCCTGTTTGGCACTAGCACGGCGCAGCAGTACCGCCTGTTGAATGATTGGCCGATGCAGCGAGGAGGGCACTCGCCAAACGGTACCCTGCGTGTTGACTTGCCCCCCCATGAGCTGGGTCAAGGCGACAAAACCGGCGTCGACAGCACCACTAGCAATGAATTGGTAAGTTTGCGCTATGTTTTCCCCCAGTACCCATGTCTCTCGGGTGTCGTCGGTCAGCATAAAATGATCCAGTACGTCGATGGTGGCAATGCCATAGGGTGCTAGACGTGGATTAGCCAATGCTAGGCGCTGGATGCGGCCACTTTGCAGCAAGGTCGGGCCGTCTTCCGTGGGACCCATGTGGGGCGCCCACAGTGCGAGTGTGCCCAAGGCATAGGTAAATCGCATGCCCGGTTCCGACAATCCAGCGCGCTCAAGAGCCTCGGGTTTTTCTCGGTCAGCCGACAGGAAAATATCGAAAGGTGCTCCATGCTGAATCTGAGCGAACAATTTACCCGACGAACCCGATGAAATAACCACGCGATGGTCGTGGCTCTGCTCGAACTGCTGAACCAATACCTGCAATGTCTTATTAAAGTTCGAGGCAACTGCAATATGAATAGTGTCAGCCTGTGCGCTCGCGCAGAGGCAAGCCATCAGTGAAAGCAGTAAAACGTATAGGCGGTTAAACACCGGATCAGTCTCGGCGCAGGCGGTCGCTAATGGCAATGGGGGTTGGGAAATTGAGCACGACGATATAGCTTGATGCCAGCAATGTGACGATGGTGGTGGCTTGAATCAACGTACTTGCCTCGGGGGATAACGCCCCGGCATTCAGGGCTACAAAGCCGATGAGCAGGGCAAATTCACTGCACTGGCCCAAACGGAAACCCAAGTTCCATGCAAGTTTGGGAGATTCACTAACGCCTCGTAACAGCACGTTGTAAATAAGAGGTTTTAGAGCCAGCAAGACGACGGCCATAGTCGTTGCTGCCAATGCCACTTGCGGCAGGGTGGCCAAATTAAATTGGGCACCGACCGCGAAAAAGAAGATGACCAAGAAAAAGTCGCGCAGAGGCTTCAAACTTACAGCAATGTATTGCGCAATGGGGCTAGTGGCCACCGCCACGCCAGCCATAAACGCACCAATCTCAGCCGATAGCCCAAGCAGTGCAGCCACCTCGGCCACTCCCAAACACCAGCCCACTGACAGCAGGAAAATGTACTCGTGGTAGCGGTCGAAGCGGCTAATTAGTGGGATGAGTGCAAATTTCACCAGCGCCCAGCAAGCGCCGCCCAGTACTGGGAGAAGCGCTAGGGGTTTGAGTAGCGCCAACCACTCAACATTGTTACCGGTGCCGCTCTGCAGTACCACTAGGACGATAATGGCGAGCAGGTCTTGAAACAGCAAAAGCGCCACCAGCACTTCACCCAGATGGCGATGATGGAGCACGGTAGTGGGCAGTAGTTTGATGCCGATAATGGTTGAGGAGAACATGAGCGCCGCACCGATGATCAGCGCATCTTGTTGGTCGAAGCCGAACAGACGCGCCATGCCCCAAGCGCTGCCTGAAAAAGCGAGGGAGCTGATGACCGCAACAAACGTCGATTGTTTCAAACTACTGATGAGGGTCTTTGGTTGCATATCAAGACCCAACAAAAACAACAGAAAAATAATGCCTATGTGGCCCGCATCGGCCACCAGATCGACATTATTAATGACGCCGCTGCCGTAAGGTCCCAGTAGGGCCCCAAGGGCGATATAAGCGATGATGATCGGTTGGCGGGTGTACAGGGCCGCCGACGCAAACGCGGCGGCACCCAGAAAAATGGCAGCAAAGGTAAAGGTGATGCTGCCATTGTCCATGTTCTACCTCACTCGATGAGCCTCGGCGGGGGCTGATGCCGGCGGCGATTGGGTTGCTAATATCCGGGGAGCCGACTCATTGAGCACGGCCTGATAGCCAATACTAAAAGGTTTCAGCTGGTTTAACACGATGTTCTCTGGCGTGCCCGCTGGCAGCGCAAAAGCGGTGAAACCACAGCGTGACAGATAATGTATCTGATCTTGCAGAAAGCGTCCCGTAGCGCGTATTTCACCGGCGAAACCCATTTCTCGCAAGCGCCGCCCGACGCTGAAGCCGCGACCGTCATTAATGTCGTCGAATAGTACCTCGACACGGTGCAAATGCGTCAGTGCGCTGAGCAGTGCCTCTGGATTATCCGCGGTTGTTAGCTGAATAGCACCGTCATCGGGCGGTGTATCGTTGCCTTGTTCGAGCCAGTCAGCCAGTGTCATCGCAGTCTGGGTTGGGGGTGCCTCTTCCAGCCACTTTGGCTGTCCACTTGGGGTATCAAGCAACAGCAGCGGCATGGGAATGCTCCGTGTCGAGGGTGGAGGCGGGCTTATAAACTGCAGTTTTAAAGGGCTCGATGCCCACCCGATGGCAGGTATCAATAAAATGCTCGTCTTCATGGCGCAGGGCCACATAGGTTTGCAGTACGGTATCAATCACATCCGGAATCTGCTCTGCGCTAAACGAAGGGCCTAAAATTTTGCCGAGTTGGGTGTTACCCGTCTGTTTTCCGCCGAGGGATACTTGGAAAAATTCAGCGCCCTTTTTGTCGACGCCTAAAATACCGATGTGTCCAATATGGTGATGGCCGCAGGCATTCATGCAACCCGAGATGTTCAGCTCGATTGGTCCAAGGTCATGCAAATAATCTAAGTCATCGAAGCGGTCTTGGATGGCTAGCG
>CBFHMA010000177.1:0-3061 GCA_965656775.1 Luminiphilus sp.
CCTTGCTCAAGCTGATAAAGAACATAGCTGCGCTCGCCCATGGCAATGATTGATCCCAAGGACAACAGCCGTAAGCCGTTGCGAATTTGGTGATACTGAAGAACTGAACCTAGTGCGCCCAATATGAACAGTGCAGCCACCCAAAGGCGTACTTGCACGCAAATTTGGCATGGCTCCTCCCCAAGGCCGTATTGGTAGAACAACGCTACACCCAGCAAGGTTGCGGAAGCGCTCATTTGGGCCAGCCAATAACCGCGCGACAGCAAGTGCTTCCTAAAATCCACAGGACGGTGCTCCCGTTCAAGAGTTAACGACAGGTATTGATCTTGTGAGTTTACAGGGATTTTCGGCGACAGCAGCGACTCGTATTCAGCGGCCGATGGATGTCTGTCTTACAAAGATGCTGTTGTTATTGCCAACCTGAGTGAGGTATGCGCTGTTGAAGCTGCCTTGCTGTTGCAATGACACTTGATTATTCCAGCCAGTCACACTGATGCTAGCGATGTTGTAGTCGGTGCCTGTTTGCCCCAATGCCATACCTTGGTCGACCATGATTCGGTTGTCATCACCTTGGGCCATTAGTGAAATGTCGTTGCCAATGCCGAACTGGCCCGCGGTAATGGTATTTCGATCACCCTCGAGCTCAATTTGATTCCGGTTGCTGTCGAGCCCTTGGTAAGCCACAACCCTGTTGGCATTGCCTTCTAAATCGACTTCCATGACGTTGTTGCGGCTGTAGACACCAAGTTGATCAACGCCAGTTTTGTCGGACCCTTGATAAATAACGAACGTGTTGTCGTCACCCTCGATATCCAGCTCCATGGCGTTGCCTTCACCGTGTTGCCCGGCGACACCGCCACCGTCACCCATGAGCCAGCTGTACTTGGTGAGTTCGGGTTGTCCATCGATGTCAATGGCGTTGGCGCCGTTACCGTTGCCTGCCATTTCCACTTCTAGTGTGTTGGGCGTTGAATCGATAGCCGTTGCACCTGTTTGCGTTACAAAGATGCGGTTGTTAATGGCAACTTCATCCTGCTCGCCCTGTTCAATGATGGCCGATTGGTGTCCCGACTGCCGACCCAAGACAATGTTGTCATCACCGACCTGGCTGATGGTGGCGTGTAGTCGATGTCCGCTGTGACTAGATTGCTCGAACGCGTATATATCTGAGCCTACTCGATTGTCATTGCCCTCTTGGGTAATAAAGAGGGAGCTTTTGGCGTCTTGTTGGGGAAAGAAAATAGGGTCGGCAAAGGACAAGTCTGCGTGGGCGCAACCCAGAAGCATCATGGCATGGGCAAGCGGGCGTTTGGTGCACACCCGAACCAACCGACCGGTCAGATTCTGGTAACGCGCGTCTTGTAGTACTTGAGCCATGTAACTCTCCAGCGATTCAAATGTCGTGCTTGGAGGTTCAGACTAGGTCCCATTGCGCCCTGTGTCGCTTGTTGTGCTCTATTTTGTGATGAAGATCCCTGTAGCTAAGATTTAGCATGATCTTCATCACAATTTTCTACCGTGTTTGGGCTGCTCAATTCAGTCGTCGCTTTCGTCGTCGTCTGAATCATCACTGGAATCGTCATCATCGAAGTCATCGGCACCGTCAAGGCTGTTACTACTCTCAAATTCAACTTCTAGAGCTACTCCCGGGGTCGCGGGATCGATGTCGAGTTTCACAAGATCGCCCACAGACAGCTGCGTAAAAAATGTATCCCTCGATAAAGACTCGCCGCGTAGTCCCTCAAAGGAGGCACCCGTCACATCGTAAGTAATATCCAACACAGTAATGCTGACATTGGCGATAAAGGACTGTACCGGGCCCTGCAATTCAATGTCGTCATCGCTATCGCGTTCATCCCGGTCGATGCGGGTAGCCACGAGTCGCTCTCCATCGGCGTAGGCCTCGACCTCAAGAAAATCGCCAAGGTTAATATCGGCAAGCGTTAGTTTTTCGACAACATCGGTATCGTCATCAAACAGTGTTCTGTTATCGGTAACCACCGTGATGACGTCCGAGCCCAATTGCAGCGAAAGAGTTTGGGCGCTGTTATCGACAGCTGCCACGACGGCTTCAATTTCGATGCGACCGCGGCGGGCCTCTATCTTGGAAGCAATGAGTATTTGACCGTCCCATGCACCCTCTGCTTCAACGATCACCCCATTTGCCAGACGTAGATCTTGGGGTTGTCTATTGGCGTTACTTGCATCGATACGAATACCGTTGATGGTGAAGTTACTGTCGTCAATATAATCAGCGACGGTGCCCTCAACGGACACATCGTCGTCGGTGTCGATCCGATCAATAATGTTGTCCTCTGGTTCAATGCGTTGGGCGCTAATGGTGGTGTCGGTTAAGGTCCCGTAAACCTCGACGAAAAGGCCGTTCGCTAGTGCCGTAGCGCCCAAGCCGGCTAGATCGGCATCGGTGTATTCGACAGTGTAGGCACCTAAATTGAAACTGGTGTCTGTCAGGTTCGCGACAGAGCCCTTGAGCTCTACCTGGCTTTCACCCGACGTGAAGGTGGATTTTTTCTCCACGCGGGTCGCACGTAAGTTATTACCCGTCTCGGGAAAACCTGACACCTCGAGCACATCATTTTCGGCAACGGTGTCAAAACTGACGCCCTCGAAGACGGTACCCGTGCGCTCAACGATAATATCGACGCCCAAAATAGTGAGTTGCTTGGCATCACCGTTGGTATCGGGGACCACTGCTGATACGGGTCCCTCTATCTCATTATCGAAAATGACTAAGCTTGCGGTGCCGGTGACGCCGTCCGGGTTAATAACGCCCTCGACGTAAACCACCATACCAACCCCAAGGCTATCCTCAGTGGCTAGTTCTCCATCTTTGAAGATGGTTGCGTCAGTGGTTTCGTACTCCACACCATTGACGAAAATACTGCCGAAACGTGTTATCGCGCCAAATGATTTTTGACCGCTGCCGCTGATACCGCCCGTTGCTCCACCGTCGGGTTCGGTCCCGCCACCCGTGTCACCGCCGGTATCGCCACCCGTGTCACCGCCGGTATCGCCACCCGTGTCACCGCCGGTATCGCCA
>CBFHMA010000178.1:0-3053 GCA_965656775.1 Luminiphilus sp.
TCAGGGCATGGTGATCACCGCTTGGCCGATGCGCAATCCCGATTACTCGACCCCAATAGCCGCAGCAATCTCGAGAAGCGTGGTATGACCCTGGTCGCCGATGGCGTCCCCGAGGTGTTGAAGGCAACCCGAGAAAATCTCCGGCGTGGAGCATCGCAAATCAAAATTGCAGTGGGTGGTGGCATCTCTTCATACGCCGACCCACTAGATGTGATGCAGTACACCGATGCTGAAATCAGCGCGGCAGTAGATGCAGCCAGTCACTGGGGCACCTATGTAGCGGCGCATGTATACAACAGCGAGGGCGTTCGACGAGCCGTTGATTTGGGGGTTAGATCTATAGAACACGCCAACTTGATAGACAAAGACACACTCAAGCACATGCAGAAAAAAGGGGTTTGGTTGTCTCCGCAGGTTATGATCTTCGAGCAGGAATTGAAGGGCTTCACGCCGGATCAGCGCGCTAAGCAGCAACTCGCACGGGATGGCTTGCACAACTTGATGTCAATGGCCGCTGAATTGAACTACCGTAACATTGTATTCGGTGAAGATACGGTAACCTCGCTGGCGGCATTGAATCAGATTAATCAGGAACTGGTACGCCGCCGCCAATGGTTTACGCCGGTTGAAGTGCTGCGCCAAGCCACCTCTAAAGCGGGCGAGCTAATGGCCTTATCAGGCCCTCGAAATCCCTATGGTACCGTCGGCGTGGTGAAGCCAGGTGCGTTGGCTGATTTGTTGTTGGTCGATGGCAACCCCCTCGAGGACATCTCAGTCCTCGCCAACCCCGCCGACAACCTGCGTCTCATTATCAAGGGGGGTAAGGTACACAAGAACACGTTGTGACGCGGGTGACCTACGACGTCGCGCGGAGGTCAACACTCGGTTTGATCAGGCTCGAATTCCCGCAAACTGAGGGCCTGCTCGATGAGAAATTGAGTGGTTTTCCCGATGCACTTGCTCTGGTTCATCCCCGATTTCATAAAGCGCTAGGCCGGCTTCCTCTAGCTCCCCCGACACTGCGTCGATACCCACTGTGTATCCCCGGCAATGGGTCGTAGGTGGCGTCTGGGCACGTTTCGATGCAACTTGAATTCGGGTACACTACTGCTGCGACGCGGGCCAAGGTAAAAGCCTGTTACGACGCGACATAAGCGAGCCCACGAACCACTCTCATCGATTGGACACCCGCCGTATGACTGATCAACACGCTGCGCCACATGGCACAGAGGAAACCTCTGAAAACGGCAAAATATCGACCAAGGACCTACTGCAAAGTGTCTTCGCTGCAGCACTGGGCGTGCAGAGCTCAAAAAATCGGGAGCGGGATTTTAACCAAGGCAATGCCGGTATTTTTATTGTTGCGGGCATTGTATTTACCGCCCTCTTCATTGGCGGTGTGCTAATGGTTGTGCGGTTGGTATTGGCGGGTCAGTAGCCCGCCATCATCCATTCTCAGTGGGGCATACCGCCCAGCCAGAGAAACATCCAAGTGATGGCAACGCAGACCAAGGCGGCAGCGGCCAGTGCGTCTGCGGAACCATCTGTCATATTACTTTTCGACATTTCCAATCTCCAAAACGGTCTAGTTTGGCTATATAAAAACCGCCCATAGTGTGAAATAAAGCGCAGCCGAAATCAAAGAGTTTTGGTGAGCCTGTGTACACCTACCACAATGACGACAAACGCTTGGTGCGAGAACGCGCCCTGCAGTTTCGCGAGCAGCTCAATCGCTACCTGGCGGGCGAGCTAAGCGAAGAAGATTTTCGCCCACTGCGATTACAGAACGGACTGTATATACAGCGTCACGCGCCCATGCTGCGCATAGCGGTCCCTTATGGGCTGATGAACAGCAAGCAACTGCGCAAGGTTGCTGCTATCACACGCCGCTACGACCGCAGCTACGCCCACGTGAGTACTCGGCAAAACCTGCAGATTAATTGGCCAGCGCTCGAAGCCGTGCCCGATATTCTCGATGAATTGGCCGATGTGGATATGCACTGCATCCAAACCAGCGGCAACTGCATTCGCAACACCACCACCGACCACTTTGCCGGCATTGCCCCTGATGAAACGGAAGACCCCCGCCCCTATTGCGAGCTCATTCGTCAGTGGTCCACGTTGCACCCGGAATTTGCATTTCTGCCCCGTAAGTTCAAGATTGCGGTATGCGGTAGCCTGAAAGATCGCGCCGCGATTTATGCCCACGATGTCGGCTTGGCCCTGCATCGCAATAACAGCGGCGCCTTAGGTGTGCGTGTCATCGTCGGTGGTGGCCTAGGGCGTACGCCGGTCATTGGTAGCGTCATCGAAGAGTGGCTCCCTATTGAACACCTGCTGACCTACCTCGAAGCAGTTTTACGCGTCTACAACAGGTTGGGCCGGCGCGATAACAAATACAAGGCGCGCATCAAGATTCTGATTAAAGCCATGGGCGTCGAGGCGTTTAGGAAGGCCGTTGACGACGAGTGGCGCCCGCTAAAAGGCGGTGTTATGACATTGCCTGAAGTAGCCCTGAGTGAGGCTCGCGCGCACTTTAGTCCGATGCCCTACCAATCGTTTACAAACAGCAACGCCGTACTACCGGGGGACCCCATTTTCCAACAGTGGCTGCGCAACAACACCCACAATCATAAGCAGCCAGGTTATCGTGCGGTGACGGTCGTATTGAAAGCCCACGGCCAAGCACCCGGCGACATTAGCGCTGACCAACTTGACGCCATGGCGGATTTGGCCGATCGCTACAGCTTTGGCGAAATCCGTAACAGCCATCATCAGAATATGGTGCTGGCGGATGTACCGGAAAATGCTCTGTATGAACTATGGAAATCGCTTCAGAACTACGGACTAGCCAAAGCCAATGGCGGCACCCTCGCGGATCTGATCTGCTGCCCCGGTGGCGACTTTTGTAACTTAGCAAACGCCCGATCTATTCCCGTGGCGCTAGCCATCCAAGACCGCTTCGATGACTTAGATTATTTGCATGACCTTGGACCTATCGAGCTGAACATCTCGGGTTGCATGAATGCCTGCGGCCATCACCATATTGGACA
>CBFHMA010000179.1:0-3050 GCA_965656775.1 Luminiphilus sp.
CCTCAATTTGGGTTGGCTTTAGACCAAGGGGAGCTCGATTGGAATCAAACCTTCGGTGGCAGTGGTAGGCGAGTTCTGGAAATTGGCTTTGGTATGGGTGATTCGCTGGTGGCCATGGCCGAAGCGCAACCCGATAGTCAGTTCGTGGGTATTGAGGTCCATCGACCGGGGGTGGGTCGTTTACTAGGGCAGGCGATGGAGCGTGGACTCCACAACCTACGGGTTTACGCCGAAGATGCGGTACCTATCTTGCAAGGCTGCATCACGCCCAATAGTCTCGACGTCTTACAAATCTATTTTCCCGATCCTTGGCATAAAAAGCGCCACAACAAGCGCCGGCTCATCCAGCCAGATTTTATTGCCATGGCTTCAGCGAGACTGAAGATCGGTGGTCTGCTGCATGTAGCAACCGATTGGCAGCCCTATGCAGAGCACATGCTCGAGGTCCTCGATGGTGAGGTTACTTTGCAGAACACCAGTACCTCTGGGGACTTTGTGCCACGTCCAGCATGGCGGCCTGAAACCAAGTTTGAGCGCCGAGGCGCTCGCTTAGGCCACGGTGTTTGGGATCTACTCTACCGGCGCCAAGATGCCGATAGCCCTTAACCATCGAGGCACTACCCCTCAAGAAATGCCCCAATCACGTCATTTAAGAAGCGATAACCCAGTGGTGTCGTGGAGAGACGCTGATCACCGGGTGTCACCAGTCCCCTTTGGACCAATGTTGACCACACAGCCTCTACCTCGGTAAACGCTCGGCCTGTTCGGCGGCCCAATAGACTGGTGGGTACACCCTCTTGGAGACGTAAGGTGTTCAACAAAAACTCCACCACCACGTCTTGTTCGGGAATATGTTCTGTAATGGGTGGCGTCTGATTGTGAATAGAGGCCATGTAATCCTTGGGGATACGGCTGCGGCGGGTGCGAAGGACAGTGCCATCGGGTCGGGTCAACTTACCGTGGGCGCCGGCACCAACGCCAATGTAATCGCCAAAGGTCCAGTAATTCATGTTGTGGGTGCTGGCCTCACCAGGGCGCGCCCAGGCCGATACCTCATACTGTTGGAATCCCGACCCCTGCAGAAGTGCTTCCCCCTCCCCTTGAATGGTCGCTAGGGTATCTTCCACCGGCAATTTAGGTGGGCTCGAATAAAAGGCGGTATTGGGTTCTATGGTGAGTTGATACCACGAAATGTGATCTGCACCATGGTGTATAGCCTCCGATAGATCATCCAGCGCTTGTTGGTGATCCTGATCGGGCAAACCATGCATAAGATCGATGTTGAAACGCTCAAAATAGTCGGCCGCTGCCGCTACTGCGCGCCTACTTTGGTCGGCGTTGTGAATCCGGCCCAAGGCAGTTAATGCGACATCATGAAAGCTTTGCACCCCCAGACTCAAACGGTTAACACCGGCCTTTCGATATCCCGCAAAGCGTTCGACTTCCCCGCTACTGGGGTTACATTCGAGGGTGATTTCTGCGCCGAGCGCAAGGTTAACCCGAGAGAAAACGCCTTTTAACAGTTCATCGATAGACTTGGCACTGAATAAGCTAGGCGTACCACCACCGATGAATATGGAGGTGACCGATGGTATCGCTTGCTCTTCTATTTGCTGTTCAAGATCTGCCAGTAGCGCCGAGACATAGGGTTTCTCAAGCGCGGGGCTGAAGTGTTCGTGTGAATTAAAATCACAATATGGGCATTTACGTTCACACCACGGAATGTGGACATATAAGCTGACAGGGGGTTGCTCGAAGCCAGCATCAACCAACGTTGAGGGTGGCTGCCACTCTTGCTCAGGCACCTAGTTTAGCTCTGAGGGCTGCTATAGCTTGTCCGCGGTGACTCACGACTTGTTTTTCATGGGCGGCGAGCTCTGCAGCGGTACGACCTTGCTCGTCTATCACAAATACCGGGTCGTAGCCAAAACCACCCTGTCCGCGTGCACCCTCAGCAATGAATCCGTGCCAGCGACCTTCTGCCACAATCGGCGCAGGGTCGTCGGCGCTACTCAAGAAAACCAATACGCAAATAAACCAAGCGCGGCGTTGCTCAGCTTGATAACCCGCCATCGCTGCCAGTAGTTTGTCGTTGTTGCCCCTATCACCTTTGCCCGAGTAACGGGATGAGTAAATGCCGGGTGCCCCGCCAAGGGCGGGTACGACTAAGCCCGAATCATCGGCGAGAGCAGGTTTTCCCGTTAGTCGCGCTGTATGACGCGCTTTGATCAAGGCATTCTCTAAAAACGTTATGCCGTCTTCGATCGCGTCGCTTACACCTAATTCGCCCTGTGGTACTAAGGTGAAGTGGCTATCCTTCAGGGCTTGCTGAAGCTCGATTAATTTGCCGCGGTTACCGCTGGCGAGAACGACGGTTGACATAACGTTGCCTCCCCAAAAGTCCTAATCTTGGCGCCACAGCTGTGTTTTAAACTTATATTGATAGGGTTTATCGCTGCCGTCGGGGGTGAAAGTAAACTCGAAAAAACGCCATTCTCGATCAAGAAATTCAAAGGGAGCGATGTAATAAGTGGCTTGCCCGTCGCGAATTTCCTCAAATGTCAGCGATGTGCCAGTAATCAGATCCCAGGTGCGTCCCTCAATAGCCATGGGTCGTCCGCGCACTTCAGCTGCGTCTACATCGCGCACAGATAAGCCGTAGCGAGCTGCAATTTCAGGGGATAAAAACGTACTGTAAACCACGCTGCGGTGCAGTTCGTACTGGTCGAAGCGCTCGGACTGCTGGGCGTGGCTAATGCCGGGCAGGAGCCACATAAGTACAAGGGTTGCTATAACCCGCATCGGCGAATCCGATAGATAGCGGTGGTCGCGAATACATTGGGCGCGATTTTTGCCAGGGTGGTTTCCCACTCGCCTGCGACAATCGCGTGATCGGTGATTTGGATAGCCAAAGATGCGCACAGGGATTCAAAGTCCTTAATGGTACAGAAATGGATGTTGGGTGTGTCGTACCAACTATAGGGCAACATTTTTGAAACTGGCATACGACCGCGAAGGCCTAGGTAGGTTCTGCAACGCCAGTGACCAAA
>CBFHMA010000180.1:0-3027 GCA_965656775.1 Luminiphilus sp.
CCAGTGGGTGGACAGAATTGAACAGGGCTTGAGCAAATATGGCGCCGGTGCAATAGCCATTGGTCATCTCGACTACGACAGTGCAGCGGTAACATTAGGGGTCTCAGGCTCATCGTTCCAACCTGCATCGGCGGGCATCTACCGCTGGCATGTGCTGCAGGACCATTACCTCCAGCGGTGCTGGCTTGTCAGCGACAGCGAAATGACGGGTCACGAGCTTGAGCAAATCCGTCGGCGTTTGATGTCGCCTCCTGCCATGCCGAGGGACAATTTCAGATTACTGGCACCGTTCACAGCAGAGTCATCTCGACGCCAGTACATGGCAGCCATCGAAAGGATCAAGGACTACATTGGCCGAGGGGACTGCTACCAAGTCAATTTCGCTCAGCGTTTTGTCAGTCGCTTTCAAGGCGATTGCTTTTACGCCTTTCTGCAGCTTCGGAACGTCGCTCCAGGGGACTTTAGTGCGTTCTTGCGGCCCTCTCCTGCCCACAGCATTCTATCGATGTCGCCTGAGCGATTTCTCACCATCCGCAACGGAGAAGTGACCACTCAGCCCATTAAAGGCACACGACCGCGTCACTCAGACCCGCAAGAAGACCAGCGTATTGCAGAGGAGCTTAAACTCAGCATCAAAGACCGTGCTGAAAATGTGATGATAACGGACCTATTACGCAATGATCTCGGTCGCTACTGTGAACCGGGATCGGTGCTTACCACCGAACTGTGCGCTCTACATCACTACGACAACGTCCACCATTTAGTCAGTACCGTAACCGGCAGGCTTAAACAAGATACGAGTCCCGGCGACATCCTTCTAGGATGCTCACCCGGTGGATCTATTACGGGTGCGCCCAAAAAACGTGCCGCTGAAATTATCCGCGAACTCGAATCAGAACCCAGAGGTAGCTATTGTGGCAGTGTGTTTGCGATTTGGCCCGACGGCAGGTTGCAGTCGAGCATTGCTATCCGCACCGTTGAAGCCGTTGATGACAGGCTCTACTGCTGGGGCGGCGGCGGTATTGTGTACGACTCAGAGCCCGATGCCGAATATCAAGAGACCCTCGACAAGGTCGGTCCTTTTATGCGGACTCTGGAAAAACTCGGTCAGTAAGTCGGTAGCTCGATGTGACTGTAAAGCTCATGGCGCTCTGACGCATTCGGTCGCGATAACGCTTCTTGCACAATTTCACGGGAAAGATGGGGTGCCAACTCGACGATAAAATCGTACATATAGCCCCGCAAAAACGTACCCTTTCTGAAGCCAAGGCTCGTGACGCTACTGGCAAACAGGTGCCCCGCATCAATTTTCACCAAGTCACTGTCTTGCACTTCGTCGTAGGCCAAACCCGCAATAATGCCGATGCCCAAACCCAGCCGGACATAGGTTTTTATAACGTCCGCATCGACCGCGGTAAACACAACCTTGGGCTCCAATCCACGGGAGCTGAACGCGTCGTCAAGCTTTGAGCGGCCGGTAAAACCGAAGGTATAAGTGACGATGGGGTGCTCTGCCACCGCTTCCAGTGAGACCCGGTCAAGTTGTGCGAGTGGGTGCTCTTTAGGGACAACAATGCAGCGATTCCAGCGATAACAAGGCAACATGATCAAGTCGGAGAACAACTGCAATGCCTCGGTGGCGATAGCGAAATCAACCACCCCCTCCGCTGCCATTTCAGCGATTTGCATGGGCGTTCCCTGCTGCATATTCAGGGAAACATCGGGGTAAGCGGTGATGAATTCTTTGATGATACCCGGCAGCACATAGCGCGCCTGGGTGTGGGTTGTCGCAATCGACAAAGTGCCACTGCGTTCATTGGAAAACTCTTGGGCAACGCGCTTCATAGACTCGGCTTTACGCAGCATTTACCCAGCCAACTCCAGAAAGACCTCCCCAGAAGGGGTGACGTGCGTTAAGTGCTTGCCGCTTCTCGCAAATACCTCGACCCCCAGCTCGTCTTCTAACAAACGAATTTGTTTACTGATGCCGGGTTGTGACGTAAACAGACTCTGGGCTGTGGCTGAGACATTAAGGTCGTGATGAGCGACCTCCCATATATAGCGTAATTGCTGTAATTTCACGCCGACCCCCTGACCGCCATCTCGGTATTGTGTGACCTGAGATACTGCGAGTTTCCCAAAAAAGAAATAAAAAACACGATTTTTATACTAATCGGTGGAGCTTACATCGACTTTCGTCTGGTTTGCTACCCCGTGGGGCACATGACCGGTAGTGACGTGCTCGGCCGCCAAATCGCAATGGGTTTGCTGATCGTCAAAAAACACGTCAGCGCGGTACGCCCTGAGAAATTCGGTTTTGTTCATACCACCGAGGAAGATAGATTCGTCAATGCGGATATCCCAGGCGCGCAATGTGCGTATCACCCGCTCGTGTGCCGGTGCAGAACGCGCAGTGACGAGCGCTGTGCGAATGGGTGACTCGGTGGCCGGAAACGCGCTTTGCAGACGTTGTAGTGCGAACAAAAAGCTCTTAAAAGGTCCCCCTTGAAGGGGCTCATGCCGAGCTGCGCGCTCACTCGCGGTAAACGCCTCTAGACCACTTTCTTTGAAAACACGCTCGGCTTCGTCGGAAAACAATACTGCATCACCATCGAAAGCGAAGCGTATTTGACGGATATCGGCATCCTGGCGAGCACCCGATACCAGTGTTGCCGCCGCCACATTGTTCTCGAGTGCTTTACGCACATCATCGGACTCTGAGGATAAAAACAGTTGGCAACCAAAAGCGTGTATGTACCGCCATGGTGGCTCTCCTCCGCAGAAAGCGGCACGGGTGATACCTAAACCATAGTGCTCTATAGAATTGAATACGCGCAAGCCAGTATCAGCGCTGTTGCGTGAGAGCAGTACGACCTCGACTCCCAATGGATCTTGAACCTGTCCATTAAGATCAAGCAATTTGCGCACCATGGTAAATGCCTGCCCCGGCGCCAAGGGATCTTGTTCATGGGCGATTTGGTAGCGTGAATAGGCCTCGAGCCCCTCTTCTTCAAAAACCCGATGGGC
>CBFHMA010000181.1:0-3014 GCA_965656775.1 Luminiphilus sp.
GAAATGCTGGCGCGGATCAAGCGCTTTTAGTGTCAGCACCTGCCCTTCCTGCAATGCCGGTAATTCGGCGTCGTCACCTTTGCGAGCTACCGGGGACTGTATGCGGGTAAAACCATCAAATTCCACCACTCGACCTCGAGCGGTCATCTCGTAGCCCGCTGCAGTCACTGTAACGGTGGTCGACAGATAGCGCGCAGCCGTCATCTGGCAGGCAACAAACTGTCGCCAGATCAGTTCATACAGGCGCTCCGCATCTCGCTCCATACCCGATAGCTGTTGCTGGGATACATTCACGTCTGAGGGCCTAATAGCCTCGTGGGCCTCTTGTGCACCCTCTTTAGAGGAATACCGCACGGGTTCTGGGGGCAAGTAAGCCGCTGTCAGGTGTTTGCCTATGTACTGGCGGCAGGCCTGAATAGCGTCCTCACTGAGATTAGTGGAGTCGGTGCGCATGTAAGTAATGTACCCGGCCTCGTACAGGCGCTGTGCCATAGTCATGGTTTTCTTGACGCTAAAGCCCAAACGGGTGCTGGCGGCCTGTTGCAAGGTAGAGGTAATAAAGGGCGCGCTGGGTTTGGATGAGGTCTTGCGAGCCTCTAATCCCGTTACCGTGAAACTCGCCGGCTCAAGGGCTGTCACTGCCGCTTGGGCTTGTGCCTCTGTGGTGGGCGCAAACTTGTCACCATTGAAGCGTTTAACCTCAAAACTGACCGGAGCAGCACGATTGGGCTGCAGCATGGCGTGCACCTCCCAATACTCTTCCGGGACGAACGCACGAATCTCTCGCTCACGCTCGACAATAAGCCGCACCGCCACTGACTGTACCCGCCCTGCCGACAATCCGCGGGCAATTTTGGCCCACAACAGAGGCGAGACCTCAAAACCCACCACTCGATCGAGAAAGCGTCGGGCCTGCTGTGCATTAACGCGATTAATATCGAGGAAGGACGGCCGCTGAAACGCCGCTTGGATCGCTTTTTTGGTAATTTCATTGAAGACCACCCGTTGATAGCGGGCATCCTCGCCACCAATGGCCTCTTTCAAATGCCAAGCAATGGCCTCTCCCTCTCGATCGAGGTCAGTCGCCAGGTAAATAGCATCGGATTTTTCGGCTAGTTTGCGAAGTTCTGCGACGACTTTCTCTTTACCCGGCAAGATTTCGTAGCGGGCATGCCAATCGTGATCAGGGTCGACCCCCATGCGGCGCACCAACTGTTCCCGTTTTTTACGAACCTGATAGCGCTGCTTCTCGTCGGGCGCCATTTTGCGCGTAATCGCGGCTTGAGCGGCACGCTCCTTTGGATCAGACGCTGCGCTACCACCCGATGTGGGCAAGTCACGAATATGTCCGACACTCGACTTCACAATAAAATCGTTGCCGAGGTACTTGTTGATCGTCTTCGCCTTCGCCGGCGACTCGACAATGACCAGAGATTTACCCATAAAGACAGCCAAACTAATGAATCGGAAAGGTCAAAGGGCGCCATGTATACGGGGTTGGCGCCCCTTGGGTCAAGCCGTTGTCGATGACTCGTCTGGTCAAAGCGATACCTGCGACGCTCACCCTTGACCCCGTAGTTCCGGATTCGGATGCATGAGCCGCAGGCAGTTAATCACGTTATCCGTGGCTGACATACCGCCCCGCTCGTCCCAATAAATCCGAATATCATCCCATCCAGCCACGACGACCTCGGCACCCTCTGGCAAGTCCGCAAGCACCGATGGTGACGGTGCGCCACTGGCGCTTAGCCAACCTTCACGGGTGCGCACCCACGTGTCTCGTTGCCACTCCCGCGCTTCTCGCGGGACAACGCGCAGGGCATAACAGACGAGAGGATTGTCACTGACCCGCATGAGCCGCGGCGGTATGTGAGTGGGCTCCTTAAGTGTGACTGCTACACCAGCTGCAGCGGCGCGATCCCGGGCGCTGACCAGCGCCCGCTGGCGCTTGCTGGGCACGACGGCCATCAGCGGACCGAGCACTGCAGCGATCGCCAAAAATATCAGGAAATACGCCATGACAGGAAACTCCAATAACTATTGGTAAGCAGGCTAAGCTCGGGCTAAGCTGCAAAAAAACATGGGAGACACTGACATGCCCTACAACACTTTGCTCGTAGCGGTTGATCTCGGCACCACCTCACCGGGGGTATTGGCCAAAGCCAACCAGCTAGCAACGGCGTCGAATGCCAGCCTACACGTGATGCATGCGGTTGAGCCACTGAGCATTACCTATGGTGGCGATATTCCAATGGACTTCTCATCCATTCAAGATGAAATCTATCAGCAGGCTACCGAGCAGTTGAACCACTTTTGTGCCGACCACAACATACCCGACAATCAACGCCATTTGGTTATTGGACGGCCCGAATCAGAAATACCCGCCAAAGCCGCGGAGCTGAACGTCGACCTTATCGTTATAGGTAGTCACGCCCGCTTTGGTCTGGCCGTGCTGCTGGGTTCCACAACAGATGGGGTTGTACACAGCGCTCCCTGCGATGTGTTGGCGATCAAAGTGGCCCGCCCTAGCTAGCTGCTAGCCACGCGTCTTGATTGATTTGACAATGAAGTCTCAGTCGCCAGCCAGCCATGCCCGCAGAGCCGTGCCATCAAAGGGCCAACCCAGCTCTGCCCCCGATGCCTTTGCAACAACGGGAATTCGAATACCGTAGCGCTGGATAAGCTCAGGGTCGTGCTCAATATCAATCGCGCTGAAGTGACAACCGGCATCCAGCAAGATGGCTTCAGCGTGCTCGCATAAATGACAGCCCGCGGTAGTGTAAAATTTCAGGTATCCATGTCTGTTCAAGGTATCAGTTGCCATCGTGTCCTCGATTAATGTACCGCGCTCGCACTCGTTTCAACGTGATAAAACGCTGACTATTTACGGCCGCAAAGCGGTGTTAGAAGCGCTGCAAACAGCCGAGCTACCGTGCCAAGTTTTGCATTGGGCTAGCAGCAACAAACCCACAGGTATCGCCGCGGATATCCATGCGCTGGCTCAGCAACGCCAT
>CBFHMA010000182.1:0-2964 GCA_965656775.1 Luminiphilus sp.
CTGATCCATGGTGGCCAAGTGCTCTTTCCACAGATTATCGAGCACCTGCAACATAATCTGCTTCTCGAGCTGCCGCATGCCCTCACCCACCTCAGCCGACTTGGCGTCATAGGCACTCTGAACGCTGTCGACAATGCGCTGCCGCAAGCTTTCCTCGTGCAGACCTTTGTCTTCCTCGAGCCACTTGGCCAAGGGGGCGTTAACGGCAAACTCGGCCTCTAATTGTCGCTCCAGTCCGGGAATATCCCACTGTTCTTCGACACTCATGGGTGGAATAAAGCTATCGATCGCTTTGTTAACGACGTCCTCGCGTATTTGTCGGATGGTATCGGAAATATCACCATCGGCTAGCAAGTCATCGCGCTGACGATAAATAATTCGACGCTGGTCGTTAGCGACGTCATCGTATTCTAAAAGCTGCTTACGAATATCGAAGTTGCGTCCCTCAACTTTGCGCTGCGCTTTTTCGATGGCATTGGTGACCATTCGATGTTCGATAGCCTCGCCCTTCTCCATGCCCAACGCCTGCATAAAGCTCTTGACGCGCTCCGACGCAAAAATGCGCATTAAGTTGTCTTCAAGGGATAAATAGAATCGGGAAACACCTGGATCACCCTGGCGACCGGCACGACCACGCAATTGGTTATCAATGCGTCGAGACTCGTGTCGCTCGGTGCCCAAAATATGCAAGCCACCAGCAGCCATCACGGTGTCGTGGCGTTGCTGCCAGTCGGCTCGAATCGCCTCGCGACCCGCTTCGCCTGCAGCTGCCGCGGCCAGCTCAGACTCTAAGCTTCCACCAAGGACAATATCGGTACCGCGACCGGCCATATTGGTAGCAATGGTGACGACCCCTGGACGCCCGGCCTGGGCAATAATTTCCGCTTCTTGCTCATGGTATTTTGCGTTTAAAACCTTGTGAGCAATACCTTCGCGCTTAAAATGAGCCGACAGTTCTTCTGAGGTCTCTACAGAAGCAGTGCCTACCAGTACGGGTGCCTGGTTCTCTATGCATGACTTAACGTCAGCGACAATGGCATCAAACTTTTCTTCGCGAGTCAGGTAAACAAGGTCATTGAGATCTTTGCGCACCATTGGCTTATTCGTGGGAACAACCACCACCTCAAGTCCATAGATTTGCCTGAACTCAAACGCCTCGGTATCGGCGGTACCCGTCATACCCGCCAATTTGTCGTACAAACGGAAATAGTTCTGAAAAGTGGTAGAGGCGAGGGTTTGGCTCTCGCTCTGGATGTTGACGCTTTCTTTGGCCTCGATGGCTTGGTGCAGACCTTCAGACAAACGTCGACCGGGCATGGTTCGCCCCGTATGCTCGTCGATCAGCACCACCTGCCCATTTTGGACGATGTATTCAACATCCCGATGGTAGAGGTTGTGCGCGCGCAGGCCTGAGTGCACATGGTGCAATAACCCTAAGTTAGTGGCAGCGTAAAGGCTGTCGCCATCGTCAAGTAACTTCGACTCAACCAGCATGGCCTCGATTTTTTCGTGGCCTGCCTCAGTGAGTTCTATCTGCCGAAGTTTTTCGTCAATAGTGAAATCCCCAGCAGCCGCCTCTGACTCTAAATCTAAGCGCGGAATAAGTTTATTAATGGTGCGGTACAGCTCCGAGCTGTCTTCGGCGGCGCCGGAAATGATGAGTGGCGTTCGCGCCTCATCGATGAGAATAGAATCCACCTCGTCGACGATCGCAAATGCCAATTTGCCCTGGGCCTTATCCTCAAGGCTGAAGGCCATGTTGTCCCGAAGATAATCAAAACCAAATTCATTATTGGTCCCGTAGACAATATCACTCGCATAGGCGGCGCGCTTATCAGCCGCTGACTGACCTGAGCGAATAACGCCAACCGTGAGCCCCAAAAACTCATAGAGTGGACTCATCCAGGCGGCATCTCGACTGGCCAGGTAATCGTTGACGGTCACCAGGTGAACGCTGTGACCAGGTAACGCATTCAAATAAGCGGGGAGTGTTGCCACTAGAGTCTTGCCTTCCCCGGTACGCATCTCCGCAATTTTACCTTCGTGCAGAGCCATACCACCGACTAGTTGCACGTCGAAGTGACGCATCCCCATCGTGCGCCGGCCTGCTTCTCGGACCGTAGCAAAGGCTTCAGGGAGAAGCTCGCCAAGGGAGGCACCGCCGGTGAGACGCCCTCTAAATTCCTCAGTTTTAGCCCGCAGAGCCTCATCAGAGAGTGCCTCGAAGTCGCCCTCGAGCTCGTTAATACGTTTAACAGTTTTGTTCAGGCGCTTAAGTTCTCGGTCATTACTACTGCCGAAAACCTTTTTCAGTATGTTTGCGATCATGGTGTTGGCTTCAAATAAGGTCGGTACGGCCGATATGGGAGCACATCGGGTCAAACGATGGACACGCACTCATGCGGGGTTAGCGGACGTTGCGCTGCACGTAGCTCGAGGGGTCAACAGGTCTGCCATGCTTGTAGACTTCAAAATGCACATGTGGCCCTGTCGATCGACCACTGGTCCCCATTAAAGCAATGGGTTGTCCCTTACGAACCAGCTCACCCACTTGCACCAGATTTTCTTCGTTGTGACCATAGCGGGTCACCAAACCATCACCATGGGCCACTTCGACTAGATTACCGTAGCCGGCGCGCTCACCACTCCAACTGACAACACCACTTGCCACGGCATTAATGGCGCTACCCGCCCTACCTGCGAAGTCAACACCGGCGTGCCAGGCGCGCTTTCCGGTAAATGGGTCTGTTCTGTATCCGTAATCGGAGGACAACCAGCCGCTATCAATAGGCCTACCCGATGGCATGGTTTCAGCTCGAAACTCTGCGTCCGCCAGTAACCCCGCGAGTACGTTTAACTGGGTATCGCGATCATCGAGGGTGTGGCTCAGGGCAAGCAGTTGATCACTGAATGCCGTCGGCAACACGGTATTCTCGGGTGCCGGCTCTAGGGGGCCACCAAATG
>CBFHMA010000183.1:0-874 GCA_965656775.1 Luminiphilus sp.
CCCCGTTTGGGTTGAACATACGGCTCTCGTAACCGAGGGCGATTTCTGTGTCTTGGGCGACCCGCAATCGGAGGCTGTAACGGTGCGCCTGCAGGATCACTTTGCCCCAGCAATAGACGAGGACCTCGACTGGCCCGAAGATGCGGTAGATCCTGAGCAATATCCCCATAGCCATCTAGTCGTGCTGGATGGCTGTGAGGTGAGTTACGGGGGTAGACAAGTACTTAACAATATTCGCTTACATGTTGCACCACACCAGCACACCCTTATTACCGGTGCCAATGGCTCGGGTAAGTCGACGTTGCTCGGTTTAATAACGGGGGATTGCCCCCAATGTTATAGCAACCCCGTAACGGTCTTCGGTCACCGTCGTGGTTCGGGCGAATCGCTGTGGGACATCAAACGGCCCATGGGCATTGTGAGTAATGCGCTGCACCGTGAATACCGAGTGCATTGTGATGTGCGCACCGTTGTGGTCTCAGGGCTGTTCGACTCCATTGGCGTTTATGAGCAAGTCACGCCAAGGCAATGGCAAATGGCTGACCGTTGGTTAGATTTGGCGGGGCTAGGGGGCAGAGGCCGAGAGGCATTTCAGCGCCTCAGCTATGGTGAGCAACGCTTGGCGCTGATTGCCCGCGCGCTGATCAAAGGGCCCCTATTGTTGATTCTCGATGAGCCCACTCAAGGTCTCGATGAGTTGAATCGATATCGGGTATTACGGTTCATTCAAACCATTAGCGACCGCTGTCATAGCACGATGATCTTCGTGAGCCACCGGCAGGATGAGCATTTGCCGCTGTTTCAGCAACATCTGCACCTATCCTGACGGCGGTCCCGAACAGTCCCGGTTGTTACATGTTCGGATAATTGGGAC
>CBFHMA010000183.1:881-2951 GCA_965656775.1 Luminiphilus sp.
CGCTGTTTCAGCAACATCTGCACCTATCCTGACGGCGGTCCCGAACAGTCCCGGTTGTTACATGTTCGGATAATTGGGACCGCCAAATCCTTCGGGGGTCACCCACGTGATGTTCTGAGACGGGTCCTTAATGTCGCAGGTTTTGCAGTGAACGCAGTTTTGCGCATTAATTTGAAAGCGCTTGCCTTGCTCGTCCTCAATGACCTCATAGACCCCCGCGGGACAGTAGCGCTGTGCGGGTTCGTCGTACAGGGGCAAGTTCTGCGCGATGGGAATATCCGGATTAGCCAGCGTTAGATGGCAAGGCTGATCTTCTTCATGGTTCGTGTTGGAGAGAAAGACTGACGACAGCCGATCGAAGGTGATTTTGTTATCGGGCTTCGGATAGGCGATTTTCGGCGCCTCGTCGGCTTTTTTCAGGCAGGCGTAATCGGGTTTGCTGTCATGCAGGGTGAAGGGCAGTCGTCCACCAAAAATGTTCTGATCAATCCACACCAACCCTGCGCCCAGCAGGTACCCAAATTTGTGCATAAATCCTGGGAAATTTCGGGTTGTGTACAGTTCATCGCCCAACCACGAGCCCTTAACTTTAGTCTCGAAGGCGGCGAGGTCGACCGCAGCGGTCTCACCTGCAGCCAGCGCTTCCATGACTGCCTCGGCGGCCAGCATGCCGCTCTTCATGGCGGTGTGATTACCTTTAATTTTCACCGCGTTAAGTGTGCCAGCGTCACAACCAATTAAGAGACCGCCGGGGAAGTGCATTTTAGGCAGCGAGTTGTAGCCGCCTTTCACGAGCGCACGGGCTCCGTAGGCAATACGGGTACCGCCCTCTAAATAGCGTGAAGTCTCTGGATGGGTTTTCCAGCGGTTAAACTCCTCAAAGGGGCTGACGTGGGGGTTGGCGTAGTTCAGGTCGGTAATGAACCCTAAATACACCTCGTTGTTCTCGGCGTGGTACATGAAGGCGCCACCGGAACTACCGCTTTCCGATAATGGCCACCCCAAGCCATGGATCACCTTGCCCGGTTCATGAAGGCTGGGATCAATTTGCCAAATTTCTTTAATACCAATGCCGTAATGCTGAGGATCTTTACCGGCGTCTAAGTCAAATTGGCGGATGAGCTGTTTACCCAGGTGGCCCCGGCAGCCCTCGGCGAACAGGGTGTAACGGGCGTGTAGCTCCATACTGGGCACGTGGCTGTCTTTCTCTGTGCCGTCGGCGCCTATACCCATGGCGCCCGTGGCAATGCCTTTGACGGCGCCGTTATCGTCATAGAGGACCTCTGCGGCGGTGAATCCCGGATAAATCTCTACGCCCAAGTCTTCGGCTTGCTGCGCCAACCAGCGGCATACGTTAGCCATCGACACAATGTAGTTGCCGTCATTATGGGTCGGCTTAGGAATCATAAAGTTGGGTAATTTGGTAGCCGACTTCGCCCCCGTGTAAAAGAAAAAGGTGTCTTCAGTGACCTCGGTAGTGACCGGAGCCTCTCGGTCTCGCCAATCAGGGAATAGTTCGTCGAGGGCTCGTGTCTCTAGCACCGCACCCGAGAGAATATGTGCACCCACTTCCGAACCCTTCTCAACCACACACACTGTCGTCTCTCGCTCGGCGGCTTGTGCCAGTTGCATGATCCGACACGCAGCGGACAGACCGGCGGGGCCCGCGCCTACGATGACAACATCGAATTCCATTGATTCGCGTTCCATGGGTGTTACCTCATTGCTGAAAACGAACGGGGGCAGCCGCCGCGACCGTCGCAGGTTACTGGGAAGTCGTTTTTTTGAACTTTCGGTATGTTACACTTAAGGGCCCTACGATATCATCCTGATGGACAAAAAAGCCGTCCGCAAGCTCTATCTGGACCTTGAAGCCCTGGTCTTGATAGGGTCATTATGCCGGCGCAAACCACGACAGCAATGGAGACGCTATGAAAGCACTGGTCGCAGTGAAACGGGTCGTTGACTACAACGTCAAGGTCCGAGCCAAATCTGATGGTTCCGATGTTGAGCTCAACAACGTCAAAATGGCCATTAATCCTTTTTGCGAGATAGCGGTCGAAGAGGCTG
>CBFHMA010000184.1:0-2927 GCA_965656775.1 Luminiphilus sp.
ACAAAAAAGCCGGTTGTCACCCCCTCACGCTCAATGGTGCTGACCACGCGCTCGGGATCAAAGGTTTCGTGCATTAAATTGTGGGAGCCATGGACTAAGCCCATGTAGGTGACCCCAGCGCCACCAATGTGAAACAAAGGGGCGATGACCAAGTTTTTGGTGCCACTGTGGTACAGCGCATCGTTTGTAAGGGCCATCATATGGGTAAGCGAGTTCATGTTCCGATGGGACAGCACTGCCCCCTTGGGTTTGCCCGTGGTGCCGCTGGTATAGAGCTGCAGTACGGGACTGTTCTCATCGACCGTCTCTTCACGCACAAATGCCGGTGCCGTCCGGGTCATGACATCACTGAGTTGTAACACCGCATCAGCACGATTGGCGATGACTTGGGTTGATCGGTGTCGCGCCTGTAGTGTGGCTGAAATGGTGTCGTCGATAGTGTTGTCGGTAACGAACAAGATATTGACTTCGGCGTCGTCAAGGATGAACGCAAGTTCGGCTGGTGCAAGTCTGAAGTTGATCGATACCGCTACGGCGCCTACCCGACTTGCGCCTAATATAACGGCAAAATGGGCTGCGGAATTAAGTCCTAGCACCGCCACCCTGTCGCCGGCATTCACTCCCAGCTCGACTAATTGATGGGCGACGGCATGGGAGCGCGCCACTAACGTAGCGTAGTCCCAGCGATAGTCACCGGCAGAAATTGCTGGATACTGAGGCCGGCGTTGCGCGTGATAGTCCACAGGTTGGTGCAGTAGCATGGGTATTCTCCTACAAAAAGTTATTATGATGATCGATCGCGCCACCAGCCTGCGCGCACTTGAGCTGCATGCTATTGGCAAACGATAGGACAGCTGTGGCGCAGGGACAAGGGGGTACTTTCGGCCCCCTTGATGATTACCCGTTTATGGGTTTTGATGCCCGAATAAACTTGAGACAAAGGCGCAAAATAATGAACGATGCCATGCTCACACCACACCAACAGCGTGCCAGCGTACGCACAGATCTCAACGAGTCACATCCGGTTGTGGCGCGATGCTTGGGTGAGTCGGCGATGCTCCCCGATGCCCCTGAATGGATTTACGGTATCGATAATCCCTACTTGCATGGGGTTTATGCGCCCACGGTTAATGAGCTAGATGCGCCATTGCTCAATATTCAGGGTCATTGGCCCTCAGATTTGCGGGGCTCTTATTTTCGCAACGGGCCGAATCCCCAGTACGCGCCACCCAATCGCTATCATCCATTCGACGGCGACGGTATGGTACACGCGGTGCATGTCACCGAAGAGGGCGTACGTTACAACAATCGTTGGGTGATGACGCCGGCTCTGCTCGCCGAGCGAGCCGAGTCTCGCTCATTTTCTCCGGGGGTCATGGGACCCTTCGATTACAGTGTGTCTCCCTTTGGCATCAAGGACACCAGCAACACCGATTTATTTGTACTCAATGGCCAATTAGTCAGTCTCTGGTATAACGCCGGCTTGCCCGTTGCCCTTGAACCGGGCTCTTTACGGACCCACGGCGAATTCCAATTGACCGGTTGCAGCACACAGACGCTGTCTGCCCACTCTAAGGTCGATTGGCACACGGGAGAGTTGCTGTACTTTGACTACGGCGACACTCCGCCCTACATGACCTTTGGCGTGGCTAATGCTCAAGGCCAAGTGGTGCATGAAATACCCATCGATTTACCCGGAGCACGGCTGCCCCACGATTTAGGTTTCTCCGAGCATTATGCCGTTTTACATGACATGCCGTTTTTCCACGATCTCGATGTTCTGCGTAAACATAAAATGCGAGTGCTGACCTTTCACCGGGATATACCCACGCGGTTTGGTGTTGTGCCCCGACGAGGCGGCACGGGTGACGTCCGCTGGTTCGAGTGCGAGCCCTGCTACGTGCTGCACATATCCAATTGTTGGGAGTCGGGGGAGTGGTTGATCATGGACGGTTGCCGCTCGGTAAACCCCATGCCGGCAGCCAGCGGCGATGAGGGTGCGCTGTCTCACATGCTGGCCTACATGCGCTTAGAGGCGAATAACTATCGCTGGCAATTCAATTTGCGCACAGGAGCTGTGAAAGAGGGCGACATCGATGATCTGAATACTGAGTTCAATAAAATAAACCCCCTGTCCGCCGGTCGCCCAAGCCGTTATGCCTACCATCAACGTATACCTACCTTGGCTGAAGGTGGCCACACGTTGCGGTTTACCGGTTTGGTGAAGTACGACAACGATACCGGTCGCCGCTGGCAGTGGTCCTATGGTGAGGGTGTTTTTGGGAGCGAGGCGGTCTTTGCGCCAAAAGTGGGTGCTACTGCAGCCAGCCCTGAAGACGATGGTTATGTGCTGACGCTGGTGACCGATAGCCACAGCTGGCAATCTTGGTTTTTAGTATTCGATGCTAAAGACATTGAACAAGGGCCCATTGCCAGAGCGCAGATACCTCAAAGAGTGCCAGCGGGCTTCCACGCCACGTGGATGCCCTCAATGATGTAGGGCTGCGGTGCTGATAAGGTGGAAAGTCCCAAAAGTTGGCCTCCACGCGATGCACCAGTCCTTGTACACTTCAATGAGGCGCGATAACAGCGCCGGTCATGATATGGTACTTGCCGAAAATCAACCCTACAGGGCCTGCCTGGAGTGCGCGTAATGATGACTGGTCATTGGCTGACCCGAACCGCTCGATTTCTTGCTCTAAATGTCATGCTGGCCACGCTTGTAGCGTGTGGCGGCGGTGGCGGTGGCGCCGACAGTGGCGGTTTTCTGGGTGGTGCCGATGATCCAACTTTCACCCTGACTGTTCAGTCTTTTGATCCCAGTAGCTCGACGACACCGCAGTTCTCCATCGACCAACCCTTACGGGTGGTGGTGTCTTTACGCTCCGATGGCGACGCTAGTATTTCGGGTCAGCGGGTAGAGCTGA
>CBFHMA010000185.1:0-2921 GCA_965656775.1 Luminiphilus sp.
GCGTGCCGGGTATTGCGCCCATTACGTTCAGCCCCGCAGCGGTGGCACGCATCGAGAATCGCCGTACCAAAGTGCAAAGTTGGTTCCTAGATATGCAATTGGTGATGGGATATTGGGGTGGTAACAGTAAGCGTGCCTATCACCATACAGCGCCGGTTAACGCCATGTATGCCCTGCACGAAGCGCTGCTAATGGTCGAAGAAGAAGGCCTAGAGCAAGCCTTCGTACGGCATCAACAGCATCACACAACCCTAGTTGAGGGTCTTGAGGCGATGGGGCTTGGTATGGCCGTAGCGCCAGAGTACCGGCTGCCCCAGCTGAATTCAGTATTCATTCCCGAGGGTGTTGATGATGCGGCAGCGCGAAAGCAGCTGCTTGAGGCGTTCAATCTCGAAATTGGTGCGGGACTCGGTGAGTTGGCCGGTAAACAGTGGCGCATCGGGTTAATGGGCCACGCCTGTAATGACGTCAATGTGACACGGTGTTTAACCGCATTGGGCGTGGTTTTGGGGCGCTAACGCCCCTGTATTCATCGCTTAGTCAGCCAAAAGCCGAGCTCGTGAATACCCATGGGGTGCTCTGAGACCACTGACTGGCTATCCCAGTCCCAGCGCTCGGCATCAAATAACGCGCGCATAGGGTCAAGTCCACAGTGAAATGGCGGACCTCCTTCGCGATCGGTTTGCATGAACAACACCGCTAAGATGCCACGTGGCTTCAGCCACCTGTGTAGCTGCGTCTCGTAAGCGCTCCAATGATCGGGATTTAAGGCACAGAGGCAAGTTTGCTCATACACCAAGTCGACAGCGTCACTCGGTGACCACGCTAAAACATTCGCCTGAACCACTTCACCCGTAACTCCAGCACTGGCCAAGGTCGCTTGTTGAAACGCTACCGCGGTATCGGCGAGGTCAATGCCGGTAACCTGCCAACCCATGCGGGCGAATTCCAAGACCTCGGGGGCACGACCACACCCGGGCACGAGTGCATGCCCAGGGCTCAGCTGGAATCGGGCGCGCCACTCGTTAAATGCGGGATTTAAATGATCTCGCTCCCACGCGGTGGTTTTCTCTTTGTAACGGGCTTCCCAATCAATGATGGGCTCCACGAATACCACCTCCTAAAGCTACAGTAACTCGACACTCTCAGAAGTATGCCAGCGTCACTGGGCACAATCTTGGGCTTTCGGCAAAATAATAGAACGATGGACACAGAAGACGCACAATGAGGGCATCATTAGTCGCCTATTATCCGACTTGTCGGCCCTCCCTGTGATATGACTTGGATCTCCATGCACCCAGATCATGATCGAACAAAGCCCCACCCCCATGTCTTCGGCCAAGATCAGCGGCGCGAGGGGGAACGTCTGACCCTGTGGGTCATTCTCCTGACGGTGACGACCATGGTGGTCGAGATAGTCGCAGGGCTGTGGACCGGTTCAATGGCATTACTCGCAGATGGTCTCCATATGGGGTCTCATACCATGGCACTGGGGATCAATGCAGTAGCCTACAACTACGCCCGACGCCAGGCGAATAACCCGCAGTTCAGTTTCGGCACCGGTAAAGTCAATGCTCTGGGTGGTTTTGTCGGTGCACTGCTGTTAGCGCTGTTTAGTCTTGTCATGGCGCTTGAGAGCGTTGAAAGACTGATGAACCCTACCGCCATTGCTTTTGACTATGCGATTGCCGTTGCGGTGGTGGGTTTGCTGGTGAACGGCGCATCGGTAGCGATTCTTGGTCATGGCCACAGTCATAGCCACGACCACGACCACGACCACGACCACGACCACGACCACGACCACGACCACGACCACGACCACGACCACGACCACGACGAGGATGATGATGACCACAATCTACGTTCGGCGTATTTGCATGTGTTAGCTGATGCGCTCACGTCCGTGCTGGCTATTTTCGCACTGCTTGCGGGCAAATACATGGGACTGAACTGGATGGACCCGATTATGGGTATTGTGGGTGCACTCTTGGTGGCCCGCTGGTCGGTCACCCTTCTTAAGGACACCAGCGCAACATTACTCGACCGTCAGGCCCCGCTAGCCCGCCGTCAACAGGTGACAAAAGCGATTGAAGCACCCGGGGATGCCCATGTGGTTGACCTGCATTTGTGGTCGGTGGGACCTGGCATATGGGCACTTGAGTTGGTTGTAGTGGTGCCACAGGGGATAACCGCCACAGATATTCGTGCTCGCCTACGCCATCAAGACACTATTGTGCACAGCACGATCGAAGTACAGCCTCAACGCGTGGCTGAGGGCCCTCTTTAAGGGGCCCCGTATCAATCGAAATGGCAACTATCGCGATATACCGCGGGGTCGACATTACCCCCCGACAACACCACACCAATCTGTTGGTAGTGGGGTGGCACCTTACCCGCTAGAACAGCTGCCAAAGCCACTGCTCCACCGGGTTCAAGCACAAGTCGCAGACGCTCGAAGGCAAACGCTATGGCAGCTCGAACTTCACCATCAGTCACCACCAGACCATCTTCAACCCGAGGACGATTGATCGCAAAGGTTAGCTCGCCAGGTGTTGCCGCTAGGAGCGCATCGCACAGGGAGTTGGAGGCGCCATCATGGCTGACACGTTGGCCCTTTCGAAATGATCGAGCGTGATCATCGAAGCCCTCGGGCTCAACGCTAAAAAGCGCTGTGGTGGGACTAAGGCCGCTGGCAGCCAAAGTAGCACCAGCGAGCAGGCCGCCGCCACTACAGCAAACGAGTACTGCATCGAGCGTGACAGGGCAATCTTGAAACATCTCCAAGGCCATGGTGCCCTGCCCGGCAATGATGTGCGGGTCGTCGTAGGACGGCACAATAATGGCACCGTCACGACGAGCTAGTTCCCTAGCGATTAATTCGCGATCTTCACTGTAGCGATCGTACGACACGATCTCCGCAC
>CBFHMA010000186.1:0-2915 GCA_965656775.1 Luminiphilus sp.
GATAACGGGTTTCGTCTGCGGTTTGGGGCCCGGCTCCTTTACGGGTTTGCGCATTGGAGCCAGTGTTATTCAGGGCTTGGCCTGGTCCTTGGAGCTGCCGGTCTTGGGTATGTGCTCATTAGAGGCGCAAGTGCGGGCTTGGCTCCTAGATTACCCATCCTACGAAGGTTACCTACTAGCCACAACCGATGCCCAGATTGGCCAGTGCTACTACCGACTTTGGCAACACACCAATGGTGAATTGCGGGCCCTGACAGAACCCTTAATGGCGGTGCCTGAGGAGCTGCGCCTACCGCTCGTGGCGTCGTCCGGTGGGGTGGTCATCCTTGGCTCTGGCTGCCGTTACCAGTCTGCCATCGAGGGCTGCTGGCATAGCCGCAACCCTATTACTGAGCTGCGTCAGTGGTACCCCGAGCAGCGTCCTAGAGGGCTTGCGATGGCTCAGTGGGGTTTGTTGCATGCTGATTGGCAGCAGGCCGGCACCGCTCACGATCTGATACCGCGTTACGTACAGCAAGACGTGGGTTGGAAAACCCTAGCGGAGCAGCCCGCACCGTGATCGTTATGGCTGATTCAAGCGCCGGTTGGCTGCAGACCTTGGTGCTGGCACTCATTCAAGGTTTGAGCGAATTTCTGCCCATCTCGAGTTCTGCCCATTTGGTTTTGCCGTCGCAGCTGTTGGGTTGGCCCGATCAGGGTTTGCTATTCGATGTGGCGGTGCATGTGGGTACTCTGATGGCGGTGATGGTGTATTTGGCACAAAATCAGCCATCCACTGGGGAGTTGTGGCGTTTGGGCGTAGCCACCCTACCTGCCGTACTGGCAGGGGTGCTGCTGAGCGATACCATAGAGCAATACCTCAGGGGCCTAGAGGTCATTGCCACCACGACCATCGTGTTTGGCTTGTTACTGGGTTGGTCTAGCCGCCGAGCTCAGCAAGTCCCTGCGGATGTCTTGCAGACAGTGACGTGGTCGGGGGCTCTGATCATTGGTTTCGCGCAAATGTTGGCGCTGATACCCGGCGTCTCGCGCTCGGGTGTCACCATAACCGCGGGATTATTCCTGGGATACTCCAGCGCCACGGCGGCGCGATTTTCGTTTTTGATGTCGATGCCAATTATTGCCGGCGCCATGGTGTTTTTAGGGCTTGATGCCTTCGCCGAGGGTTTCACAAAGGTGCCGCTAGCACAGATGTTGGCGGCGGTGGTTGTCTCAGCCCTCAGTGCCTATGCCACCATCGCCCTGTTCATAGGTCTGTTGGCACGCATTGGCATGATGCCCTTTGTCTGGTATCGATTGGCGTTGGGATTGCTGTTAGTGTTAGTTATTATGTTTGGATCGTAAATGTCTGATTGTATTGAAAGTCTTCTTGGTTTTTTGTCAGAGGCAACAACGCCTTTTCACGCGGTGGATGCGCTGTCGCTGCGTTTGCAGGCTGCGGGTTTTGAAGCTATCGACACGGTTGATAGCACAACACTTAGGCCAGGTCAGGGCTACTACTTAACGCGCAACGACAGCTCGTTAGTGGCCTTTCGCGTGGGTAATGAACCTGTTGAGTCGGGTTTGCGGCTCATTGGTGCCCACACCGACAGCCCCAATCTGTCGGTGAAACCCAACCCAATCAAACAGCGTCATGGCGTGGTGCAATTAGCGGTCGATGTCTACGGCGGCGCTTTGCTCAATCCTTGGTTCGATCGTGACCTATCGTTGGCGGGACGGGTCAACTTTGTCGATGAGCACGATCAGCTCTGCTCCCGCCTCATCGATTTCCGTCGGTCGGTTGCAGTGGTGCCCAGCCTGGCCATTCACCTCGACCGAGATGCCAACACCGGTCGCAGCGTGAATCCCCAGAAAGACATCTTGCCGGTGCTGCTAAGCGTCGATAGCGATGCCGATAGCGGCGGCCACTTCAGCTTTCATGCCTTGCTGGCAGCCCAAGTGCGCACCCAGTATCCCGAGTATGGCGAGGTCAGGGTGCTGGATTTTGAAATGTCCCTCTACGACAGCCAAGCGCCAGCTGTTATTGGCTTAGAGGACCATTTTATTGCCTCGGCTAGACTCGACAATTTGCTGAGCTGCCATGGGGGCCTGCGGGCGCTACTCGCAGCCGATCCGAACCAGTGGAGCCTGTTGGTGTGCAATGATCACGAAGAGGTGGGGAGTGCGTCGGCGGTCGGTGCCCAGGGTCCCATGTTGAGTGACGTGTTAGACAGCCTGGTGACCAGCGATGCACAGAGGCGTCAGCTACGTGCCAACGCCACCTTGCTATCGGTCGACAATGCCCACGCCGTGCACCCTAATTTCAGCGATCGACACGACGATAACCATGGTCCTTTGCTCAATGGTGGGCCCGTTATCAAAATTAACCGCAACCAGCGTTACGCCACTTCGGGTACCGGGGCCGCTCTGCTGCGTTTGTTGGCTGAGCGAACCCAAGTGCCCGTGCAGACCTTCGTGGTGCGCACCGATTTGGGCTGTGGCAGCACGATTGGCCCTATTACTGCCGCTGAAACGGGCATTGAGACCATCGACCTGGGAGTACCAACACTGGCGATGCACTCGATACGCGAGCTCGCGGGCAGTCGCGATCCACACTATCTCGAAACCCTGTTAACGGGCTTCTACAACCGACTTGCTTAAGCGGAGATAAGCTATGACCACTAAGCGTGTGCTGACCGGCATCACCACAACCGGCACACCCCACCTAGGGAACTACGTCGGTGCTATTCGCCCCGCTATCGCAGCTTCTCAGCAAGATGAGACCGATGCCTATTTGTTTCTGGCTGATTATCACGCGTTGATTAAGTGCCACCATCCAGAACAGGTAGCGCAATCGAGCCGTGAAATAGCCGCAACATGGCTTGCATTGGGTTTGGATCCCGCGAAGGCACATTTTTACCGCCAGTCTGATATTC
>CBFHMA010000187.1:0-2900 GCA_965656775.1 Luminiphilus sp.
TCAATATGGTTTGAATATGGGCCTGCATGAACTTAATGACGCGCTCCAAGGGAACCTCAGTTTCTTGTTCAACTCGGTCAAGGGCAGTATGCGCCTGGCGCAAGGCAGCTTCGTAGCACTGATAAATCAGGTCTTCTTTCGTTTTGACATAGTAGTAAAGACTGGTTTTGGTGAGCCCCAGCTTTAAGGCAACATCACTGAGAGTCGTGGCCCGTGCGCCTTTGGTATTAAAGAGCTTGGCTGCCCGCGACAGAATGGCGCTGTGCTTGGCCTCATGCTGCATACCACGGTTGAAGGGCGAGCCGCTTTCTTGAGAGGAACCACTCATGTTCAGTTGGCCACTTGCACATGAGGCTGTTGGGTTTTTGCGGTGATTCGACGACATTGAGATCTTGCTACCAAGGTTATACTCGCGCATTCTTAAGGTTCAATCTTTTGAACCTTAAGTATTTTTTTTGATCCTGTCTATGCTGCTAAGGGCTGAGGCCTGGATGGCCATCAATTGGGTCCAAAGCAATAACCTTGGAAAAAGACACCATGACCGACACGATCTTGTTTGAACAACACGATGGTGTGGCACAACTCTGCTTCAATCGCGGCAGCCGCCACAACGCTCTAGGTCATGTTGAGCTACGCGCTATTGGTTCGGCGCTTGACACCTTGGCCGATGATACTCGGGTCTTGCTTATTACCTCTGAGGGTAGCCGGACCTTCTGTGCCGGTGCTGATCTGAACGAATTATCGAGTGGTGTTCTCACAGGAGACCAATTTCAGGCGGTTACCAATCGTATAGCGGCGCTCTCTATGCCGACCCTTTGTGCTATCAGCGGTAATGTCTTCGGGGGTGGGGTTGAGCTAGCCATGTCCTGTGACTTCCGTATTGGAGCCGATGACATCATGATGCGGATTCCCGCTGCAGCGATTGGCTTGTGTTACCCCATTGACGGTATTGAAAAGCTGGTCACTCGATTGGGGCCCGGCGTTGCGAAGCGGTTATTGGTCGCTGCCGAGGAACTTAACGCACAAAGCATGCGTGAGTTGGGTTTACTCGATTGGCTGGCAAGCCCAAGTACTCTATCTGCGACTGCACGTGATCGGGCGGAGCAGCTTGCGGGTCTGGCGCCTTTGGCTGTTCGATCAATGAAACGCATTATCGATACCTGTGCTAGCAGCAGTCTCGATCGTGAACAGGCTAGGGCGCTGAGCGAGCTCTGTAACCAATCAGCCGATCTACAGGAAGGCTTGGCGGCCGTACGTGAACGCAGACCCCCCAGTTTCAAAGGTCAGTAGCAGCTCCCCTAAACGGGATGCTGAGCGAGTATGTCACGCAGAGCTGACATGGTCGTTTCCGCCAGTTGCTCTAGGTATTGGCTTTCTGATGCGGTCAGACCTGCTTTGCCCTGCCTAGCTTCTCGCTCCCAATCGGACACCAATTCGGCCAACGCTGTTGCTCCCATGTTTAGACACATGGACTTCATGGCATGGGCAGCTTTGCGCAGCTCATCACTGTTGTCAGCACCTTGCAGGCCCTGTAGCCGTTGCACAATAGACGGCATTTGCTCGATAAACGTACTGGCCACCCGCTGTAGAAAGACTGGGCCTTTATCGGCACTCATAGCCAAAATACCCGCTATGGTTGATTGATCAATCAGATTTGGCGCGGCGTCATTGCCGCTCCCAACATCGACGTCATTTTCCGCCACGGCTTCGGGAGAACCTTCCCGCTCTTCCTTGCTAGCGCTCTGTACCGCACCTTGCCCATCACGCTGGCCAAGCAAATAGCCAGCAATGCGGCGCTCCAAGTCTCCGGCATTGAAGGGTTTGGTCATAAAGTCGTCCATCCCCGATGCCATCGCATTACCGTATTCCTCTTCACGTGCCGCCGCAGTAAGCGCGACCACAGGCGTTCTTTTTGCGCCGGCGAGTGACTCGAAAGCGCGGATCTGCCGTGTGGCTTCAAATCCATCCATCACTGGCATTTGACAGTCCATTAAGACCACATCGAAACGACGTACCTTGAATGCTTCAACAGCCTCTAGCCCGTTTTCAGCAATGACCACCGACAACCCCAGATCTTGCAAAATTTCGTTGACTAATATTTGGTTGACTTTGTTGTCTTCGGCCACGAGCACTGTGCCTCGCATTGAGCCCCGATTGATGTCGGTGGTTCCTAATACAGATTCCTCATAGATAGACTCGATGAGATTAGCGAGGGTGACAGGCCTGTGTAGGCTGCCCCAGCGCTGACTACTGAGCCGCTGATTGGTACTGCGAATAGACGTCAGTAATAGCTTTTGTGCTGAGGTGATGTGATGTTCTAGGGCATCGAGTAAATCGGCGGGTAGGAGCTCATCGGCGATGATAGCGGTGGCTGATATACCCTCGAGTTCGGGTATAGAGCGTACATGGCGTGTCTCAATCCCAAGGTAAAAACCATGGCTCTGAATGCTGCGTAACAGTTGCTCGTCCTGGGTGAATACAGCGAAACACCCCGAGGATGCAGTGTCGAAAGACTCTACTCGTTCGAGGGGTAACGACACCCAAACTTCAGTTCCGATGCCATCTTCCGGATCATCGATGCCAAGTTCACCACCCATCAGCACCGCAAAGTTGCGGCATATCGTGAGCCCTAGACCGGTACCGCCATAGCGTCGAGTGGTGCTGGCATCTACCTGGGTGAACTTGTCAAAGACCCTGTCGCGAGCTTCCAGCGGGATACCAATGCCTCTATCGCGTACTGAAATTTTGAGTTCCTCATCACTCTGAGAGATCGTAACGGTGATATGGCCGCTGTCGCTGAATTTAATGGCATTACCGATCAGGTTAGTGACAATCTGCCGCACTTTTTGGCTATCGCCTCGGTATAGTCGTGCCAGCTGTTGATCCGTGATGACATCGAG
>CBFHMA010000188.1:0-2875 GCA_965656775.1 Luminiphilus sp.
AAACCGGCGGGTCCATACCGATTGCAAGAACGGATCCAGCCAACGGTATAACCGGCCCGAAATAACCACCGACTTGCCTCGCTCTACGCCTTTCAAGCCATCGGCTACCACCACATTAGCGTCGTACCACAGCCACTTGGGCATGGCACGCTTCATGTCACCGAGCCCCGCGGTTTCATGGAAATCGGTATGGGTAAAACCCGGGCACAGGGCCGTTACGTTCACACCCATAGCAGCAACCGATAAGTGCAGCTCTTCGGATAAGGCAATAACGTACGCCTTGCTGGGCCCATAGTTACAACCCCCCGATCGAGCAATGCGCCCCGCCACCGAGGCCACATTCACCACCCGACCGAAACGACGCTCTACCATGCCCGGTACAAACCGATGACAGAGCTCGGCAACGGACACCATCATGAGCTGATAAAACCCTTGATGCTCATGCCAATGACGGTCGCTAAGCAAATCGGGCCCGGCACTGCCCGCATTATTAATGAGCCAATCCACTTGCCAGTTGTGTGCTTGGCAACTGGCTTCGATATGGGCCGGGCTGTCCTGATCAGCAAGATCGGCCGCCAGTGTAAACACGTCCACTTTGTAGCGTTGACGTATGTCGGCGGCCAATGCATCCAATTTGTCGAGTCGGCGAGCAACCAGGACTACGTTGAGACCGTGGGCAGCCAGTTGTCGGGCAAACTCGGCGCCCAAACCTGCCGACGCACCCGTTATCAGTGCAACCGGTACAGGCCTAGTGGTACTCACAGGTCTCTTACCTCATAGCCCGCGCGGGGGAAATGCACATGTAACAAACCCAAATCGGGTGTCTCACGGGCCACTACAATGCTGTTACTCGTCATGGCGACCAAGGTGCCATGCACCGGCACGCGCGCATAATCATTGGGAGTAACAGACACCGATCTCCCTATAGAGGCGTCGTTTGACGACCCTTCGGGCAAGGGGCGTGGTTGCGCTGTTTTCGCAGCGGCTAACCCATCGGGCCCGGACAACTCGGTACATTCACCGTGACCAGACGCTGATACGGCCTGGTACCAGCGACTGACGTTGGGGTACTGCTGGGTCACCGAGCGCTTGTAAATGTTGGTTTTAAACCAAATGGGGTGATAAACGGCGGCATCGGCATAGCCCATGGCATCCCCCGACAGCCAGTCCCGATTGGCTAATGCAGTATTTAAATCGGCCAAGAAGGCATCAAATAACTGCCGTGCTGCCGCGCCACGGGGTGGCCGGACGGTACCCGACGCCATCATCCCCTGGCGGTCTTTCATAAATGCCCGCGTACCCTTTAAGCCGAAACCCATTAACAACCACGTCAACACACGCAGTTGTGACGCGCCGGTTATGGCGGCGAAAAAGACATCACCTTCGGCGCGGTTCACTAACCCCGTAACCTCAGGGTCATTGGGCAGCGCTCCCAACAAAGGCTTATTCGCAAGACAGGCGATTTCTTGGGCAATAAGGGCCGTGTCACAAACGATGTCTGCACCGATTTGTGCCACAGGAATGCGACGGTAGCCACCAGTCAGGGGGTCGACATTGGGCCGCGGGGGCATTTCAGGGGATATAACGGAGTACCAAGGCACCGCACCCGCGCCCAATAACAGGCGGATCTTCTCGGCGTAAGGGGAATAGGTGTAGTGGTGCAAAATAACGCGCTGATCATCCATGAGAATACTTCCTTAAGCGCCGGTGCTATGAAGCGCAATGTATAGCCCATGGGCCACTACGACGCCCAAGGTCAGTTGCCAGCGCATGCGCGCGTACCACGTGTGGCTACCATCAACGTTGCGTTCGAACCAGAGCAGTGCCAAATAACCCAGCATTAAAAGCAATGCCGCAAGCGCAAACTGTGCTGTTAGCATGCTGGCGACCGCAAACAATACAATACCATTACTCACCAACAGACGTTGGCCCTGCTCCCGGGCCGGTCGGCAGCGGGCATACCCCCAAAGGGCGCCAGCCAAAAAGCACAATATGGCCAGCGAATAAACTAAAAAACCCTGAATAGCCAAGGATCGGGGGTAATCCTCGAACATGACAAATGCCAGCAGGGCGCCGTAGAAAGGGATAAGTCCTGCAAATCCGAGGGTTTGAGCCGTACGCTGTGCTTGCATAGTAGAGGCCGTTATCCCTTGGGAATCCTTAGCTGGGGCAGCTGTAAGGCTGGCTTGGATGACGAATAATAGTCAACAAAATAGTGCCCACCTTCACACCGAACTTGCGCATAACCGACTCGTTAATGACTACATTGTCGCTGACCCGGTACATACGATCGTCAATGGCCACATCAATGGAACCGTCCTCTAGGGCAATTCGCAGCACGTAATCAAGGAACAGCGCATTGCCCGACCATTGTGCATCCCCAATACCCACAACATCGCCCGCAGTAGCCCGATATCGATGTGGGGTTCCCGTCGGCTCGAGGGTCCAAAAACGGGACTGCTGCTCGCCGTCGTCGAACACAAACTGTTCATCGAGGGTGCCAATACCCTGTTTCCAACAACCCACAATGTCGGCATTAAACGTGCGCGTGACTTCACCGTTGAAATTTTTGACCACACCGTGAGCGGTAAGCGCACCGACAAAGAATTCATTCGGCGCGAAGACGGGCTGCCGTTCACGGTAATCGGTGACGGATACCGAGCCGCAGCCACTAGTGAGCAACACTGACGACGCTAAGAGAAAGGCGAAAAAAACCCGGCCCACAGGGCCGGGACAAAACAACCATCTGGGGGAAGATGGTTTAGAACTACACTGGAGAACAACCATAGTTAACGGCATGGAGAGCCACGTATCGTTGAGCATGTGGAAATTACGACTTTAGTAGTAGGCCGGATCACTTAAAAAAGATTTTTTA
>CBFHMA010000189.1:0-2857 GCA_965656775.1 Luminiphilus sp.
TTGCCGGACCGGGATGAGGTCCATGCCGCATATCGGGCACTGCCCAGGGCCGTCACGTTTAATGTGTGGATGCATGGAGCAGCTCCATACCTCGGCGGACCGCTGCTCAAGTGGATGGCTGCTTCCGGCGTGTGTAGCCGGGCTCTGCATCGCGCCATGGCCTTCATGGCCCGCATGTGTGTCCATAGCCATCGCGTCATGACCTTCATGCTCTGCAGGCGCATCGGCATTCATTGCCCCGTGCCCCGCATGCACATCGCCAGGCATCGACTCGCCGGCCGCCGCTTCATCGGCTTGTGTTTCGGTGGTCTCAGTAGAGGGATCTGGCCAAAAAGCCGCAAGCGCGATAAGCAAAACAACGGCTATTACGGCAATCGCGGCCGGGCGTCGAAGGACTGAGTTCATCGATGTTTGATTAGTCATTGCGAGACTCCTTGATTAGCTGGCGCAGGGGCAAGGGACTCGCCGATGAGCTCCTCTAGTGTTGTGCGGGCTTGGTTGTGGTCTGCAATGGCGCGGGCTTCAGCGAGTTCAAAGACCAGCAGCATGCGCTGTGCATCGATCAGATCGGCAAAGGTGGATGATCCCGCGCTATAGGCGCGCTGCGTCGCAGCCAGAGATTCATTCGCCTTAGGCAACAGCGTTGTCTGATAGAGATCGATTTGCCGGCGTGCATCGCGCAGGCGAAAAACCGCGCTCACGGTGTTCGCTTCTAATCGGTTGAGGTGCTGATCACGTTGTGAACGTTGTGCGGCAATACGCGCCTCAGCGGCGCGTACGCCGGCTTTGTACTTGCGGCGTTGGATCGGCAAGGTCATGGAAAAAACAGCGGCAATGGGATCGTTGCCACTACCTTGTACATTGGGCGAGCGCGCCTCGCCGGTCGCGATGTAATCAAAGCCGATGGAGAAGTCCGGGAAAAAGTCTTTATCGGCGCGCTCCTTTGCGGCCGTAGCGGCAGCCACATCAAAAGATAGGGCGCGCAGCTCCGGGTTGTTGCCAATGACACGCGACACAAGCGTTTGATCGTCCAATGAGACGTCAACGATTGGAGCCGTTTCAGGCATTCTCACGGGCGCTTTTGGGGGACGATTGAGCGCAGCGTTGAGTCGTGCAAGCAATGGCGCTTCACGGTCTGTGAGACTGGCTAGATCGTTTTCAATCTTGCCCAATTCTACTTGTGCACGGATGACATCGGGATGGCCACTCGATCCAGTTTGATAACGCGTCCTGGCGACACGCTCCAGGTGTTGTACAAGATCCCGATTACCTTCCATGATCTCGAGCGCGCGTTTGAAGTAGTAGAGCTCATACCACGCTCTTGCGACCTCAGCGATGACACCATTTTGGGCGGTCGATACCCGCGTTGCAGCGGCGTTGGCTTTTTCTGAGGCGATGTCACCTTGCGACCTCAGCTTGCCGAGCCATGGCAGTGGCTGTGATATCCCGACCGCGTAATTTTGTGGGCCAACGCGGGTCTCTACCTCTTCGATGAAGTAGCGAAAATTCAATCGAGGATCGGGAAGCGCCGAAGCCTGGGCGATCTCATTGCTCGCCGCCTCATAGTTGGCTATCGCTGCAGTCACACGGGGATTATTCGCAAGCGCGTAACTCACCCATTCCCGCAACGATCGGGCTGCGTTGACAACGGTTTCCTCGCTGCGCGCAATCGGGCGCTCTGAGAGGGTTTCTGCCGGCGGTACTGCCAGTGGTTCGCTGGATCGAGACGAAAGCGTGTCTGCACAGCCGCTCAGGAAGAGAACACCAAACAGCGTTAGCGCCAGGCTTGATAGAGGAAAAATTGTGACAATGCGGTAAGCATCGTCTTTTTTTAATAGGAGAATCATTATCCGGTCCTTTCCGTTTTGGCTAGTTTTCATATGCGCCAGGCGCACAAGCGGCAGGACAAACCCACCTAACGGAAAGGGGCTATTCGGTCAGTTGATCTTTGAGGTTGATCGGTGTGTCAGGCAGATAGACAGCGACGACGCTGTCGAGAGGGGGGGCGAGCCGGAGGGTTCGCGAATGCCAGGGCGGATCCACACCGGTATCAATGAGATCCAGATCACCGTTATCTAAGTCAACTTCGGTGAGCGTCGCTACCCGGTTATCACGCTCAGCTGAGACGATGGTGTAATCGGGTGTTACGTACGCATCTTGGAGTTCATCACAGCCGTCACAGTCCTGATGCGCGCACGGCATGCCGCCGGCGGGATCATCGCTTGCCGCGTGATGATGGGAGGTTTGGCTGGAGTTGCCACTCTCGCTTGCTATAGCGCTCAACGCACACGCGCAGGCGATGTTGGACAACATCAGCGCGGCGGCAAGAACGACAGTGATTAGCTTAGATCTTTTCATCTCGCCACCAACCTATACCCCCGCAGGGTATATGTCAACAATAAGGAAGGCTTCTGAATTAAACACAACAAGAATTCAGGATTTCACTTTTGCCATAAGATCTACGAGCTCGCTGAATTTTTTTCGCTGCTCTTTCGCATCACCAGAAGCAATAGCGCTCTCAACACAGGTAGCTGAGTGATCTTTGAGAATCGCGTCCTCGACCTTACCGAAGGCTGATTTGATGGCCCGCATCTGCTGCAGGATATCGATGCAATAGCGTTCTTCCTCAATCATACGAGAAATACCCCGGACCTGTCCCTCGATCCGGTTGAGCCGTTTGATGATCGCTTCTTTTTCCAAATCTTACCTTCTTGAAATATACCCTATAGGGGTTTATTGTATATACATTATAGGAGTATATGGTAATTGCGTTATGAGTACGATACAACAGAAAAATCATGCGCCTGCAGATGGCGCCGCCCAGAAAAAAGCCACGCTTTATCGCATGGTGATGGAT
>CBFHMA010000190.1:0-2469 GCA_965656775.1 Luminiphilus sp.
GCTAATGAGAGTGTTCGGATCGTCCTTGTAGACTTCTTCTTGAGCCTGTTCTGACATCATAGCTATTTGGAAGGCGTGGATGGCAATGATGCCGCTGGCCCACGCGGTGCTCATGTCGGCCTCGGCAATCCGAATTTGCTCACGGAAAAATTCCTGGGGGCGCGCCTCTAAGCCGTTCCATTTCTTTGGGAGCATCATGCGGTAAAAACCACAGGCTTTAAGGGCGTCGACGACTTCGGTCGACATTTGACGATTGGCCCGCTGTTCGTCCGATTTACTCGCAATCAGATCGAGAACATCTTGCGTTACCACGGGCTGGTATTCATCGCGTACCACGGGTTGATAGCTATTCATGGCTTGGTTCCTATTGTTTTATCCCGTTTTGGCCAGTGAGGCCCCTGCGCTGTGCCC
Organism: Luminiphilus sp.; assembly: GCA_965656775.1. Classification (GTDB taxonomy): domain Bacteria; phylum Pseudomonadota; class Gammaproteobacteria; order Pseudomonadales; family Halieaceae; genus Luminiphilus. Next base: position 412 of record CBFHMA010000190.1, read on the forward strand.
GTTACCACCGAAAGGCATAGCCTATGGGTTGATCCTTGCAAACCCCGAGGTCAAGCTCATACCCCGAATGCACTACGACGGTGGTAGCCCCTAGTCTGTGTGACCTACAGAGAAATCGTGTCCCCAGAAACTGGGCACCGTACTTTGAAACACTTCATAGCTGGACCAGTCATCGACAGTGCGACCTTCTGCACCGTATTCAACGTCGAAGCCGCTGGGTGTGCGCATGTAAAACGACACCATGTGATCGTTTGCATGACGACCTAACGTGCCCGATAGCTTGACGTTGTGGGCAATACGCCGGTCGTTGCAGTAGCCCACCTCGTCGATAGTGGGCACCTCGGTCATTACGTGAATACAGCCATTGGGGTGAGGCATCTCGAACAGCCCCAAGCTATGGTGACGACGGTTGCAATGCATGAACCACAGTCGTTTCTCCGGTTCCGCTGGGTCGGGTGTGAACCGAATTTTCATGAGATCCGATAAGCCGAAGCCCAGTACCTCGGTAAAAAATGCAGTGACCGCATCGAAGTTGGGGGCAGGCAGCACCACATGCCCTAGTCCTTGGTCACCTGTAATGAAACTTGGCACACCCGCGGGTGAATTAAAGCGCCCGAAATCGGACACCACACCCCAGAAAGCTTCGTGATGGTTACCCGCCGGGTCATCGAAACTGAGTAGCCGCTGCACCCGTCGCTTCGCGATCAATGCGTCATCGGCCCACGTAAAGGCTACACCGGCCGCCTCTAGACGATCGGCTACCGCGAGTAAGCCGGCTTCGTTATTACATTCCCAGCCACAGACCGAAAGGCGCTCGACATCACCCGGCTCGACGAAGAACCGAAACGGATGGTCATCCATTTTAAAAAACAGCTCGCCATCCGCTGCGCCGAGGCGTTCGGAGACATCCTCGAGACCCATGACGTCGCTACCAAATTGTCGCCACTGCGCAATCTGCTGACTGCTCACACCCAAATAACCTAAGCTCTTGATACTCATACAACATTCCTCACGGTTGCGAAGAGTCGGCGCTAAGTCGCTGCCGCAATTCGGTTTTTAAGACTTTGCCCGAGGCATTTAAGGGCAGGGCATCGATCACTTGGAGACGGCGTGGCACTTTATAATTCGCCATGTGTTCTCGGCACCAAGCCAGCAGGTCGTCGGCTGGGATGTCTTGGCCAGGCTTTAAGATCACAAAGGCGGCACCTACTTCTCCCATGCGCTCGTCGGGTGTGCCGACGACGGCCGCCTGAGCAATAGCGGGGTGATCGAGCAGCTGTTGTTCAATTTCTGCGGGATAGCAGTTAAAACCACCACAGATATACATGTCTTTGAGTCGATCGGTAATCCGGAGATTGCCGGCGTCATCGAGTGATCCGATGTCCCCCGTATGGAGCCAGCCGTGACTGTCAATGGTTTCAGCCGTCGCCTCTGGGTTATCGAGATAACCCTGCATCACGTTGTAGCCGCGGACCACAATTTCACCACTTTCTTCCGGGCCTAGTAGCTGGCCTGTGGGTGACATGATGGCCAATTCGATGTCGGGAATGGCACGACCCGAGGTTTGGGCAATAGTTTCTGCACTATCGTCGGCGCGGCAAATACTCACCAGCCCACAACTCTCCGACAGACCATAGGCGGTCAGCACGGTGGAAATACCCAGGGTGTCGCGCATGGCCACGATGAGCTGGGTCGGAATAGTGGCGGCACCGGTGGTAGCTTTGGTCAACGATTGCAGCGTGGCTACATCGAGTTCGGGTTGCGCCAAGATCGATTGGAATAAGGTGGGTGGTCCGGGCATGACGGTGATTTGCTCGCGGCGAATTGTGTCCAGTACGGTGGGTACATCGAAGACCGCCAACGGGTACACGGTAGCACCGGCAATAAGCGCTGCCAGCCACCCGGCCTTGTAGCCGAAACTATGAAAGAATGGGTTGATGATGAGGTAGCGGTCGCTGCTGTCGAGCCCCAGAATAGTGGCAAAGCTTGTAAACGCTCGCAGATTTTGCCCGTGGCAGGTAATGACACCTTTGGCGCGGCCAGTAGTCCCCGACGTAA
>CBFHMA010000190.1:2479-2829 GCA_965656775.1 Luminiphilus sp.
GAGGGTGTTTCAGCATCGATAGCCGCCGGGTGGAGGCTAATCGAAGGGTCATTGGACTGTAGTAGCTCGGCGCCTTTGGCGAGAGTGGCTGCTAGGCTCTGGGTCTGGGCTGCTGAGGGTGCGATGTCACGGCCCGCTGGGTCATGGACCATCGTGATCACCCGCGTAAGAGCAGGGCAATCTTCCCCCGCGAGTTGTGCGGAGTAATCCACCCCCAAAAAATGATCGACAACAAACAGGGTGTCGGCGCCGCTGGCACGCAAAATCGCGGCGGCTTCCGAGCCCTTGTAGCGGGTGTTGAGGGTGACCAGATAGCGGCACGGCCACCCTTTTGGAACCCGTTATGCCTC
>CBFHMA010000191.1:0-2819 GCA_965656775.1 Luminiphilus sp.
GTAAATCATACAAATTCAGATCACTGGTATCGATAACTAGGTCGGCACGGGATGACAGTGCCTCAAGCAGCTCAATTTCTGCGTGAATAGCCTCACTCAATGACAGCTGATTATTGGTCAAAGGGTGGCGCCGGCGGGTTTCACTGAAGCGCTTCGTTAAGATCGCATCTTGCGCGTCGAGGAATAACACTTCACTGCGGATACCGCTGGGTAAGTTTTCGAGTACATCGCGAATACGGCCCAGATCATAGGGGCCATTACGAGCATCAATACACACCGCGATGCCTTTGAACGCCGCGTACTGATTTTGCTCCAACTGCTCTAGTAGCATTGGGAGTAAACCTGCAGGAAGATTGTCGACGCAGTAATAACCCTGATCTTCCAATTGATGCAGCGCTGTACTCTTGCCCGAGCCAGAGCGCCCACTGATCACTATAAGTTTCATGGTCATGCCGCTAAGCTATGGGTGGCGGCGATCAGCAATTGACTTGCTGACTCCGCCCCACGTAATCCTGCGCAGTACTGGGCGTTGGAAAAGCGGCGTGCGATTTCTGCTAGAAGGTCGAGGTGAATTTGTGTGGCTTCCTCGGGCACCAACAGTATGAACAGTAAATCAACGTCCCGGCTGTCGGGCGCATCGAAATCAACACCGCTGGCGAGGGTGACGAGGCATCCGAGCGGTTGCTCACAGCCAGCCACACGACAGTGGGGAATGGCTACACCGCCGCCCAGGGCGGTGCTACCTAGTTTTTCGCGGGCAAACAATTGGGTATAGACCGAGTCCTCGGTCAAGTTTGCATCGTCTGCAATTTGCTGTGCCACCAGCTCGAAGACGCGCTTGCGACTGGCAGCTTCAACCTGACACATGACACGCTTCGGAGTAAGCAGGTTGTCGAGCGCATTCATTGTTTAGCGGCCCCGATGCTTTTCCTTGTGTTTAATGATTTGACGATCCAGTTTATCGGCTAGGGCATCAATCGCTGCGTACATATCATCGGATTCTGCAGAGGCAAATAGATCTGCGCCAGAGACGTGCAAGCTAGCTTCCGCCTTGTGAACTTGCTTTTCTACCACAAGCGTGACCTCGATATTGGTGATGTGGTCAATGTGGCGCTGTAATTTTTGAAATTTTTCATCAACGTGGTTTCGCATACCGTCGGTGATGTCGATGTGATGGCCGCTAACTGTCAATTGCATTGTGTTCCTCCTGTTGGTTACCGCTTAAGGATACTAGATATGTCGTTTGCGCTCATTAGAGGGCGGTATGTTGAGCTGCTCTCGATATTTGGCAACGGTTCGTCGAGCTACCACGGCTCCTTGGGCTTCCAGAAGAGTACACAGCTTGTTGTCGCTGTGCGGTTTGCGGCTGTCCTCTTCTTGAACAAGCTTTTTGATGAGGGCTTTGATGGCGGTCGACGAACACTCACCGCCCTCGGTGGCAGCTACATGGCTCGAGAAAAAGTATTTCAACTCATAGACCCCCCGCGGGGTATGTATGAACTTGCGGGTTGTTGCCCTTGATATGGTTGATTCATGCATATCGATTTGTTCTGCAATATCAGCAAGCACCAGAGGACGCATGCCTTCCTCGCCAATCTCCAAAAACTGACGCTGATGCTCCACGATTTTACTGGCCACTTTTAGCAAGGTTTCGTTACGGTTTTGCAGGCTTTTCATAAACCATCGAGCTTCCTGCAAATTTTCTTTTAGAAAATGTTGGTCACTTTGCGACTGACCTTTGCCTATGAGATTGGCGTAATCGCTATTAATACGAAGCTTTGGTGCGACATCGGCATTGAGCTCGACCCGCCATTGATTGTTGACCCGGCGCACAAACACATCGGGCACAATATATTCGGTGGTGTCGCTCCCGATAGTGGCTCCTGGGTTGGGATCGAGATTGCGGATGAGGTCGAGCGCACAGCGAAGATTGAACTCATCGGTGCGCAGGCGGCGAGCCAGCTGTCGTGGTGGCGCGGTCGCTACATGCTCCAGGTACCGACTGACTAATTGCCCTGCCAGCTCTCGGTAAGGGATTGTCACGGGCATTTGTCGCAGTTGAAGCAGTAAGCATTCGCGAAGGTCGGCGGCGAATACGCCGGTGGGCTCAAAATGCTGCAGTCGGTGCAACACAGCCATGACTTCATCGAGCTCTACATCTTCAATAGTTAATGAGTCTAGGATTTCCTCAGGGGTTTGGGTCAGGCGCCCATTGCTATCGATACTGTCAATAAAGGCTAGGGCAATTTCCCTGTCGGTATCAGAAAATCGAGTGAGGTTGAGTTGCCACAGGAGCTGACTTTGGAGCGATTCGGGGTTGGCGTCTCGCTCTCCGAAGGGCAGATCCTCCAAACTTTCGCCGCCGAGTGTTGGCGTTGGCGCAGATGAAGGCATGAGATCTTCCCAGCGGGTATCGACGGGTAGCTCGGTGGTGCCATCTTCGCTATCGCCGATGCTGCTGAAATCGACATTCTCTTGGTCGCCGCTGTCGGCTTCTATCTGATCGGTTTCGCGCTCTAGCAGGGGGTTGGATTCCAGAGTCTCCTCAATGGCCTGCTGTAAATCGATGGTGCTCAGTTGTAGAAGCTTAATGGCCTGCTGTAGCTGGGGGGTCAGCGTTAGGGCTTGCCCCATTTTCAACTGCAAACTTTGCTTCATTCCACCTGCCACATGTTCGAGAGCTGTCTAGCTTGAAGCTGCAGTTTAGCCGCCCTGATAGGCTGATCGCAATCAATTGGCTCGCAGCTTGCATGGCTTCTACTACAGCTGGAAATTGTCGCCTAAATAAACGGAGCGGACTTTTGCGCCGGCTAGGACCT
>CBFHMA010000192.1:0-2810 GCA_965656775.1 Luminiphilus sp.
ATAATCAGGTGGGAATTAAAAATTCCTGAGGGCGCCATCCATACTTCACAAATTCTTGACACAACTTTGGCGTAGGTAGTCGCACTGAGGCCAAGGCCCCCATACTCCTCGCTGATAGTGGCGCCGAACAACCCCAGCTCTTTCATTTGTTCCACGAGCTCGGTGGGGTAGGTGTCCGATTGGTCGTATTCTCGTGCGATGGGCCTCAATTCTTTTTCGACCCATTTATCGATAGTCGCCAGAACTTGCTGCTCGAGTGCATTGTCGCTTGTCATATAGGCTCCGTAGTGGCAAGGGTGTTGAGAGTAACGAACGGGATTTAGCTATCGCGTTTCGGTACCAGAATTTGGCGCTCGAAAACGCAGACTTCGGTATTGTGCTGATTGAGTCCGCGGGTTTTAACACTGACAACACCGGCGTTAGACCGCGATTTTGATTCCCGTTTGCCGAGCACTTCGGTATCGGCGTAGAGGGTGTCTCCGGGAAATACCGGGTGGGTAAGTCGGATCTCTTTCCAACCCAAGTTAGCTATCGCTTTCGCGCTGACATCGGAGACGCTCATCCCCACAATAATGGCAACAGTAAGGGGGCTCGCTACCAGTGGTTTACCGAATTCGGTGGTGGCAGCATATTCTTCATCGAAATGCAGTGGATGCGTGTTCATGGTAAGGAGGGTGAACCAAGCGTTGTCTTGTTGTGTCACCGTGCGACCCGGCTGATGGTGGTAGATGTCGCCCACGACAAAGTCGTCGTAGTAGCGTCCCGGCATGTGCTGGTAGCGATCTAAAATAAGGTTCGGCTCCATGTGTCGACTCCTGTTAGGTTCCCAAGCGGGGGGCAGTGAAGTAATCGCAGCCGCCTCTGGCGATTGATGATAAAATGTTCGGACAATTGAGTTTGGGTGAATAATGAAAAGGATGCAACCGGAAGACGAGCAACCCGCTGACGCCGTTAAAGGTGCTACGCGACCCATGTATCGACGTATTGCGGATGACTTGCTGGAAGCTATTCGTGATGGGCGTTTCCCCGTGGGTACCTTGTTGCCAGGTGAACTCGACTTGATCGATCGCTACAGTAGCAGTCGCCACACTGTGCGAGAGGCGTTACGTGTACTGGAAGACATGGGCATCGTCAGACGTGAGCGAGGTCGGGGCACGCTGGTTATTTCTCCGGTCGCAAGGCCTGCATTTGTGCAAATGGTTCGCTCACCCAGTGAGCTGTTGAGCTACCCAACCGATAGCTCTTTTAGGGTCATTGCCGAGAGCTCGGTGTCCCTCGATCAGGCATTGGCGAAGCGTTTAAAAAGCAAATCAGGTTCAGAGTGGGCGCTTATTTCTGGTTTGCGAACCTTTGAAAATGGTACTCCGGTCTGTTGGAGCGATATCTATGTGTTGCCGCAGTATGCCGGCATAGCCCGGGCGTTGGGCGCCAGTAGCCGCCCTGTTTATGATTTGATTGCAACCACCTTTGGGGAAGAGGTCGAAAAGATAAACGTCGAAATTTATGCCAGCGTGTTATCTGGACACCGGGCAAGAGCATTGAATACCCCTGACGGCACGCCATCACTTTGCTTATGTCGGCGCTACGTAGGTAATGCTGGCAGAGTTTTTGAAATATCAGTGTCGGAACACCCGGCCGAAAATTTCAGTTACTCATTAGAGTTTAATCGCGGCTGGCAGGCTGCTGAACACTGGTCTTGGAGTAAGTAGTGGTTATGGTGTATCCCTTTGATGTTTGCCGAAGTTTTTTGTTTACCCCGGGGAATCACCCTCGTCGCGTTGAAAAAGTATTTGAGGTCGGGGCCGACGCCGTCATTCTGGACCTCGAAGATGCTGTAGCGGTCGCCGAGAAAGAAGCCACCCGAGAACAGATCGTGCGGGCCTTTTCTTATCGTGCAGACCAGCAGCGATGCCGTCATTACGTGCGTGTGAATAGTGTCGATACCCGGTGGTGTGCCGATGATATCCGCGCCACCGTGGGGCCGTGGCTGAATGGTGTTGTCATTCCCAAGGTGGAAGACGTCGATGCCCTGTTACAGGTAGACGCTTGGCTTTCTGAGGCCGAATCTGCAGCAGGTCTTGCGGTGGGCACACTTGATTTGCTGCCTATCATCGAAACCGCTAAAGGTATTGAGCATGCGAACCAACTGGCTACCGCTGGATCACGGGTCCGGCGTTTCGCCTTCGGTGGTGGCGACTACACCCTCGATCTGAATTACACCTGGAACGCCGATGAAGAGGTGCTGCAATACGCTCGGGCGCGCTTGTCACATGCTTCGCGGTTAGGGGAGCTGGCACCGGCCATCGATACCGTGGTGTTACAAATAAACGACGATCAGCGTTTTCAGACCTCGGCGTTGCGCGGTCGACAGTTCGGTTTCGGTGGCAAGCTTTGTATTCATCCGAGTCAAGTGCCGCTGACTAACACCTTGTTTACCCCCGGTACCGACGAAATCGCCCACGCCCAGGCCGTAGTAGCGGCTTTTGAGGCGGCAGAAGCGGCCGGGTCGGCATCGATACAGCTCGATGGTTATTTCATTGACTACCCTATCGTTTACAAGTCTCAGCGTATTCTTGCCCTAGCCGAGGCCCTCAGTTAGCGCCCCATTAAAGCATTGGTTTTTATGGGCTGACGCCTTAAAATGTCCGGACATATAAGGAGTTAACATGTCCGGAACGTCCTCTTCGACTTCCCTCTCTCAAGCCATTGCTGTTGCCGGGATGCAGCTGTCCCCTGAGCAGGTGCCTTCAGCGGTTTGGGACTACCTAAAGCTGTGCGTGGCCGATGCTATCGGCATTGCAATGGCGTCA
>CBFHMA010000193.1:0-2773 GCA_965656775.1 Luminiphilus sp.
CTTGTTCCTGGTTGAAGTGGTGCGTGGTAGCGAGTTGCTGTCGCCCGTGGCGCCAACCCAACGTCTCGAAGCCGGGGATCGCCTGATTTTCTCAGGTGATATCACTCGTGTGGGCACCCTCGACCGTTTCCACGGTTTGAAACTGTTTGCGGTAGAAGAGGGGTTGTTGAGCACCAACATGACCGAAGTGGTCATCATGCCTAATGCCGCTGTCTCGGGACAGACGATTAAACAGACCAGTTTCCGTGCTAGGTTCGACGCCGCTGTGGTGGGCCTCAAGCGTGATGGCGAGCGTCTTAGTGGCAAGTTGGGAAGTATTGTACTGAGACCCGGTGATTCGCTGATGTTAGCGGTGGGCCCCGATTTCCAATACCGTGGCAACCTCCGAAAGAATTTTTTGGTGGTCGATGACAGCATCGATAGCGCTAGTTTGCCTCTATTTCCGAGTCTATTCGTTTCAGGCACGTTGATTGCCGTGGTCATCAGCGCTGCAGTCGGCTTGCTGCCGCTCATTAAAGGACTCGCTTTTTTATTGGCCGGTATGCTGGCATTGGGTGTGGTATCGGGGGGTGATTTACGACGCCGGTTCCCCTTTGAGATGTGGCTCATCATCAGCTCCGCTTTGGTGGTGTCCCAAGCGCTCAATGACAGTGGTCTCATCGAGGGCTTTATCACAACAGCGGCGCCGTTACTTGCGGGTATCTCGCCACTATGGGCGCTCGTTGCTGTGTATTTGCTCACCCTCGTACTCACTGAACTCATGACCAACAACGCCGCTGCCGCCATGGTATTTCCTCTAGCCTATTCGCTAGCGCTGAGTACTGGAGCCGACCCCATGGCATTTGTGATGGCGGTGGCTTTTGGTGCTAGTGCCTCCTTTGTCACGCCTTTCGGCTACACCACTAACTTGATGGTGCAAAACCTGGGTGGCTATCGGCGACTTGACTATCTACGTATGGGGGCGCCGGTATCGTTGGTCTACTCGGCGGTTGTCCTCAGTCTATTGACGGTGGCGTTTCCCTTAACGCCCTGAACAGGGCGGTCAAAGTCCGTCATTGTCGGTCAGAGCTTGTCTCTGTTGTGTCGCCGCCAGATTCTGCCTGTGTTTGTACTGGTGTCTTAGCTGGAGGCTCACTAGCCTAGTTGGGTCAGCTATGTTGCTGACGCCAGTTACAAACCCATTATTGCCCATGGAAGGGCACACAACAGACAGGGATTGCTTATGAAAATGAATATACATGCTGTAATTGTTGCGGGACTTATCACGGTCACCACGCTGACTGCCAATGCGACAAGCGTTAGTACGCCACCGGCCAGTGAACCGCACATGCCCACTATTGAACACCTAGATGCCATCACAATGGAAAGTCAGCGTGGCGGTTTCGCGCCTCTGGCCTTGGCGCTGGGCATAGCGTCTTTTGACTTGGCATTGATGGGTGTTTATTGGGGCATTTACCTACCGTACTATGCCCCACAGGGTCCTAGCTTTAATACAAACCTACCTTAAAGTTCACTAGCACTGCCCCCGAGGAGCAATGTCATGAATGCGATTCAGCAGTTAAAACGCAAATTAGCCAATGACCAGCAGGAGCGTGAGGTAGCGCGTCGGTGGTTGGGACAATATCTGCTGGCCATGGCCGTCTGGTCATTGTTCATGGGGGGCGTCGTTCTGCTGCTCAAGCCAATCCCATTGGCAGCATTGGCCACCATCTTTTTTGGCGGCAGTGGCGTATTGGTAGCAGTAACAGCTTACCGAACCGGTTTGTGGGGCAAGTAACAGGAGCCGATGGGGTAGCGCTCGTGAGCTTGGGTCAACGCCGGTGCATGACATCCTTGTTCAGGTCCCGTGTTCTGTTAGTGCTGCTGTCGATCAGCCTACTTGTGCTCAGCGAACTGAGCTGGGCCCAGCTTCCCCACTACCCATTACAGTCGCGTATCAACAGTTGTGGTGCAGCTGCGTTGGCGGCTGTATTGCAGTCCCTTGGGCACGTATCGCTAGACGAACACGATCTGTGGCAATGGGCACAACAGGACTATCGGCATGCATCGATAGATATCCCCGCCACCGGTTTGAGCTTGGCCGATTTACAGCGTTTGAGTCTTCGGGTGGGCGTGAGTGCCACGGGTATTAGGGTGCCGGTTGACGCACTACGGTCGCTGCCAACGCCGGCCATTATCCGTCTTGCTAGCAGGCCGCTAGCGCACTTTGTGGTCTTGTGGCAGCTTCAGGGGCAGGTCGCTCAGGTATTTGACCCTGCGATAGGCAATCACTGGGTAGACATCGAAAGCCTTATGACGCACAACCGGAGCACGGGTGATGAACTCAGTGCTCTGATTGTGGCTACCGTTACTCCTGATGAGGCACTGCCTTAGTGGCAGCCGCCGGCTACCCTAGAGTAGATCGCGACGGGCCAACTGAAGACTATCGAGATACGCTTCCTCTTGTCGCGCCTGCTCGACACTGGTAATAACGGCGATGCTGCTGTCGGGATTTAGCAAATAGTTCTCCGCCACACGTCGCAAATCGTCGAGTGAGGTGTTGATGACCCCTTGTCGAAATGCACCGCGATGCTCTGCTGTGCGATCGAAAAGCAACTCATGAAAATGTTTTTTCGCCTCTCCAGCCGGGGATCCGGGTTTATCGATGCTACCGATGATGCCCAAGATTGCCTCTTCAAGCGCTAGCTGCTCGTGTTGATGATTGAGCAGCCAGCGGACAGCACCATCGAAGTCGTTCAGGGTGCCCTCGAGCCGCGGATCGCGGTAAGAAAAG
>CBFHMA010000194.1:0-2750 GCA_965656775.1 Luminiphilus sp.
TGCCCTTTCTTCAGCGAATGCGCTTTGGCGATAGCAATGACCCGCTGCTGCGGCAAGTACTCGCCAGTCCTGACGAAACATTACCGGTACCCGGCTGGCACACCGACCCCTTAGAGGAAGCAGCAGCTAATCCAGTGCCCGGCCTCATTCATAAATACCAGGGGCGAGTTCTGCTGTTACCGACATCAGCCTGCGCTATTAACTGCCGTTACTGTTTTCGACGGCACTTTCCCTATGCAGACAATCGCTTAAGCGGCGATGCATTAACGAGCGCCATTGATTACATTCGTGCGGACACCAGCCTATCGGAAGTCATCCTCAGCGGCGGCGACCCCCTGGTGTTACAGGACAGCGCCCTAGAGCAACTCTTGCATCAGCTAGCGGCGATACCGCAGCTACAACGGGTGCGGCTTCATTCCCGATTACCGGTAGTCATTCCGGAACGCATTACGGATGAACTGCTTTCTATACTGAGTAAATCACGTCTGCGGCCCATTATGGTGATTCATTGCAATCATCCTAATGAAGTTGACGGGCATCTCGCCAATGCACTTAACCGACTGCGCCAGGTGGGTATTCCACTCCTGAACCAGTCAGTGCTGTTACAAGGTGTGAACGACGACATTGAAACCTTAGCGGTATTACAAGAGACCCTATTTAATGTTGCCGGGGTACTTCCCTACTACCTGCACCTGCCCGATCGAGTAGCTGGCACGGCACATTTTGAGGTCAGCGCGTCAAAGGGTCAGCAACTAGTCAACGCATTACGAGACCGATTACCGGGGTATCTCGTGCCACGCCTAGCCAGAGAAATGCCTGGTGAAGAGGCGAAACGGGTACTAGCGAGCTGATAGCCCCACAGGGAGAAGCCTAAACTGCAGGCGCTCTAGAATTGAGCGCCTCAGCGTAGAGCCGAGGCCCAATAAGCCTCGACGTTCAGCACATGGATTACAGGTGGTAACGCACACCCGCCTCTAGGGTACGACCAGGCTGTGGCGCAAGTTGGCCGATAAACGACGTGTGAAGCCGTTGCTCGTCGTCCGTGAGATTGCGCCCATTGATAAAGACTTCTAAGCGATGATCACCGACGTCGGCAGCGTAAGAGAGACTCGCCCGCAGATCGGAGAAACCGTCGGTCGCCAGCTCTTCGTCGGCGACATCGTTTTGGTCAGCCACTTCTCGCCAACTGACCTCAGCCACCACGTCACCCATAGTAAGCACGGTGCCTACCATCCAACGGGATGGGGGGATACGGGGTAAGTGCCTGTTACTGCCCGAGTCCAGCTCACCGGTAACGGTGTCATAACCCGCATTAAACTGCAGTGAACCACCCTGCCAACGGACAGCCTCCCACGATGCCTCTGCCTCAAGTCCTTCAAATCGCGCATCACCTTGTGTCCAGACATAAACCGGCAGCTCATCCTCGTTCCTCGCCGGTATTGGCCTGGTAAATATAATCGGAAAATTCATTGACGAACGCACCGATGGAAAACGTCAACCGATCGCTTTCATAGCGAAGTGTTGCGGTGAGATTGGTTGATGTCTCCTCGTTTAACTCGGCGGATCCAATCTCAAAGCTCTGGGTAGCAAGGTGCGGTCCAAAGGAATAAAGTTCTTCAGCCACCGGGGCGCGACTGGCGACATCCGCCGTGCCGCTGATTACCCAGGCATCACCGATCGGGACGATCAAACCCAAGGAGGCTGCGCCCAAGTCAAAATCCCGAGAACGGCCAATTTGGTTGTCATGTTCAACGTGTTCGTAGCGGGCACCAAGCTCAAGACCTACTGAACCTAGCTGTCGCTCGCCGATCCAGAAGATACCCGTTGTGCTGGTGTCGGTCGGCGTAACGTAGGCTTCTTCACCGGTGACGGCATACTCGCGATCTGACAGCTGTACGCCAAGGGTGCCGTTGATCCCCATTAATTCATCGTGGGATAGCTCAACACGCCCTTCCCAAGATTCATTGGAGAACAGGGTGGCCACTTCGCCCTCCTCGAGCTCAACATGCTGATAATCCACGTAGCCAAAGCGCACGTTGAGACTGTGCACACCTGAGAATGGACGCTCTAAGCCACCTTCGACATCAAAACGAGTCTGTTCGAGATCGAGAACGGGCGGCATCTCATCACCTTCATCCGCCCCATGTTCTTCGCCCTCGTGTTCTTCTTCGTGATGATGATGGCTATGGCCGGGCAACCCGTAGACAGCTTCATAGGTAGAAACGGCGACACCAAAAAATCCATTGTCACCGATGTAAGAAAGTCCGAACGCACCCCCTTGGGTTTCTAATTGACTGCCCGGTAGCACACCGAACGCCTCTTCTTCCTCTTCATGCCCTTCTTCATGCCCTTCTTCATGCTCTTCGTGATGCTCTTCGTGATGCTCTTCACCGTGCTCCTCGCTCTCTTCGGCCGCACGATAACGACTAGATTCAGCAAAACCCGGAATGTCGTATTCATCGGCATCCCGGTAGAACCCATCGACATGAAACACAAGGTTGTCAGACAAACTTCCATCCAATCGAAAGGCCCCAACGCGCTGATTTGCATTGTCGGTACCTCGAACTTCGATGCCGCCATCGAGGGCCTCGGGCACGGAATGAGGAATACGGCCGGTATGAACATCAACCACACCGCCAACAGCACCTGTTCCGTAGAGCAGCGTGCTCGGACCTTTGAGCACTTCGATACTCTGTGCCACGAACGGGTCAATCGTAGTGGCGTGATCAGGACTTGAAACCGAAACGTCC
>CBFHMA010000195.1:0-2765 GCA_965656775.1 Luminiphilus sp.
CGATCTGCGCGTATCTCCCGCAAGCATTGGCGTACTGGGTCTGGAAACGCGTGTGAGATTTTCCCATCGGTAGGGTGTCTCCACCCTGGTGGTAGCTCGCGCGCAATAGGTAGCGGTCGTATCGAGGTTATGTCAGCTCTCCATCCATTGTCCTCGATCGAAAAGGCAGCCCCCGGATTCTTGTCATGATTCATGTATCGACGCAGCGCTCGAAAAATGACCGGTAGGCTTTGGTTTGTCAGGCAGGAGAGGGCAATGCTGGCGGGTGATCATAGCTCTATGGATAGCCGCTTAGCAGGAGCCTTCAGGAATATACGCCGCAGTCAGATTGATGACGATATTACGGACACTATGGGTACGGCTGAGGATGGTTTGCGCGAAATTGACTCGTTTGAGCAACAAACAACCCCCAGCTTCTCGCGGCGTTACTCGGGTGTGTAGGACACCTGCATAGGATTATCGAGCGCCACAGTGACCGGCTGAAACCATTCGGGGCTGGGCTCGGAATAGCGCGTCTTGGGATCGGGTGTGGTGCCCGGACCGCCAGGATTGTACAGGGGTAAATACGGTGCGGTAGCGGGGATATGCACCGAAGCGATGCGCTCTGCAGCGGCCCGATCGCCGGCAATTACAATGTCAATTTGGTTATCGTGATCCTCGATGTAGCTGTCATCATAACTGCTCTGTGCCACGCCGAGATCTGCAAGTCCAAGGACCGTGAGCTGCCCATAGCCTGGGATGTCGTAGGTCTTGCCGACCTCTGTCAACCAAATGAGGGCATCGGTATCATCTCTCGCCACAGCAGTGGGGGCCACACCCACACGGAAGTGTTGTGCAAACTCCGTAGGGTAGATGGAACGTACGCCATCGACCGAGAAGCCGCCTGTTGTCATGATACGTAAGCGGTAGTCGGCGGCCTCCCCGTAGAGGGATCGCAGGTCGTTGGGGAAGCTATCGCTTTGGAAGGGCGCAGGCCCACCTTCACCTGCTAAGCCCGCATCGGCTTGTGTCAATTTAGCGGCACACAGCCTGGGACCTTTCCCCGGTGTGTAAGCTGTTAGCGGCTCGGCACCATCACCAAAGGCTAAACCTTGAGCGTTGAATGTGCCCGCCGGTGTCACCAATAGCAGTTCGTCGACTACCTCGAAGTGCACGGGGTAAACCGCCTCGGCATCTGTGGGATTGAGTCGATTACCAAAGTCGCCGTTGATGACCAATGTACTGCGCTCGTTGTATTCCATATTGGGCATCACAGAGATATTGGTGGGCGTGACCAGCTCACCCGTATTCAGGCCAACCACTATATCTTCGCGCTGGACTGTGGAGGCGAGTACAGGATGGGAAAACTCGATGGGTAGGCCATCGCCAAACCTCGAGGGATAGCCAAATGTCTCGGTGATACCAATGAGCGATCCGGCAGATGTACGCGCGCGCAAGGCAATGCTATCGGCTGGCGTTGTACTGGTTATCTCGTGCCACCCGCCACCGACGGCCCGCACTTGGGTTTCAATCTCCGAGAGACTCAATCCTGGATCTGCCAGTTCAGGCACGCCATTAAGATCGAGAAAGCCCAGCCCTGCAGCAAGAATGGCAGGTTCCTCTTGCCAATAATCAGCGTCGATAAGCGTATCCACCATAAGCTGCCGATAAAGCGCAGGGGTTTCCTCAGGGGAATTGGCATCCTCGGGTTGATCGTTGGCGCCTGCGCCTGATTCGGGAGCGGCATCTGTGGATGGTGAGTGGCTGTCACAGCCGCCCGATAGCGCCAGCAATGCCACATAAAATGCGACATAAATTGTGGCTATGAGCGGGTTATGCCTAGCAATGATTTGCATGAGATTGAGCTCTTACGATTTTATCGTGGGCGTGCAGCATGGGACCTGATTTCATTGGGGGCAAATGTTTTCAAAGCGCATGGGAAAATGGCCACTTGGCCAAATCGTGGCGGTGTCTGGGCGAGCACGGTAGTCTAGGGAGCGATGGCAGGTGTGCTGAGTGTGGCGGAGGCGCTGTGCAGTTGGATAGTTTTACTCGAAGGTATTTGATAGGCCTTGGCTTGATTGCAGGTATTGCTCTCATTGCGTGGCTACTGTCGTTAGATAGTCGGGTGAGAGACCTCAATGCGCTGCTCGAAGATGATGCTCTCGTAGGCAGCTATCCCTATCAGTTTGACGTTTTGAAGCTGGAAAATGGCGTGGCTCGAATGCACACGCCACGCTCTGCCGAGCTGTCTGCCATTCAGGGCCTGCGCATTCTTTACCCGGAACTGAAGGGGAAAACGGCTGTCTCCCCAGAAATGGAAGCTGCGCAAAAAGAACTTGCACGGGTGCAGGCAAGGGCCATGACGCTAGTGCTGAATCACGCTGACGTGACGCGTGTTGTTTGGGTGTTGGATGAGCCATGGCTGAATAGGCATGGTGTTTTTGTTCAGTGATGGTTGGGGGATTGGTGGACTGGGTCAACGATACTCAGACTGGCCCTCATGGGGGGCATGTCTCATGTTGCTAACAAACGTGTCTCAATTCTCTGCACAGCACTGACGGCACCACCACTTGATGCAATGATCACCTGACGCGTGATGCGACCTGTTATTACAGACAGTGTGGTACGGATGTGATCAGATAGTTAGGGTGCCTGTAGCCAACCCAGTTCACGGCATTCGGAGTGTTGGGAGGCAAAAAGGGGTCTGATGTGGACGGTATCCACTAATCTGGAACTCGGAAGATAGGATTTGGCGTAATGGGCAGCTGTGTGTTTTGTGACAT
>CBFHMA010000196.1:0-2765 GCA_965656775.1 Luminiphilus sp.
TGTCGCAGTCGCGCTTTACACGCCTTGACTGACCGTCCAATAAACCTTCGGCAGCGCTCAATTCCAGTTTAAATAGGCGGGCTAAGCCGTCTACCACAGTCGGCCGCGCTGCATCCGCAGTGCACTGTCCGGTGAGATAGATGTCGAACAAGGGTTCCATAGCCACAGATCGCAATTAAAGGTTCAATGTTACCGGATATGGGCATAGCGGGCCACGGCATCGACGGCACTTAAAAGCGGTATCTAATTGACGTTATAATGGCCGTTTATTGCCTGGTACTAGTGATGACAGTAACAACAACCCTGAACGATCGCCTGCAAGAGCGTTTCACGCCAACGTTGCTCGATGTGGTCAATGAAAGTGCCATGCACAACGTGCCCCCGGGATCTGAATCGCATTTTAAAGTGACCCTGGTGAGCAATCAGTTTGTGGGTATGCGCCAAGTGGCCCGGCATCAGGCGGTTTACGGCGCGGTTAGCGACTTAATGACCCAAGGTATTCACGCGCTGGCGTTGCACACCTACACACCCGACGAGTGGCTTGAGCGTGGTGCAGCACCCGTTTCCCCCAATTGTTTAGGCGGTAGTAAAGGGTAGTAAATCCGCCACGTCGAATGTCAACCCATCAAGCTTCACGCGTTCCTGATAGAGATCACCGATGACCAAGCAAGCCGCAGCAGACTCTGACAAACCCGTTGTTGTGGCAGCGATGTATCGCTTCGTCACACTGGATGATTTTCGGGCGTTACGAGAACCATTACTCGATATGGCGCGGGCTCATGGGGTGATGGGAACGCTACTGCTGGCTGAAGAGGGCATCAATGGCACGGTCGCTGGTAGTCGCGAAGCAATTGATGCCCTCATTGTGTATTTGCAGTCTGACCCGCGTTTAGCGGCGATCGATTGGAAAGAGTCCTATCACGACGACATGCCCTTTTTGCGTATGAAAGTAAAACTGAAGCGCGAAATCGTTACCATGGGCGTGCCCGGTATAGACCCCAACAAAGCCGTAGGCACTTACGTGGCACCGGCTGATTGGAACCGCGTGGTCGATGACCCCGAGGTCATTCTCATCGATACCCGCAACGACTATGAAGTTGAAATCGGTACATTTGCGGGCGCCGTCGATCCGAAGACGGTCACCTTCAGAGAGTTTCCCCAGTGGGTACGTACCCATCTTGATCCCAAGAAAACCCCAAAGGTTGCCATGTTCTGCACCGGCGGTATTCGCTGTGAAAAAGCGTCGTCATTTATGATCCAAGAGGGTTTTGAAACGGTTTATCACCTTCGAGGCGGGGTGCTCAAATACCTTGAAGAGGTACCGGCAAGTGAGAGCCGGTGGCAGGGCGAGTGCTTTGTATTCGACAACAGGGTTGCCGTGAATCACCAGTTGATCAAGGGACAATACGAGCAGTGCTTTGCCTGCCGACATCCCATTACTGTGCAAGACCAGCAGTCACCACTGTATGAGAAAGGGGTTTCTTGCCCACGGTGCCACGATCAACAAACCCCAGAGCAGCATGCGCGTTTCGCCGAACGTCAAAAACAAGTGGAGTTGGCCAAGCAGCGCGGTGAGCGTCATGTGGGAGCCACTCTTGGGGATCCGGTAACCCCCGCGTCTGTGTGAACAGCATGTACAGCCGCCATCGACGGCGAGCGATCGAGAATGTTACGGCGTTTGTCGTTTGGTTTGTGGAGGGCTTTAACGATTCAGCAGTCGTCGAGGCACGAGCGTAAATAACCGCGTGCCCGAGTCGTCTCTGGCTGAAACCACACCCACAACACGCCAATCGTTGTTGATTTTCTGCATGACGGGCCCACCTGAGGCGCCTTTGTAAGCAAGACAGTCACTGCGTACCCAATGGTTACCTAAGGTATTGGCTTTGCAGCGCATATCAGCCCGAAGTTGCCGGTGTTGGTCGCCGCTAACATGACTGAAGCCGGCCATCATTACCGCGGCGTTGGGCATATCCTGCAGCGGCGCCACAGCAAGGCCTGGAAGCTTTGACAAACTGGCGTCGACGGTGGGGCTGGCTGCTTCAAGTAGCGCCCAGTCAGCGAGCATTGAGCCGCCACTGGCAATTAAGCGCAGCGCCATGGTGCCTGCGGGTGTCGTTACCAGAGGCGGTTTCGTAAGGTCGTTGTAGCCATCAAAGCAGTGCCAAGCCGACAGCAGACGCACGGGACGAGTAGCAATGACGGTTGCGCTGCAGTCTTCTATCAGTGCACGACGCTGCTGATGCTGCCGACGCTCCACCGGTACTGATAACGGCAAAACAGCGTGTTGCCAGCGTTGCGTTGGGTCGGGCTTCTCTAGTGCTACCGCTTCAGCTAGGAATCCCAGCAATGCCAGGGCGACCACAAGGGAACTTGTGGGCACATTCTGGATGACCGATGAGTTGAACGTAATGGTATGCCCCGATTTGAAACCCTCGCCAGCGCACTATAGCAGCCCGGGGATAACCGCCTTTCGCTCTTTTGGGTAATCATCAAAGTTCTTGTGGAACCAGCGATGGGTGTACAGGGCACGGGGAATGAGATTGCCCGCCGTCATGGCCAGTACAAATACGGCACCCAAATTCCAGGTCATGATGGCGAAACCCAAGAATGACAATATTTCCCCAAAGTATTGGGGGCAGGTGAGCCAACGGAAACCACCACCGTAGGGGATTTTGTACCGGGGTTCATCGGGAGCCGGATTCGGTGATCGCAAGTTACGCAAAATAGCGTCTGAGTGAATGTTCAGGGTGAAGCCAAATAGGTAA
>CBFHMA010000197.1:0-2750 GCA_965656775.1 Luminiphilus sp.
TCGTTCGCGCTGAAGTCTTCGCGCAGTTCGCAAGCCATGGGCGGATCTTCGATGAAAGCCTGATAGGAAAATGGGTGTCACCGATGCACCCAGAGATCATCAAGGATGAACCGGGGCAGTGTGATATCTGCGGTATGGATCTGGTGCCGGCGGAATCTCTGGGCTATGCAAGCGCAGGCAAGAGCCATGGAGGCGCGCCTTTGGTGATACCGGCGACGGCCGCCTTGCTGACCGGCACGCGCGCTGTCGTTTATGTCGAACAACCCGAAGCGGACCGCCCCACCTACGTCGGTCGTGAGGTTGTTCTAGGACCTAGGGCCGGGGATAGCTACGTCGTCGAAAGCGGGCTATCGGAAGGCGATCTGGTCGTTGTCTCCGGCAACTTCAAGATCGATAGCGCGCTGCAGATCCAGGCTAAGCCCAGCATGATGAACCCCGAGGGCGGTGGAAGTGGCGGCGGCCATGACCACGGTAGCCGGTGATCATGATGAGCGATTCCTACTCTATTATTGATCGGCTGCTTCGTTTTTGCCTTGAAAAGAAGCTGATCGTTGGCCTGCTGTTTATCGGCATTATTGGTTGGGGCATATCCGTTGCTCCCTTCTCCTGGGATGTCGGCAACCTGCCGCGTAGCCCCGTACCGGTCGATGCAATCCCGGACATTGGTGAGAACCAGCAAATCGTATTCACCGAATGGATGGGGCGATCGCCGCAGGACGTCGAAGATCAGATCACGTATCCGCTGACGGTTGCACTGCTGGGTGTTCCTGGCGTCAAAACCGTTCGCAGCTACTCCTTCTTCGGATTCTCCACGATCTACATCATTTTCCAGGAAGATGTGGAATTTTACTGGTCGCGTAGCCGTGTGCTCGAAAAACTCAATTCGCTACCTCAAGGCACGGTGCCGGCGGATGTGCAGCCGGCCCTGGGACCTGACGCCACGGCCCTTGGACAAGTCTATTGGTACACCCTGGAAGGGCTTGATCCTGATGGCAATCCGACTGGCGGATGGGGTCTGGAAGAGCTGCGATCGATTCAGGACTGGTACGTGCGCTATGCACTGCTCGCTGCCGAAGGGATCAGCGAGGTCGGCTCCATCGGAGGCTACGTTCAGGAGTATCAGATTGATGTGGATCCCGATGCGATGCGCGCGCACGGCATTACGCTGAACGATGTCTTCAAGGCAACGCGAGCCTCCAACCTCGATGTCGGCGCGCGAACAATTGAAGTGAATGGTGCGGAATACGTCATACGCGGCCTTGGTTTTATTGAGGATATCGAAGACGTCAAATCTATCGCGGTTGGCGTGCGCGATAACGTACCCATTCGAATGCGCGATGTCGCCAATGTGAGCAAAGGTCCGGCATTGAGGCGAGGCGCGCTCGACAAGGGTGGCGCGGAAGCCGTGGGCGGTGTCGTCGTTGTGCGCTATGGCTTCAATCCCTTGGAAGCCATCCAAAATACAAAAGACAAGATCGCTGAAATTTCGCCAGGTTTACCCGCCAAGGCGATCGTCAATTATCGAGAGACCTCCCGCGATGAACTGAGCGCATTTGCCGCTCAACAAGGCATCAATGCCTTTGCCGGGAGTGAGCTTGATCATGACGCCTGGACGGCGTGGCTGCGTGCCAACCCACAAGAATTGTGGCCGGAAGGCGTCACCCTATCCCAAGTTTCTGTCGTCCCTTTCTATGATCGCACCGGGTTGATCTATGAAACCTTGGGAACGCTCAACGATGCACTAGCGCAACAGATCTTCATCACGATCATCGTCATTCTCGTCATGGTGCTGCATTTGCGCAGTTCGATCTTGATCAGCGCGTTGCTGCCCATCGCTGTGCTCATGACATTCATCGCGATGAAGCTCTTTGGTGTGTCCGCCAACATCGTCGCGCTGTCGGGAATCGCGATCGCGATCGGCACCATGGTTGATATGGGCGTGATTATCTGCGAGAACATCTTGCGGCACATGGATGAGAGTGACGGAGAGGAGCCGGCGCTTGAGATCGTATTCCGGGCGACGCGCGAGGTAGCTGGCGCGGTGCTGACCTCCGTAGCCACTACCGTCGTCAGTTTTCTGCCCGTCTTCACCATGACTGGAGCAGAGGGCAAGCTGTTCACGCCCCTTGCCTCCACCAAAACCTTTTCGCTCATTGCTGCGGTGATTGTGGCACTCGCCATCATCCCGCCAGCAGCACAGATACTGTTTTCATCGCGGATCGATTCAGCGCGTCTGAAGCATGTTTTCCATGTCGGTCTGGTCATAGCGGGATTGGCAATTGCTGTGCTGTGGAGCCCCCTTGCAGGGTTACTCCTGGCGGGCTTCGCAATGGTGCAGCTGTTGACTAAGCGTCTACCGCCCTGGTTGGGAGCAAACACGCCGGCGTTAGCCAGTCTTCTGGTCGCAGGACTGGTTGCCATTCTGTTGGCTGAGGCCTGGATGCCCTTAGGCCCCGGTCGCCATAGTCTTATCAACATCGTCTTCGTGTTCCTGCTCGTCGGCGGCTTGTTGCTTGCGTTCATCGCCTATCAGCGTGTGTACCCTCGGTTGCTCGCGTTCTGCCTCGAACGCAAAGCGCTTTTTCTGAGTGTACCTGTGTTGGTCACGTTGCTTGGGGTAATCTCCTGGACGGGCTTCGATAATGCGCTCCGCTTCGCTCCTGAGGCTTTGCGCCAAACAGCGGCTTGGCAGGCTGTCGATCGCACGTTTCCAGGACTGGGCAAGGAGTTCATGCCCAACCTGGACGAAG
>CBFHMA010000198.1:0-2749 GCA_965656775.1 Luminiphilus sp.
CAAAAGTATTGGTGTACGCGACATTGGCCTTGGCGGCGGTTTATTGGGGTTTCGAGGGGGATTTCCTCGACTTTTGGGATGCGGCGCTTTGGTTGTTTGCTTTTGTCTTTATTGAAATGAATGTGTTTGAGTGGCAGCGGGAGCTCGACAACCAGCATTAAGCCGGACGCAGTTAGTCACTCGCGAGCATTAAAGGGGCATCAGTGGTCCAGAGATGATGCACTGTTTTGAACAGGCCACGGGTTGGTCAGACAAAATCAGACGGCGACCTTGCCGCAATGAAAGTAAACTGACTCTCGGTGTGACTAGAAGTCGTCGTCGAAATCGAAGTCGTAGTCCCCTAGCTCTTCACGTAAGCGCAGTGCTTCTAACCGCCGCTCCGCTTTACGACGCTTGGTCGCCAGTGATACCTGTTGGCCTGCTAGGGGCAGGAGTTCAACGGGCTCTTCAAAGCCCTCATCCATGAGATCAGACAGCACAGGATCGTAGCCGTCGTCGTAGGCATCATCGCCTTTGGTTTGTGTTTCACTACGTTCACCCATAAACCACCCCCCAGTTAGAGCAATAACGCATCGGTTGCACCGAATGGCGCACCCGTTTGACGCTGGGCCTTCGCACGCTTCAGAGTTGGCATCAACTGCACGTTTCAGGCAACGATTTTTTTGGTCTCAAAAAGGCGATGTCAATAACTACATAAAATATGGGGGCCCGCCTGCAGTTGCCATCCTTGGCCGGCGACGTCTTTGTTATCCCTGTCCAGACCGACATCCTGTCGGTTGAGGCGGGCCCCCATGAATGAAATAGCAAAGGCTGTGCCAATTCCCTTGGTAAGCAGGGAAAAGGGCGTGGATTGGGGGCTTGCGGCAGCTTGTTTTGTTGGACTATCGCCTGCTAAGCGAGTTGAACGCGTTCAATTCACTTGGCACGTGTTCACGGTGGCGTTTAATACCCGCTATGTGTTCGCAGCAAGCTGCTCTTCAATGTGACCGACGATAACCTCGGGTGCCTCGCTGTCGACTGCAACCGTTAAATTAGCCCAGCGTTCGTACAAGGGAATACGCTCGGCATAAATATCGCCCAAGGTATGCTCTTTTGACGATGCGATTCCCCTGTCGGGTGCCAGAGAAATACGATACTCCACCGTTGCCAAGTCGGCTTTCAAGTACACAATGGTGGAGTGTGCGGCGAGGCGTTGCATAATCGATTCGCTATAAACAACTGAGCCGCCGGTAGAAATGACACTGTGTGCTATGGGCATATCGAGCAGAACTTGCTGTTCAATGGCGCGTAAGTGCAGGTGACTCGAACGCGCTATGATCTGGGCCAGAGTGGCTTGTTCTTGCGCTTGAATGAGCAGATCAGTGTCGACGAAATCAGTTCCCAGGCGCTTAGCTAGCAGCACGCCCACGGTACTTTTGCCGCTGCCCGGAAAGCCTATAAGACTAATGGTGTGTTCGTAGGCCATGGCTTTACCCCTATTGGAAAATGCGAACTTTACCCAGAGCCTTGCGGTGGGGCCAGTGGCAATGAACAATGCGCGGCGTCCACTGACCCAGCGCGACATCCAGGAGCCCTAACCCTATGACTGACGACATCAACTTGCACTTAACAGCCCTTGAACCTCTTCATCGAGAGTTAGGGGCGCGTATGGTGCCCTTTGCGGGTTATTCAATGCCCGTGCAGTACCCCGGCGGCATTATTCAGGAGCATTTACATACACGTACCGCAGCGGGCCTGTTTGATGTGTCCCACATGGGACAAGTTATTGTGTCGGGGTCGAATGCCGCTCAAGAATTAGAGACCATCATGCCGGCAGATTTGGTGGCATTGCCACCGCTGCGCGCTACCTATTCACTGCTGACTAATACTGCCGGCGGTGTGTGTGACGATCTCATCGTCACTCGGTTGGATGATCATCGGTTTATGTTGGTCTTGAATGCGGCCTGTAAACACAGTGATTTGGCGCTTATTCAGGCGGCGTGCACAACCGCCACCGTCGAGGTGTTGGGGCAGCAGGCGTTATTGGCTCTGCAGGGCCCTGCGGCTAGAACAGTACTGTCAGATTTGGTGACTGACGTTAACGCGCTCTCGTTCATGCGGGCAGGCGAGTTCGACATCAACGGTATTCGTTGCTGGGTTTCCTGTTCTGGTTACACCGGCGAAGATGGTTTTGAGCTATCGGTGGCCAACGATGATGCAGAGTCGCTGGCGCGTTTACTCCTCGAGCAGTCTCAGGTAGCGGCCATTGGGTTAGGCGCCAGGGATTCGCTGCGTCTCGAGGCAGGTTTGTGTTTATACGGCCATGAGCTGACTGACAGTATTTCACCCGTGAGCGCTGGCTTGCGTTGGGCTATAGCCAGCGCTCGTCGTCCGGGTGGCGACCGCGCCGGCGGTTATCCGGGCGCCGATCAAATTGCCTATGAATTGAGCAACGGTACTGAAAAGAAGCGGGTCGGCCTAAAAGTGGTAGGTAAGCGACCCGTGCGAGAGGGGCAGGCAGTGCACACTGTCGACGGTGTCTTTATTGGCAACATTAGTTCTGGGGGCTTCGGTCCCAGTGTGGGAGCGCCGGTCGCTATGGCGTTTGTTGATGCGAGTGTTACCGAGCCGGGTACTGAGGTGAAGATTGATGTCCGGGGTACTTGGATCACGGCTCATGTGATCGCGCTTCCCATGATCGCCCCCGGCTACCATCGGGGTTGAGCTTACTGGGTAGCGCCGGCTCCTGCAGGCGATGGATCCGATCGCG
>CBFHMA010000199.1:0-2739 GCA_965656775.1 Luminiphilus sp.
ACCT
The DNA here is from genome assembly GCA_965656775.1 of Luminiphilus sp. Lineage (GTDB taxonomy): Bacteria > Pseudomonadota > Gammaproteobacteria > Pseudomonadales > Halieaceae > Luminiphilus. The sequence goes on from CBFHMA010000199.1 coordinate 5, forward strand.
CGATGATTCTTTCGATATTGAAGCGGGGCTCACCATTGGTAGGACTTTGTTGCGCGACATCCTAGCATTGGGGCTGCCAACAGCCACAGAAGCACTCGATCCGATTACACCCCAGTATCTGCAGGACCTGATTAGCTGGTCGGCGATAGGTGCGCGCACCACCGAAAGTCAGACCCACCGAGAAATGGCTAGCGGATTGTCCTCTGCGGTGGGTTTTAAAAACGGTACTGACGGCGGCCTCGATGTGGCGGTGAATGCCATGAAATCGGTCTGTAATCCACACCGTTTTCTGGGGATCAACAGTGACGGCAAAGTGTCAGTCTTTGAAACCCGAGGCAATCGTTACGGACACGTGGTATTGCGCGGTGGTTCCAATGGACCCAATTACGACAGCGTGCATGTTGCCCTGTGTGAACAGGCCCTAGAGAAAGCAGCTCTGCCACGGAACATCATGGTCGACTGCAGCCATGCCAACTCCGAGAAAAAACCCGAGTTGCAACCACTCGTTGCCGACAACGTGGCCAATCAAATTGTTGAGGGCAACCGATCCATCATCGGCTTGATGCTCGAGAGCAACATCAACCCGGGCAATCAGAGCATTCCTGCATCGCTCAACGAACTCGCCTACGGTGTTTCAGTGACCGACGGATGTATTGGATGGGAAAGTACCGAGCAGCTCCTGCTATCAATGGCAGACAAGCTGCGCGAGGTATTACCGAAACGCTGCCAGTAAAGCGCGCGATTCAGTAATAGGCTTGGCTTCGATCGCTGTGATCTGTCATGTCTCTCACCCCAGCAAGCTGAGGAATTTGCTCGAGCAGGGTTTTCTCAACACCGTCTTTCAAGGTGACATCGACAGCACTACAGCCCTGACAACCGCCCCCAAAGCGGAGAATAGCAAACTGGTCATCAGTGACTTCGATCAACGATACCTCACCGCCATGGGATGCCAACGATGGGTTGACCTCGTTGTACAGGATGTAGTTGATTCGGTCCTCGATGGGGCTATCGTCGTCCACCCGGGGCATCTTGGCATTGGGTGCTTTGATCGTTAGTTGCCCACCCATACGATCACTCGCGTAATCCACCAGAGCGTCATCAAGAAAGGGTAAGCTGCGACCCTCGAACCACGCCTTTAGATTGCCGTAATCGTGCGCCACATCCCCCTCTTTGATATCACCCTCTCGGCAATAGGCAATGCATGTCTCTGCCCGTGGTGTGCCGGGCTGATTAATAAAGACCCGCACCCCCAACGCATCTGCTTGCTTAGATAGTAGCTCCGCAAGATAGGTTTGCGCCGATTCGGTAATAGTAATCATTTGCCCTACTCTCCGTTTTGTGGGTGTGCCATTTTCGGGGTATCCCAACTGATGGACGCGAGCAGCAGATTCTCCGCGCGCTCTTCAATCGCCGTCGCCCGCGATAATACCTGAGTTCTGTACTAGGTTAAAACCCGAAAATACGTCTTCTATAGCTGTGATAGTCCTCATTGCGCACCGAGCACTAGCAATCCATCAAAATATTTTGATATATTGCCCGCCCACGCGAGGAAGCCCACGTCATGTCCACATTTCCGTCTTACACCAACCCACGAATAGCCCACTTACTCGCCGCCCTCGAGCAGCGTATTGTGGTGATTGACGGCGCTATGGGTACCATGATTCAAGACTATCAGCTGCAAGAAGCTGACTATCGGGGGGAATCCTTTGCCGATCATCCTTCCGAGCTCAAGGGCAATAACGATTTACTCAATCTCACTCGCCCCGATGTCATCGCTGCTATCCACAGGGCTTACCTAGACGCCGGCGCCGATATTATTGAAACAAACACCTTCAACGGTACTGCAGTTGCCCAAAGCGATTACGGTTTAGAACAGGCTGTTTACGACATCAATTACGCCGGCGCCTGCATCGCTCGAGCGGCGGCAGATGAGGTGAGCCTGGCGGATCCACAGCGACCGCGCTATGTCGCGGGTGTGCTGGGCCCCACTCCGCGCACCGCGTCGATCTCGCCTGATGTGAATGACCCAGGCGCACGTAATATTGATTTCGATGGCCTTGTCGCCAACTACCGAGCGGCGGCCGATGCGCTGATTGACGGCGGTGTTGATCTATTAATGGTCGAGACGATCTTCGATGCGCTCAATGCCAAAGCCGCCGTGTTCGCCATTCGAGCCGCCTTCGATGCGCGCGACATAGAACTCCCCGTCATGTTATCGGTAACGTTTCCCGATACCAGCGGACGTATTTTATCTGGCCAGACCGGCGCTGCGTTTTGGACTGCATTGGCCCATGCCAAGCCATTGATCGTGGGTAGCAACTGTGGTCGTCGCTTCAAAGAAGTACAACCTTTTCTCGAGGAATTGGCCTCGGTATCCACTTGCTACTTCAGTGCTCACTTGAATGCGGGGCTTCCCAATGCCTTTGGTGAATACGATGAACAGCCCGCCGATATGCAAAGTGATTTTGCCGAATTCGCCGAGCGCGGTTTCCTCAATCTGGCTGGGGGCTGCTGCGGTACGACACCTGATCACATCCGTGCCATTGCCGATGCGGTGTCCGACAAGCCACCACGACAGTTACCCGCACCCCTCAAGGACACCAGTCTCAGCGGGCTCGAGCCCTTCAACTTCGCAGGCAAAAACTTTGTCAATGTCGGGGAGCGCTGCAACGTAACGGGATCGGCCAAATTCAAGCGATTGATCCTCGATGGTGACTACACCGCCGCCCTGGAAG
>CBFHMA010000200.1:0-1980 GCA_965656775.1 Luminiphilus sp.
GCGCTGTCGTAACTCAATGTCAGTTGTCTCGGTGCAGAACCGAATGTTGAACTGCGCCTGTAAATGACCTGGAATCACATTGGTGGCGCCAGTGCCGGCGTTGATATTTGAAAACTGCAAAGAAGTGGGTGCAAAAAAATCATTGCCCTCATCCCAGTGAACCTTAGACAACTCATCAAAGGCGGCGAACGCACGGTGGATGGGATTATCTGCCAGATGAGGATATGCAATGTGCCCCTGCCGTCCACGCACGGTTACAGTAGCCCCCAGGGACCCTCGCCGGCCATTTTTGATGGTATCGCCCAGCACATCACTGCTCGAAGGTTCCCCGACGACACACCAATCGATGTGCTCTCCCCGCTGTTGCAAGGTCTCGACGACACGCACGGTACCGTCTTTTGCTGGTCCTTCCTCATCGGCGGTAATGAGGAAACCAATGCGCCCAGCGGGTGTGCCGTATTGGTGAATGAACGCTTCGGTCGCCACCAGCATAGCCGCCAAGCTGGCTTTCATATCAGCGGCACCGCGACCAAACAGCAGTCCATCCCGCTCGGTGGCACAAAATGGATCTGACTGCCATTGTTCAAGGGGACCCGTGGGCACCACATCGGTATGACCAGCAAAAACCAGGGTTGGGCCGCTGTCGCCTATAACAGCCCACAAATTATCGACTTCACCAAAGCGCAGATGCTCACAATGAAAGCCGATTGCCGTCAGCCGCTCTGCCATCATCTGCTGGCAGCCAGCATCCTTGGGTGTGACTGATGGTCGCTCGATGAGCGCTTTGGTCAGCGCTATTGCTGCTTTGCCATACTCAGTTGTTGGCATGCAAGGACTCATTCAGCTCGATAGCACTGCGATTTGAGAGGCATTCCACCGCACCTGAGGTGCTATTTCGGCGGAACAGCAAATCAGATTTGCCCGCCAGGTTCCGCGCCGACACGGTTTCTACCGGCTTGCGCGCACCATCAAGGACGGTAACTTTGGTACCAGCGGTAATGAACAGCCCCGCTTCGATGGTACAGCGATCCCCCAACGGAATGCCCAGTCCTGCATTCGCGCCAATAAGGCACTCTTTGCCGACTGAGATCACGATATTACCGCCACCCGACAGGGTACCCATGGTTGAGCAGCCACCCCCTAAGTCGGAGCCAGCACCCACCCAAACCCCGGCGGAAATACGGCCCTCAACCATGCCGGGGCCTTCAGTACCGGCGTTAAAATTGATAAAGCCCTCGTGCATAACGGTCGTTCCTTCACCCAGATAGGCACCCAGTCGCACTCGCGCTGTGTGGGCAATTCGTACCCCCGCAGGTACCACGTAATTAGTCATTTTCGGAAATTTATCGACACTGGATACTTCCAAGACCGTGCCGCGTAGGCGAGCGTCTAACTGACGATCGGCTAGTTCACTGAGGCAGACAGCCCCTTGGTCCGTCCACGCCACGTTCGGTAAGAGGCCAAATAAGCCTTCAAGTTGCGTGCCGTGGGGATGCACTAACCGGTGCGAGAGCATGTGCAGTTTAAGATACGCGTCGGCCACCGATTGAGGGGCGGTATCTTCCACTAAGGTAGAGGCCACCACTGGACGGCTACTGTTTTGTAGCTGATGCGCGATAGTCGCTAAGTCATCGGCGCCAACACGGGCGAACGCGCTGGCAAGTTCGTTGAGATTCGCTGCATCGAGCTCCCCGTGCACGTCTTTAACAACCGCAGCGAGGTCGCCACTAATGTTGTGCAGCGGCTTGGGGTAGAACACCTCGAGAAATTCGCCAGCTTTGTTTTTGGTAGCTACCCCTAGTCCGAAGCCGTGTACTGCGGTCATTGCTAATCTCCTGTTCACCCGTGGGTATTAAATCGTTGTGCGTAATCGTCTGCACTGAAGCCCACGGCGATCTCGCCTTGGTATTCAAGTACTGGACGCTTGATGAGGGTTGGGTTGGCAAGCAGCACAGCTAGGGTATCGCCCTGCTCAACTTC
>CBFHMA010000200.1:1990-2700 GCA_965656775.1 Luminiphilus sp.
TGGTATTCAAGTACTGGACGCTTGATGAGGGTTGGGTTGGCAAGCAGCACAGCTAGGGTATCGCCCTGCTCAACTTCGTGGCGTGCCGCATCATTCATGTTCTTCCACGTTGTACTGCGTTTATTAATGAGCGCCTTGGGTCCAACGGCCTCGATCCAGCTCGCTATCTGTTCCCGACTAGGGCACTGCTGGCGCACATCGCTAAAGCTGTACTCAATGTTATTTGCATCGAACCATTTACGCGCTTTACGGATAGAGTCGCAGGTGGGTATGCCGTAAATCAGCGGTTTCATAGTTACTCCTTGGGGGAACTGGCAAGATTAGCAGATGCCGATGGCGGTCGCAGGGTGCCCGTCGGATCTGCAAATGCTGGAGGTTATTCTACAGATCGATAGTGTTGGTGCCCAAACGGTTTTCCCCGATTGACTAGGGTTTGTTGACACGCTTGGGATGCTTGCGCTGGGGGTAACAGGTTCGGCAAATATCGCAGACTCTGCCGTCACACCCTCGGGCGGTGCAGTATTCGCGTCCGTAAAAGATAATTTGCAGGTGAAGATCGTTCCAGCGCTCTTTGGGAAATGCCTTTTTTAGGTCGCGCTCGGTCTCAACAACATGACGGCCACGGGTCAGTCCCCAGCGCTGGGCCAGTCTGTGAATATGGGTATCGACAGGAAAGCTGGGTACGCCAAAGGCCTGTGCCATGACCACAC
>CBFHMA010000201.1:0-2696 GCA_965656775.1 Luminiphilus sp.
AGGGCAAAACACTGCTGGTTGTGATAGCGCGGGCGCACCGTTACGTGACCTTTCACGGCACTGGGCCATGGCACGCAGCGCTCATCAATCGTAATGCGAAAGCCATCGGGCTCGCGGGTAATGGCACTGGGGCCCACCTGGAAACGGTCGGCGCTGCGCACAAGTTCGGGACGGCCCCGCTCGGTTAGCGCCCAACGCTTACGGTCGGGGCCATAAAAGATCACGTTCAAGCTAACAAAGTGCTCGGGGTCAGTCGGGCCTTTACGTCGAGCCCTAGCGTAGTACGGGGAAAACACACTACCGACAAAACCAATAATAGTGAGCCCCGCCTTGCCGTCAGGGGTGAAGGCGTCGAAATACCACCAGCGGTAGCCATTCGTCGCTACCGACGCATCGAAGCGCAGCTGCTGTTCGGCTATGGCATTCAGCGGACTCTCAGCGTGGGTCACAGCACCAAACCTTTAGTGTAATGTTTATTGAACATTTTATATGTCTACTATAAATTACATAACCAAGAATAACCCGATTGCGAAGGCCAGCACCATGAATCATCAACTTCTGGATTGCGAGCACGCCTTACAAGGTGCCATTAGCGACGCCATCGGACCCCAATGTCCGCCAAAACTGGCCGACGCATTGCAGTACGCGGTCTTCCCAGGGGGAGCCCGAGTGCGGCCCAGGCTCTGCCTGGCGGTGTCACTCGCCAACGGCGGCGACGACCTGCGCTTAACACTGGCAGCCGCCTGCGCCATTGAACTGCTGCACTGCGCATCACTGGTTCACGATGATCTGCCCTGCTTCGATGACGCCACCCTGCGTCGGGGCAAACCTACCGTCCACGCTGCATTCGGTGAGCGCCTTGCGGTGCTCTCGGGGGATGCACTAATCGTGGCGGCTTTTGAATGTTTAGCCCGAGCCACTGAAACCAGTGCCAATCCCCGTCGAGTTGGTACCGTGTCACGACTGGTGGCTAAAGGGGTCGGCGCCCCAGCCGGGATCTGTGCGGGTCAAGCGTGGGAATGCGAGCAACATGTCGATGTCTCGCTCTACCATCGAGCCAAAACCGGCGCTTTGTTCGTGGCCTCCACCACCGCTGGTGCGGCGGCGGCTGGTATGGACCCGACTCAGTGGCAGGCCCTGGGCAGTGCCATTGGCGAGGCCTACCAAGTGGCCGATGACATCCACGACGCCACCGCACAAAACGAATCCCTGGGCAAACAAACGGGTATTGATGTAGCCCTCAACCGACCTAGCGCCGTGCGCGAGCTAGGCTTAGCGGGTGCGGTGGCGCGGCTGGAGGACTGCATCAGCAAAGGCATCGACTCTATACCCCCCTGCGAGGGTCGCAACGCGCTCATCAAAATGGTGCAAAAGCAATCGGAGCGATTTTTCCCCGAGGGCATTCATTGCCCGGCCGCCTGAATATGGATGCCCCCATTCTGCAGTCGCGCCTACCCCAATACAGTTCGGGCTGGCGTCAATGGAAGACTCAGCTGCTGCAACGACTGCATCGATGGCGCAACGCGCTGCTGCTAAGCCCAGAATTTCACCGCCGTATTGTGCAAGTTCCCTTTGGTGCCGCCATTGCCCGGCGCCGGGCTACCGAACTGCACAACATCACCGCGGGCTTTGTGTATTCACAAACCCTGTCGGCTTGCGTGTCACTAAGGCTATTCCACCATCTTCGCCAAGGCCCCATTGCACTCTCGACCTTATCGAGTCTGTGCCAGTTACCTAGCGCAGGTCTTGAGCGGCTACTACTGGCAGCACGCTCTTTACGCTTAGTCGAGTATTACGAGGACGGCCGTTGGGGTTTAGGCGAGCTTGGTGCCGCCATGGAAGCCAACCCCGGCATTGCCGCTATGGTTGAACATCACCAACACTTGTATCGCGACCTCATGGATCCAGTAGCACTGTTACAAGGCCGGGGGCCCACCCATTTGTCGGCCTACTGGCCTTATGCGCGGCAACAAAACGAGGGCGATACTCAAGCCTACAGCCAGTTGATGTCGGTATCGCAGCAACTCATCGCCGATACCATTCTTAACGCCCTGACCCTGCCCAAAAGCGGCCATTGGCTGGATGTTGCCGGTGGTGAGGGCGCCTTCGCCCAAGCGCTATTGGCGCGCAACCGCGCCTTAACCGCTACTGTCTTCGACTTAATCCCCTCGTCGACTGAGGCCGCGGGCTCTGTCTCGTGCACCACGGATACCGATACCGGCACTAACACAAGCAGGCTCATTGATATCGATGCCCCCGACACCGGGAATACGCAAAACACGCGACTCCAATTTATTCACGGCGACATGTTCACCGACCCACTGCCGACCAACGCCACCGTCATCTCCCTAATACGCATTCTTCACGATCATGACGATGATCGAGTGCGGGCACTACTAAAACGGGTTCACGACGCCTTAGATCAGGATGGCACCTTAGTTATCGCCGAACCCATGGCCCAAACACCCGGCGCAGAAGCCATCGGCGACGCCTATTTCGGGCTTTATTTGTGGGCCATGGGCTCAGGACGCCCCCGAACCGCGGCCGAAATCACCCTATTTCTTCAAGAGGCGGGCTTTTGCAGCGTCACCGAGCAACGTTCTGCCATGCCCTGCTTGGTTCGTGTCATCACCGCATGTCGATCTGAGAGTAATGTTTAGTTGACAGTTTGATTTGTACGATTAAACTGACACAAG
>CBFHMA010000202.1:0-1909 GCA_965656775.1 Luminiphilus sp.
GGTCAACGACTGCCCAAGGGTTATGCGGCCTTGGGTAACGACACAGTGGTGTAAATGATGCCCCTGGGCTTTGGTGGTATCTCTCACCTCGAGGGTTATGCCATCGGCTGTTAAGACACCGCAATCACCCACCTGGCCACCGCTCTCGCCGTAAAAAGGGGTTTGGTCGAGTACCACAACCCCATGCTCACCCATATCCAGGGCATCAACTGACTCACCATCGCGCAGCAGTGCAACCACAACGGTCTCCGCCACATTGTGCTCATAGCCTAGGAACAAGGTTTCCCCCTCAAGGGCGACCGTATTGCTGTAATCGACTTTGAAGCTGCCACTCTCTTGGGAACGCTTGCGCTGCTGCTCCATCGCCTCATCATAGCCCGCGAGATCCAGCGTCATGCCTCGCTCCCGCGCAATATCGTTGGTTAAATCGACGGGGAAACCGTAGGTGTCATAGAGACGGAAAATGAGATCGCCGGGTATTTCACTGGCATCAAGGGTCGATAGGGCTTCGTTGAGGATGCCCATGCCTTTATCGAGCGTGCGTGCAAATTGCTCCTCCTCGGTGGCAAGGACGGTTTTGATGGCCTGTTCTTGTGCCACAAGGTCGGGATAGGCGTCGCCCATTTCCCTTACCAACACCGGCACCAAGTCTCCAAAAAAGGGGGCTGTAGCGCCTAGCTTGTTACCGTGGCGCACCGCCCGACGAATAATACGGCGCAACACATAGCCGCGCCCCTCGTTACTCGGTACCACACCATCGGCAATTAAAAACGAGCAAGACCGCAAGTGATCAGCAATAACTCGGAGGGATTTCTCCTCAAGGTCGGCCACACCCAGAGCGTTGGCTGTGGCGGCAATGAGTGTTTGGAACAGGTCGATCTCGTAGTTCGAGTGCACGCCTTGCAGCACCGCAGCGATACGCTCGAGCCCCATACCCGTGTCCACGGAAGGTGCTGGCAGTGGATGCAAAGTCCCCTCAGCATCGCGGTTGTACTGCATGAACACCAAATTCCAAATCTCGATGTAACGATCGAGATCATCGTCTGGGCTACCTGGGGGCCCCCCCGGTACATCTTCTCCGTGATCATAGAAAATTTCAGAACTGGGTCCACAGGGGCCGGTATCGCCCATCTGCCAGAAATTATCCTCATCAAGGCGCGATAAACGAGCGGGGTCTACACCGATTTCATCAATCCAAATAGCCGCTGCTTCATCGTCTGAAATGTGCACCGTCACCCATAGCTTTTCCGCAGGCAGCTTGAGTACGTCCGTAAGGAACTGCCAGCCAAAACGGATAGCGTCACGCTTGAAATAATCACCAAAACTGAAATTACCCAACATCTCGAAGAACGTGTGGTGACGTGCGGTATAGCCCACGTTTTCAAGATCATTGTGTTTACCTCCCGCGCGCACACACTTTTGAGAAGTACACGCCCGAGAGTATGGACGCGGGTCTAGCCCTAGGAACGTTTCCTTGAACTGATTCATCCCCGCGTTGGTGAACAATAGGGTCGGGTCATCGTGGGGCACGAGCGAACTAGAACTCACCCGCATGTGATGTTGCTGCTCGAAATAGGTTAGGAACGCTTCGCGAATCTCGGCGGTTTTCATTGTGTGAAGTCTCTTTTAAACAGTCAGCGAAACGATACAAAGGTCGTCACTGCCAGCGGCATGCAATTAGGTGTTAGTGGATGTTGGCGGCGTTTTTACTACGCATTGACGGCTAGTTTAGGTCGGGTGCCAATCCGGCCTCTGCCATAGAGACACCCGCAAGCAAATGCACGTGCAAATGAAACACCGTTTGGCCACCGCCCTCGCCATTATTAATAACAATACGAAAACCGTCGCCAACGCCCCGTGCCTCAGCCAACTCGCGAGCCACCAGCAATAGATGGCCCAGCAACCCTTG
>CBFHMA010000202.1:1918-2650 GCA_965656775.1 Luminiphilus sp.
GATACGAAAACCGTCGCCAACGCCCCGTGCCTCAGCCAACTCGCGAGCCACCAGCAATAGATGGCCCAGCAACCCTTGGTCGTCTGAGGTTGCGTCGACTAAGCGTGGAATTGGCTTACGGGGAACCACCAGGATATGGGTGGGTGCCTGGGGATTAATGTCGTTAATGGCCACACATACGTCATCCTCGTAGAGGAACGTAACGGGCACCTCCCCCCGAGTGATCTTGCCGAAAATCGTATCATCCATCGTACTGCTCTCTTACTCGTTGCTATTGAAGGTAACTTATCGTCTCACCGTAACTTCTCGTCAGCGGTCAGAAGACGTGCCTCACTTTCCAGCATCACCGGTATATCGTCTCGAATAGGATAGGCAAGCCCGCTAGCGCGACATACGAGCTCTTGGGCATCGGCGTCATATTCCAATGGCGCTTTGGATACGGGGCATACGAGGATGTCGAGCAACTTAGGGTCCAGCACAATGATATCTCCAGAGCCAGGTTTAAGATCGTCACAGTATACGAGTTAAGGGGGTATTCGGTCAGGGCGATTTATCGCTCGGTGGCATTGAGGGGACCAGTAATTGGGGGTCAACACGCTGGTCGAACCAGCTCATGCGCCAATCAAGGTGTGGCCCGGTTGCCCGACCCGTTGCACCGACGGCACCAATGACATCACCGACCGCAACTTCTTGTCCCACGGAGACGGATACTTTACTCAGGTGTAAAAAGGA
>CBFHMA010000203.1:0-2606 GCA_965656775.1 Luminiphilus sp.
GATTGCTGTGCCTAATACCACTCCAATGGGTGTCATTAATGCGAATGTGATCATACGGCGCCAATAATGGGCGTCTGTACTGCGCAGGCCGAGGGCAAAAGCAGCGCTGCCCTTGTGAGCCACTATGGCAACGAGAATGGCGGCAGCCTGTGCAGGATGTGCCTCAACCCCAAGTGCCATGCCTGCCAGTAGTGAGTGAATGGACAGCACCAAAAACAACGTGGCCCCACCCACGCTACTGTTGGTTCCTCGACTAGCACTTTTATCGATCCACATGAGAAGTACGATGGCGAGACCCGCTAGCCCTGCCCAAATAGGAAAATCTAAGTTGGGATACAGCTCTGTGAATAAACCAGCAGAATCAGCCAGCGTGTGAATGAGGCCTGCGCCAATAAAAATACCGCCGGCAAAGCAGTTGCCCACCGATAGCCAGTGGCTGGCGGAGCGACTACGCAAGGAGCGGGAGGCGGCGGCACCCCCTATGCCAAATAGAAAGATCAGTACCGCAGCCAGCACCTTAATGAGCAAGCTACCGTCATCAGTCATGCTGTTTGACCCGCAGGGTGATAAGTGCCGCAAAACTGATGATGGCAAGCAGCAGTAGGTAGTAGGCGGGCGCCGCTATATTGCCGGTTTGATCAATGAGCCACGTGCAGACCATGGGTGCAGTGCCCCCGAACACGCCAACGGCAACGTTGTAGGCGATGCCTACCCCTGTATTTCGGATATCACTGGGGAAAACCTGCACCAACAGCGCGGGCATTGGCCCCTGTACCCAGCTAATGGCCAGGGCAAAAATGAAGCTGCTCACTAAAGCGCCTACATAGCTACCGGTATCGATCCAGAAAAACAGGGGGTAGGCAACAATACCTGTAAGCGCAATACCGAGTAAGACGACCCGTTTGAAACCGATTTTATCCCCGAGCAAGCCGGCAACGGGTACGAGTAATACCAGCGCCACCATGCCCATAGTGTTGACTTCCATCGCGTGATCGATGGGGTTGGGAATGATTTTTGACTGGTAGGTTGGCATCCAGACAAACAGAACATAGAAGCCCGCGGCGTATAGCAGCATACTGGCCATAAGGTGCAAGACCTCGCCCAAATGTTGGGTGAGGACTTTTGTCAGGGGCGCTTGCTCGTCTGCGGCAACAACGGCGCTGTCTGCCTGTAAACTTGAGCGCAGCCAGCGACCAAAAATAAAGATAACCGCACCCAGCAAAAAGGGAATACGCCAGCCATAATCGGCCATGGCTTGGCTATCGATAAGCCCCTCAATAAGCGCTACGACAGCCGAGCCCAAGAGAATGCCACCAATGGCGCCAAACAACGCCCAGCTGCCGTACAGACCGCGCCGGTTAACCGGGGCTGATTCGACTAAGTAAGTGATAGAGGTGACTAACTCGCCGCCCACCGAGATCCCTTGAATCATGCGCAGGGCAATAAGAAGCACCGCAGCGGAAACGCCCAGCGTCTCGTAGGTGGGAAGTAAGCCGACCATCACCGTCGGAATTGCGATCATGGCAATAGACCACTGCAGTGCTTTGGTGCGCCCAAGTCGGTCGGCAATGTAGCCAAACAACACACCACCAAGCGGCCTCATGAGATAGCCGATGGCAAATACCCCGTAGGTTTGAATGAGGGCCACAATCGGGTCCTCATCGGGGAAAAACAGTGGCCCCATGAAAGGTGCCAGAAAACCAAATATGGCGAAGTCATACCATTCGAGTACGCTGCCGACCGCACCGGCAACTTGTGTGCGAAAAGGGGTCAAGGCGTTGTTCTCCTGCATGAGTTAATCATTGAGAGGATAGCTGCTAATTGCCATGGTCGTTGAATATTAGGGTTTGGTGTCAGAAATGGGTAGCTTAGTGGTCAGCTTGACGCCAAGCGCATCCCTCGCCTGATTGAGTAATTCGGCGTCGATGGCGGGCGGCTCAACCTCAAGCCCCTGGGCAAGTGTCTCTGTCAACAACGAGAGCACCGCAATCCGTGTGCTCCACTTGTGACGACCATCGAATACATGCCATGGGGCATTGGGTCGGTGGGTTTGCGCGAACATGTCATTGGTTGCTTCCACGTATTCATCCCAGTGGCGACGGTTGCGGATGTCCTCCTCAGTGAGCTTCCAATACTTATGGGGATTGCTGAGCCTTTCGGCAAAACGTTTGTTTTGTTCCTCTTGATCGATGCTCAAGTAAATTTTGATGAGCTTCACACCGTCGTCTGTGAGCCAGCGTTCAAATTCCGTTACTTCTCTGTAGGCACGCTGCCACGCATCGTTGCTGGCTAAACCTTCAACGCGCTCCACTAATACACGGCCGTACCAGCTGCGATCGAATAGGGCGATACGTCCGGGTGGTGGCAGATGTCGGAAGAAGCGCCACAAATAGTGGCGACCTTGCTCTTCTGGGGTCGGCGCGCCAATCCCATGAACGCGGTAGCCCCGGGGGTCTAACAGGGCAGTGGCTCGACGAATGACACCGCCTTTGCCGCTGGCATCGGTACCCTCAAAGGCCAGTACCGCTCGCTCACCGGTGTGGAACAGTGCTTGTTGTATGTGTAGCAATCGGGTTTGAAGTGCTTCTAACTGTTTTTCGTAGTCC
>CBFHMA010000204.1:0-2590 GCA_965656775.1 Luminiphilus sp.
TGCACTTGCCCTTTTGCGTCTCTCGCTGCCTCACCTGTGATCGCATCACCACGACAAACCACGGCACCGATACCATTGACAGCTACTTGGCCTTGCTCAACGCCGAAATGCAGCAGGTGACTCGTCGCATTGGTACGGGCCGGCCGGTATCTCAGTTGCATATTGGTGGCGGAACGCCCAACTCCTTGAGTCATGCGCAGCTTGCCAGGGTCACTGATATCGTAGAGCGGCACTTTACCTTGCCAACAGACGCCAGTGTTTCGATAGATGCCGACCCGCGTCGTTGCACGATGACTCAGTTGGAGTTACTTCGAGGCTTGGGTTACGTCGACATCCGCTTCGAGCTTCGTGAGCTGACCCCATCCACAGACTACAATCTGGGTCGAGCGTGCGCGTCCGAATTACTTGCCGATGTGGTCGTAAATGCCCGCGATGTGGGTTTTGAGCGGGTGCACGTTGATTTGGTATACGGATTACCCAATCAAGATGCCGCCTCACTGCGCACTGCGGTTGAGGCATTGGTGGCTATTGGGCCGGATCGCATACTGTGTCATCCCTTTACTCGGCGCGAACAGGATTTTCCGCACCAGCAGCTTATTGGCATCGATAGCATGCCTTCATTGGCCGACAAAATGACCATGTTTGCGACTATTGCCGATGCGTTCCAGGCGGCAGGGTATGTGTGGATTGGCATTAATGGATTTGTGCGCCCCGGCGACGAGCTGGTGAAAGCCCAAACCGATGGGGAACTTTTTCGCGGCTGGCTGGGTTATTGCAAATCCAGTAGCCCCTGGCTCATGGGTTTTGGGCTAGGTGCCATGACCGAGCTGCCCGGTATTGTGGCGCAAAACACGACGGTCTTTGATGATTGGATGGCCCGATTAATGGTGGGGCAAGCCCCAGATCGGACAGGTGTCGAGTTATCGAACGATGCAGCCAGTGAGCGCGACGTGTTTATGCGCTTGGGGGCAAGTTTGCGGGTACGTATCGACGAACCCGACACCGCGGACAGCCGCATCTTCTCGGCATTGGCAACCGATGGCTTGCTGGAAACTGACGGCGATACTCTGAAAGTGACAACGACGGGACGCTACGTACTCAATCAGTATTGGCAGGACTCCTCGCTGTATCAGCGCTGGTTTAAGGGCTGCGCCTAAGTTTGGGTTGGAATCAGTATCGTTGGGGTCAGGCGGACTAAACCTGACTACGACTACTTCTGATGGTGACGCACAGGTGCTTCGCTTAACAGGTGGTTCAGGGTGGCGCGGTGTGTCGATCGCAGTTGTGGCCACTCCAGCTTAAACCACGGTGTGAAGTTGTTGGGGTCATCGTCTAGCCACTGATCGACTGCGCTGCAGTCAAACCACTGCCAAGCCTTCACTTCGTTGGGGTGGGGGGTAACGACCGCGCCGGGCTGCATGTTGCCTACATACACAGAGCACAGTTCATGCTCGCTGCCGACATCGCCGAAACTGGCTTGGTATTCAAATTGGTAAATGTGGAACAGTTCGCTTTCGACACCCAGCTCTTCTAGCAGACGTCGGTGGGTAGCTTTAGGGTAGCTTTCACCCTGGCGCGGGTGGCTACAGCAGCTATTGGACCAGAATGAGGGCCACAGGGGTTTCAGATCGGCGCGCTGTTGCAGCAACACTCGCTCGGGGCCGTCGAAAAGAAACAGAGAAAATGCTCGGTGCAACTGGCCTCGCCCTTTGTGGGCGTCGATCTTGCTGGCGTACCCGACTTCTTTGTCCTGAGCGTCTACAAGAATCAGTGGTTCATCGTTGAAGGAAACAGGAGTAGGGGTTGGGTTTGTGATTGTCATGTGGTTGCCTGTTAAAAAATGACCCACCCCAGGGGGGACTGCGCTAACGTGACTGAACCTGTACGATCGGTTGCTGGTTTCGGGGGGGACCTCTTCAGCGTTGATCATCAGCCCGTTGATAACAGCGGTAGAATCGAAGTAACTCTACCCGGGTCGTGAAAATCGGGGCCCCCGTAGGGGGCCCGGAAACCTAGCGCATCACTGACGTGAGGCGGGCAGGGCTTCCATGTGGCTCGCAGCGGGCGCGCTGTGAGCACCATCGATCCAGTTGTACTTCGCGGAACTGAGAAGAACGAAGTGGATAAACAGCGCCAGAACGAACAAAAACGCTGCATTAGCCACCAAGACTCGTCTCGGATCAAAAAGCATCCAGATACGGTACATAGTGTCTCTCCATGCTGTTGAGTGATGTTGCTCCCTAATGGAGTTTCATCACGGGGTTAACAGTGATTGCCTCAGATTCTTAGAACCAGGGCCGCCACATCCAGACGAGGATATGAGCTACCACTGCAATGGCAGTGAAACCCAGGAATCCCTGTACGTATGCACTGTGGAATTCCTTGGCTTCATTGCTGGTCAGCCCTGTTAGGCTACCGCTCTGCTCACTCATGGTTTTACCTCCCATGTTGTTTCAAGCAAGATGCCGCAATGATGCCCGGGGGCGTCGGTGCGACGGTTTCACGGCGGTGCAACCCCAAGGGTTGCTACTGCCGATCCCGGTTACTGCTGCAAGCAGCAGAACTGAGATTCGGTTGGCCAGCCCGAAGG
>CBFHMA010000205.1:0-2563 GCA_965656775.1 Luminiphilus sp.
TAGCTGTCCATGACGTGATCGACATCGGACGAATAGAGTTCGAGGCGAAGCTTATCGAAGGTCCTCCAGCTTGTTTCTGCTTTAAACCGAACAGTGGTGTTGATGGCTTCCGGGCTATCCATACCCGCGCCTGGGTAGAGTGCATCAAGGGTATCCTGTCGGTCCCAACTCATCTCTATGCGGGTATCCGAGTTGGGCGTATAGCCGAGCAACAGGGTTCCGGCGTACTCCCTGTAGGACGCCCTTACAAGGTCGCCGTTTCCATCCTCATAGTTGCCACTATCCGATTGCCCGATGAGGGCTCGGAGATACATCTGTCGATTGCCCATGGCTACATCCGCATTTAGATCGCGGGTGTTGCTATTACCTCGCCAAGCCGCTGACAGCTTGCCGCGAATCTCGCCGTCGTCAGTGAAGGGTTCGGTTACACGAGAGAATAAAACCGTTCCCCCCGGACCACCACCGCCATAGGCCAGAGTTTGGGACCCTCGGATGACGGTCACTTCCTCAAAGCCGGTTGCAGACGCGTAGGAGGTGGGTGGGTCCATGCGGTTGGGGCAGCCACCGTGGACATAGGCACCATCGAGTAGCACATTGAGCTGTGTTTGGCTGAGTCCCCGGATAGTGGGATCGATGCCATGGCCGCCCATGCGTGAACCGGAAACACCCAATAAATCCCTCAAACTATCCCCTGTCTCACGTCCGGGGGAAAACTGGTTCATGTCGCTGCGGGTGACGGCCGTGGGTATGGCTTGACCTATTACATTAACGGTTTCGATAGCTTGATGATCGTGATCGGCGAAACTTAGGTGACTGTAGCTAATAGCAGCCACCGCGCAGGTGAGCCGCGTCATGGAAAAGGTCATGATGAACCCCATAAATAAAAAGACAATGAATCGATGGCGCCATTGATGACGCCGTTAGGGATGCAATGTCAGCTTAGGGGTGGTGCTCGACCTATAAAGTCAGGGAAACGCGCCGGGTGAATGGGCTCGCTGATATCGTGGAGAAAATGGCCTGAGCTGCTGGCCGGAAAGGTGGTAGCGACATCGACATCGGCAAATGTGGCAGTGCCTGTGATGTGACCAAGCACAAGGGCCGGGCACCAGTCGTCGCCGTCGCTTGCCAAATCGGGTATGTCGAGGGTGGTGTAACGCTCGCCCTGCAAATTGCACAGTATGACGGTGACAGTTCCGTCGTCACCTTCAACGGCCTGCACAACCGGTGCCACCAGCAGTGCCACCATAAATTGCATGACCAGCGTGAGCCCTGCCAGCGCCAGTGCAATGTTCTGGTTAGCGGGCGCTTTATGTAACCGTTGAATAAGGGGCGAGCTCATGCCGCGCATTATAGGCTAGGTGTCTATGGTTATGTCTAGTCTGGCCTCAAGCCGTTTGCGCCAGTTCGTCGGCGGAACCTGGCTGTTTCAGGAGTGGTGCCAAGAATCGGCCCGTATGGGATTTAGCGTTGGCGGCTACCTGTTCTGGGGTGCCAGTGGCAATTATTTGACCACCCCCTGAACCACCCTCGGGTCCAAGATCGATAAGCCAGTCGGCGGTTTTAATGACATCGAGATTATGTTCTATGATGACCACAGTGTTGCCACCGTCTCGCAGCCGATGCAGAACCTCAAGCAGTTGTCGGATATCCTCAAAGTGCAAGCCCGTCGTGGGTTCATCGAGAATGTAGAGAGTGTTGCCGGTGTCGCGCTTAGATAACTCTCTTGATAGCTTCACCCGCTGCGCCTCACCCCCCGACAGTGTTGTGGCAGCTTGCCCAAGCCGAACATAGGACAAGCCTACATCGACCAGCGTTTGTAACTTACGACTGATGGCTGGGACCGCCTCAAAAAAGGTCAGTGCATCTTCGATCGTCATGTCGAGCACTTCCGAAATATTGCTGCCCTTGTAGCGGATTTCAAGGGTTTCTCGGTTGTAGCGTTTGCCCTTGCAGACGTCACAAGGCACGTAAATGTCCGGTAGGAAATGCATTTCGACTTTGGTGACACCATCTCCTTGGCAGGCCTCACAGCGTCCGCCCCGGACATTAAAACTGAAGCGACCGGGTTTGTAGCCCCGCGAGCGTGCCTCTTGCGTACCGGCAAATAATTCTCGAATCGGGGTAAATATGCCGGTATAGGTTGCCGGATTAGAACGGGGTGTCCGTCCAATAGGACTCTGGTCGATATCGATACATTTATCGAAATGCTGTAGCCCGGCCACCTTTTGATGAGTAGCGGCTTTGAGTGTGGTTGCACCATTAAGGGCGGTAGCTGCCAGTGGATACAGCGTACCGTTGATGAGCGTGGACTTGCCCGATCCGGAGACCCCAGTGACGCACGTCAGTAAACCAATGGGCAATTCTAGGGTCACGTCTTGCAAGTTATTGCCACAACACCCGGTGACAACCAGCTGTTTGGCCGTGTCGCGGCTCCGGCGTTTGACGGGCACTTCTATGCGTCGCTTACCCGATAGATATGCACCCGTAAGTGATTGCTCACTTTCTAGAATCGCTTTCATTGGCCCCTGTGCAACCACGGTACCGCCATGCACTCCAGCGCCGG
>CBFHMA010000206.1:0-927 GCA_965656775.1 Luminiphilus sp.
GGGCAGCAGCCATTTCGGCAGTGCAAGTTTGGTTAGCACTAACAAGGTCCTCAAGAATACCTACATGTTGCTGGGTATGACCTTAGCTTTCAGTACCGTAACCGCCGGTGTTGCTATTGCTATCAACTTACCACCAATGATGGGCTTGGTTCTGGCCTTGGTAGGTTTTGGTCTGTTGTTCGTCGTGAACAAAATGGCCGATACCGCAAAAGGGCTTCCCGCGATCTTCGCCTTCACTGGGGTTATGGGCGCCTCATTAGGACCAACACTTAGCTTCTACTTAGCGTTACCGGGTGGCGCTACCATGGTGATGCAGGCACTAGGTGGTACGGCCATTGTCTTCTTCGGTCTTTCAGCCTACGCCCTCACCACCCGCAAAGACTTCTCTTACCTAGGCGGGTTCCTAATGGTTGGCCTGCTCGTGGCAATTGTTGCCGGTATTGCCAACATATTCTTGGGTATACCTGCACTGTCACTCACAGTCTCTAGCGCTATTGTGCTTATTATGTCAGGCCTGATCTTGTTTGATACCAGCCGTATCGTGAATGGTGGCGAGACTAACTACATCCGCGCAACGGTGTCTTTGTATCTAAACATCTACAATCTGTTCATTAACTTGCTTCACCTTATTGCTGCGTTTACGGGAAGTGACGACTGACATTAAGCCAGCGCAACTGGCCATAAGCCCCGTCTCGTACGGGGCTTTTTCATTCCAAGCCGGCCACTGTTACATCCCATGAGTAGCCCCTGCCCTGTGCGCGATAGCAACGGTTTTCTTCGAGATTGGCAGACGTGGAATCCTGAGATTGCCGAACAATTTGCGGTAGAAGAAGGTATCGAGCTAGGACAGAAACACTGGGAGATCCTGTCGTTACTTCGTGCCTTTTATGAGCACTATGATGCGTCGCCCGCCAATCGCGCATTGGT
>CBFHMA010000206.1:937-2553 GCA_965656775.1 Luminiphilus sp.
AAACACTGGGAGATCCTGTCGTTACTTCGTGCCTTTTATGAGCACTATGATGCGTCGCCCGCCAATCGCGCATTGGTCAATTACGTAAAACGCAGGCTCGGTCCAGACAAAGGTAATTCGATTTACCTGATGTCGCTCTTTCCTGGCAGCCCAGCGCGGGTTGCCAGTCGAATTGCCGGACTGCCCAAACCAAAGAACTGTCTATGACCATGCAACCCGCTACACCCATCCACTACGATGCGTTGCTCGAGGAAAAAGTGAGCAACTTGCTACCGGGTTTCGCTGACTTGGGTCTTGCGCCAACCAAGGTCTATCCCTCGGTGCCCACAGGTTTTCGCTTGCGGGCGGAGTTTCGAGTATGGCACGACGGTGATGAACTCGACTATGTGATGTTCAACCCTGGAGATCCAAAGCAGCCCATCAAAGTCACCCACTTCCCTATTGCCGCCGAGTCGATTCAGCGTTTGATGCCGCGCCTTCGGGAGGCACTTGCGGTAACGCCCCGCCTGCGCCATAAGCTATTCCAGATAGAGTTTCTAAGCACCCTTAGTGGCGACATGCTGGTGAGTCTCATATACCACCGCAAGCTAGATGAGCAGTGGCAAGCCGCCGCAGAGCGACTATCTCAACAGCTCGACCTAGCTATTGTGGGACGGAGCCGTGGACAAAAATGTGTGATTCGACGCGACTGGGTAGACGAGTGTTTACAGGTAAATGGCACAGCGTGGCACTACCGTCAGCCCGAGCAGGCTTTTACACAGCCGAACGGACACGTCAATCAACACATGATCGAATGGGCCATGGGACATGCTCAGGGGCACTGTGGGGATTTACTGGAGCTGTACTGCGGCATTGGCAACTTCACATTGCCATTGGCCACGTGCTTTGATCGCGTCATTGCTACCGAGCTCAGTAAAGTGGCCACCCGTGCAGCAGAATACAACCGCAAGCTAAACAACATAGAGAATGTGGAACTAGCGCGCTTGTCGGCAGAGGAAATATCAGAGGCTATGGCGGGCACTAGACCCTTTCGCCGATTGGCTCACCTGCACCGACCACTTAACGACTACCAGCTTGGGACGTTGCTTGTCGATCCTCCCCGCGCGGGTCTCGATGCCATGACATTACAGTTGGCCCAAGGCTTTGAGCGCATCATTTATATCTCGTGTAACCCCATCACGCTGCAAGGGAACCTCACTACGCTCACCCAGACCCACGAGGTAGTGGACTTGGTATTTTTCGATCAATTCCCTTACACCCACCACATGGAATGCGGTGCAATGCTGGCGCGCAAATCCTAGCGCGCTAGTATCTCTCGCAATGATTAGGTAACAGAGGAACCCACGATGGCAGTCATAGCAACGCCAGCCCACACCCTTGAGCAATGGCTAGCTCAAAATCCTCAGTGGCACCTTGAAAACGCGAAACTATGCCGAAACTTTCGTTTTGACAACTTCGTGAGCGCGTTCGGATTTATGACGCGGGTTGCTCTACTGGCCGAGGCACAGGACCATCACCCTGAGTGGTTCAATGTCTATAACCGGGTCGACATTGCGTTGATTACGCACGATGTTGACGCCATATCAGAGCGGGATTTGAAGCTGGCAGAGGCTATC
>CBFHMA010000207.1:0-2539 GCA_965656775.1 Luminiphilus sp.
CCCTGATTTATCGGTTAAGTACATGGCCCTATTACCCATACTCGAATTTCCCGATCCACGTCTTCGAACCCGTGCTGAACCTGTGGCGGTCGTGGACCAGCGCATAACCGAGCTCATCGATGATATGTTCGAGACCATGTACGACGCACCGGGCATCGGGCTTGCGGCCACCCAAGTCAATGTGCACGAGCGCATTATTGTTATGGATATCTCTGAAGAACGCGACAGTCCTTGGGTGTTCATCAACCCCCAGATTGAGGTTATTGAACCCGAGCTTGGTGAATATGATGAAGGCTGTTTGTCGGTTCCAGGGTTCTTTGAAACCGTGCAACGCCCAAAGCGTATTAAGGTGCATGCCCTTGATAGAACGGGTACTCCGTTCACCGAAGAATTAGGTGGGCTGCTAGCCATTTGTCTACAGCATGAAATAGATCATCTTGAGGGCAAATTGTTTGTCGACTATTTATCGCCGCTAAAACGTCAACGTATCCGTGGCAAGCTCGAAAAAGCCCACCGGCGCCAGGGCTGATAGATCGGTGTCCCTTCGCATACTGTTTGCCGGCACGCCGGTTTTTGCTGAGCGCCATTTAGAGAGCCTGCTCAGTAGCGCTCACGACGTGGTGGCGGTGCTAACACAACCCGATCGACGGGCTGGACGAGGTAAAAAAGAACAGCCTTCGCCGGTCAAAGTACGTGCCCTAGAGGCAAATATCCCGGTGCTCCAACCGGTATCCCTGCGCGATACCGCCCTGCGAGACGAACTGTTGGCATTACGCCCAGACATCATGGTGGTCGTTGCCTATGGTTTGTTACTACCGCAGTGGGTACTCGACCTGCCCCCAATGGGTTGTCTGAATGTGCATGCCTCGTTACTACCACGTTGGCGGGGAGCAGCGCCTATTCAACGCACTGTAATAGCCGGTGATTCGACGTCGGGTGTCACCATTATGCACATGGACGCCGGTCTCGATACCGGGCCGATGTTGCACAAGGTGGAAGCGGCGCTCGCTGACGATGAAACCAGCGGCACACTGCATGACAAGCTAGCGACACTAGGCCCGCCGGCACTGTTATCGGTATTGGCTGATCCGACAAAGGCTATCGCCCACGGAGAGCGGCAAGACGAGTCACTGGCAACCTATGCCAGTAAGATCAGCAAAACTGAGGGTGACATCCCATGGACGGAGTCCGCTGTGGTGCTAGACCAATTGATCAGAGGTTTGCACCCAAATCCCGGCTGCTTCAGTGCTCTCAATGGCCAGCGGCTCAAAATACACGCGGCTACTTCAGTTCATCTACCCACCACCAACGATGTTCCGGGGACGATTCTACGGGTCGACCGCAACGGCATATTAGTGCGATGTGGAGAGCAGGCGTTGCTCATCACCCGAGCACAGCTCCCGGGAGGAAAACCCCTAGACGTGGCACAACTTATCAATGGCAACCCTACTCTGTTCAGCCCAGGCAACCACCTGCACAGCAGTAGCCAATGAGTAGCCAGGTTTCGGCGCGAGTCGCGGCCGCGCGGGCTCTGGCAGAGGTGATGTCAGGTAAGTCACTGAATGCGGTGTTACCCGCACACCTGGAAAAAACCCACATCGATGATCGGTCACTCACCCAAGAGCTAGTTTATGGCAGTCTCAGACTTTGGCCGCGCCTAGCGGTATTGGTGAATGCACAACTGCGCAAGCCATTGCGAAACAAAGACCACGATGTTTTTTGCCTGATTGCACTCGGGCTGTATCAGCTAAGTGAGATGCGCATCCCTGAGCATGCGGCGGTCTCTGAGACCGTCGAGAGCGCACGCAAAATAAAGAAGCCTTGGGCAACCGGATTGATTAACGGCATTCTTCGACACTGGATGCGCAACGCAGACACATTGCAAGGTGCGTTACCGGAAGCAGCACAACAAGCATTACCCCCTTGGCTATGGCAGACATTGCAGTCTCAGTGGCCTACTCAAGCCCACACTATTGCGGAAGCGTCCCGCCATAGACCGCCCATGACCCTGCGGGTTAATCAAAGGAAAATCTCGGTTCCCGAGTACATTCAAGCCCTTGATCAGCAAGGCATATCGGCCGTTGCTAATGGGTCTGTTGCGTCGGCCATCACCCTGGATATCGCCACCGATGTCAGCAATTTGCCCGGTTTCGATCAAGGTTTGGTCAGTGTTCAAGATGCATCAGCCCAACTCGCGGCAACGCTGCTGGCACCAAAGCCTGGGGAAGTGGTGCTCGATGCCTGTGCCGCGCCGGGGGGTAAGACGGGTCACCTGTTCGAACTAACGCCTGACATTACATTACTGGCGACCGATGCCAACAACGATCGTCTCGAGCGCATCCGAGAAAATTGTGAGCGCTTGCAAATTCCAGCGGACATTTTCCAACTGGACGCCTGTCGCGCCAACGAACACTTTAGAGGACAGCAATTCGACGCTATTTTAGCGGATGTCCCCTGCTCGGCTTCAGGGGTTATGCGTCGTAACCCCGACGTCAAACTGCTGCGCACCGCAGACGATTTGGCGAGTTTTGCCGAGCAG
>CBFHMA010000208.1:0-2521 GCA_965656775.1 Luminiphilus sp.
CTCTATGGTCACCGAGGGTGTGCGCCAGTTGCGCGCAGGCAAGCGTCCCCAAGCCCGGGATCTTTTGCTGACACCAGTCAACGCCCATCGTCTTACACGACAGCTGCGAGAAATGCGCGGTGCGGCCATGAAATTGGGTCAAATACTGTCCATGGATGGTGGCGATTTTTTACCTCCCGAACTCGCGGATATATTGGCCGCATTGCGCTCGTCGGGCTTCGCTATGCCTGAGGTGCAACTCGACGAGGTGCTCAAAGAGGCCTTTGGTACCGGGCTTGAGCGAAAGTTACGGGACTTTGATCGCAGGCCCTTTGCGGCGGCATCGATTGGCCAAGTCCATCGTGTGAAGACCCGAGATGGCCGCGATGCGGTGCTAAAAATTCAATATCCAGGTATCAGCGAAAGCATCGATTCTGACGTTGACAACCTGGCACTGCTGTTAAAAGTGTCTGGTCTGATGCCTGCTCACATGGACGTCAAGCCGCTCCTGTCGGAGGTGAAGCAGCAACTCCGAGAGGAAGCCGACTACGAGCAGGAGGCGCGCTACTTAAATGCCTTTGTACGTGCGTTGGGCGATGATGAGCGCTTTGTGTTGCCCCGGGTCATTCCGTCTCTCACCACCCAGCGGGTGCTCGGTATGACCTTCGTACCCGGGGAACCCATTGAGCAAGTCGTCTCGGAAGTACCTGAAGAGCGTGATCGGGTCATGGCGCTATTGTTTGAATTGTTTCTCACGGAGATGTTTCACCTTCGACTGGTGCAAACTGACCCCAATTTTGCCAATTACCGATATGACGCCGAGACAGGGCAAGTGGCGTTACTCGATTTCGGTGCTTCGCGACGCTTCAAAGCTGCATTCACTCGTGCTTACCGAGATTTATTGCGTGCGGTGGTGGCATCCGATCGAGGGGCTATTGCGACTGCGGCTGAGGCGGCCGGTTATCACTTGGGTCCCCCCGATTCACGCTATCGAACCATTATTCTCGACATGGCCCAGATGGTGCTAGAACCCATGAGCTGTGATAAACCCTATGACTTTGGTGCCAGTACTCTGGCTGGTCGTGTGGCAGCAATGGGTGAAGATCTGGCTGATTATCGTGATTTCTGGGAGGCGCCACCGGTCGATGCCGCTTATATCCACCGAAAAATAGTAGGTCTTTTCATGTTGGCCACCCGATTGAAAGCACGGGTAAATGTGCATCGTTTATTACTGCCCTGGCTGGAGGACGAATGACTCGATATGTGGTGGTAAATACTGTCCGTGGTGTCTGTTATGGGTGACAAGTCCCTAGTGTTGGTACTGGGGGATCAGCTTAGTTTCAACAATCCGGCAATACGCAACGCCAGCCCCCAGCTCGATACGGTACTGCTTGCAGAGGTGGCGGAGGAGGCGCAGTACGTCCGTCACAGCCGACACAAATTGGTATTACTGTTTTCCGCCATGCGTCATTTCGCCCAAGCCCTTAGGGCTCGTGGCTTTACGGTCATCTATCGCGAGCTCGATGAGGGCGTTGCGTCTCTGACTCAGGCCTGTGCAGACGCTCTCGCGCAATTGCCAGAGGTATCGTTACTCCGTGTTTGTGCCTCGGGAGAGTATCGAGTAGAGCAGCATATCGAATCTTGGGCGGCTGAGTTGGGTGTGCCTGTAGAGCGTCTCGAGGATGATCGCTATTTGTGCTCCATCGCCCACTTCCAAGCGTGGGCAAAAGACCGAAAACAGTTGCGGATGGAATATTTCTATCGCGATATGCGCAAGCAGTACGGACTGCTACTGGACGATGGTGAGCCCTGCGGTGGTAAGTGGAATTACGACGCTGAAAACCGCACTGGTTGGCGCAATCAGTTGAGTATCCCTCGGCGACCCGATGTGGCGCCCGATAAAGTGACCCGCGACGTTATCGAGCAGGTATGCGCCGCATTTCCCGATAATCCGGGTGATCTCGAGCAGTTCCGCTTGGCTGTGACCCACTCAGAGGCTCAGGCTCAATTTGATTGGTTCTGTGAATTCGGCTTGGCACAGTTTGGCAACTATCAGGATGCGTTAGCCGAAGAGTCCCCTTGGGTGTTCCACAGTTTGGTATCGATGTATTTAAATTGTGGTTTGCTTGAGCCATTGGCCGTGTGCCAGCAGGTTGAGCAAGTGTATCGGGCAGGACAGTGCTCGCTCGCTGCGGCAGAGGGTTTCATCCGTCAGGTATTGGGCTGGCGTGAATATGTAAGAGGTGTGTATTGGCTGCTGATGCCTGAATACGCCCAACGCAACACTTTCGAAGCCAAGCGTCCGCTACCTGATTTTTTTTGGAGCGGGGATACCGATCTCAGGTGTTTGCAGCAGGCACTTAAGCAATCCCTTGACTTGGGCTATGCCCACCATATCCAACGTCTTATGGTCATCGGTAATTTCGCCCTATTGGCCGGGCTCGATGTTGAAGCAGTTTGCGCTTGGTATTTGGCGGTGTATGTCGACGCTTATGAATGGGTTGAATTACCGAATACCTTGGGCATGGCCTTACACGGAGAT
>CBFHMA010000209.1:0-2510 GCA_965656775.1 Luminiphilus sp.
GGGGTGTCGCTTGGCCACAACAGTACGCCACCCAGCAGCAGCACCGATACTAGACTTACCCCGGCTAGCAGTGGCAAACGCCAATCTCGCACTGACTGCCCGTGCTGCCCGAAGACTTCGGCTGCGGCATCGCGCACCAGTTTACGGTTAATGGTATTTTGCTTGCGACCATAGGCACCGAGCAGTGTGCGATCGCATAACAAATTAATTTGACGCGGGATGCCGCGGCTACGCCGATGGATTTCCCGCACCACGGGCATCGAAAACAACTCTCGCCCACCTGGCAGCCCGGCCACTTCCAACCGGTGCCGAATGTAAGCCGCAGTTTCCTGGGCATTGAGGGGCTGTAAGTCATAACGGGCAGTAATGCGCTGATTCAACTGCCGTAATTCAGGCCGAGCGAGCTTCTCGCTCAACTCCGGCTGGCCGATGAGGATAATTTGCAGCAGTTTCTCTTGGTCGGTCTCCAAATTAGTGAGCAATCGAATTTGCTCAAGTACATCGAACTCGAGATGCTGCGCTTCATCAATCATTAACACCGTCTTGCGGCCAACTTCATGATTGGCCAATAAATAGCGGTGCAGCGCATCGGTAAGGTTCTTTAAGCTAGTAGTACCGGCTGGGTACTCAATGGCTAGCTCATCGCATACCGTGGCCAACAGCTCCACCGCACTGAGAGCCGGATTGAGCACAATGGCCAAATCGGTGGTCTCGGGCATTTGCTCAAGAAGACAACGGTTGATGGTGGTTTTGCCGGTGCCGACCTCACCCGTCAGCAGAATAAAACCACCGCCGCTGCCGACGCCGTACAGCAGATGCGCTAACGCATCCCGATGTCGGGGGCTCATAAATAGGTAGCGTGGATTCACCGCAATAGAAAAGGGTGACTCGCTTAAACCAAAGTACTGGTGATAGATGGCAATGACCTCCCTGCAGAGCGGTTAGTGTACATCGGTAAGGGGGTCGCACGGCAGTCCGAGAGCAGCACCCGACCATCACTAAGCCCAATCCTATTTGCCTTACGAAAAACGAACAAAGCCTCGGCAAATAGCAAGGGTTCTCGCAACATACTTGAGCGACAAAAAAACATACTGTATGTTCAAATTCAGTTAGTCGCGCCGTCAACGCGGCCCCGTTTGCTCAGCCAGGAGAATGCCCCATGGCCCTGCCACCGATTCTTAAAGATCAACTTCGTTTGCCCGTCGTAGCGGCGCCCTTGTTTATTATCTCGAATCCAGACTTGGTCATCGCCCAGTGCAAAGCGGGGGTCGTAGGTTCATTTCCGGCTCTGAATGCACGCCCCGAGCCCGTGCTTGACCAGTGGCTGCAGCACATCACGGACGAGCTTGATCGCTATAACCAAGAGAATCCCGACAACCCCGCAGCACCCTTTGCGGTCAACCAAATTGTGCATGGTTCAAACAACCGCCTAGAGCATGACGTAGAGATGTGTGTGAAGTACAAGGTGCCCATTGTCATTACCTCTCTTGGCGCCAAAGAAATGCTGAATGAGGCGATTCATAGCTATGGCGGCATCACCCTGCACGACGTCATCAATAATCGCTTTGCCCGCAAGGCCATCGAGAAAGGGGCCGATGGCTTGATTGCAGTGGCTGCAGGTGCAGGCGGCCACGCGGGCCAGCAATCGCCCTTTGCACTTATTCAAGAAATTCGCGAGTGGTTCGATGGTCCTTTGCTCTGCTCAGGCTCCATTGCCACAGGCGATGCGGTGCTCGCGGCGCAAGCCATGGGGGCAGATCTTGCCTACATTGGCTCGGCATTTATTGCCACTGAGGAGGCCAATGCCGAACAAGCCTACAAGCAGGCCATCGTGGATTGCGGTGCCGATGACATCGTCTACAGCAGTCTATTCACTGGCGTTCACGGTAACTACCTGAGACCTTCCATCGAAAACTCGGGGCTCGATCCGAACAATCTTCCCGAGAGCGATCCATCAAAAATGAACTTTGGCTCTGGAGGTAACACCGACGCTAAAGCATGGAAGGATATTTGGGGCTCGGGCCAAGGCATCGGCGCCATTAAAACCATTGGCAGCACGGCCGACTACGTGGCCAAATTACAGGGCGAGTACGCCGCCGCACGGGCGAGGTTGCTAGCTTCATGAGCGACGACAAACGCATCCCCCGTAGTAACGAAGACGACTACAGCTACGACATCATCAGCCAGCGCCAGCACTTTATCGAACAGCAAACCGGTGCTGAACTGCACCACAGCAAAAATTTCTCCTTCGACCCCCATGTTATGGCGGGCAATATCGAGAACATGTGGGGCGTTGCCCAAGTGCCTATCGGGGTCGCGGGGCCGTTGCTCGTGAACGGCGAGCACGCTCAAGGGGAGTTTTATGTCCCTATGGCCACGGTCGAAGGCACCATGCTGGCCAGTTACAACCGAGGCATGAAAGTCATTCGCGCCTCGGGGGGCGTTACCACCACGGTCTCTGCAGAATCGATGCAGCGAGCACCGCTCTTTATCTTTAATAGCGCTCGCGA
>CBFHMA010000210.1:0-2488 GCA_965656775.1 Luminiphilus sp.
TGGGATAGAGCATTTCCTGCATGCCTGGGCCTCCCTTGGGGCCCTCATAGCGAACGATAACGACGTCACCTGCTTTGACTCGATCTTCAAGGATGTCTCGTACCGCGTCGTCTTGGCTTTCGCAGACATGGGCCGGACCAGCAAAGACAAGAATATCGTCGCTAACGCCGGCCGTCTTCACCACACAGCCATCTTCGGCGATGTTGCCGAACAACACGGCGAGACCGCCGTCCTGGGAGTAGGCGTGGGCAACGTCGCGCACACAGCCGTTGCTGCGATCAATATCGAGGCTTGGCCATCGCGTGCTCTGACTAAACGCCGTTTGCGTTGGGATCCCTGCTGGTCCAGCGGAATATAGCTTGCGAACGGCATCGTCGCTGGTCACTGCGATATCCCAAACCGCCAAGGCTTCTCCAAGGGTTCGGCTATGGACTGTGTGTGCATCGGTATTGAGCAGGCCCCCTCGGGCAAGCTCACCGAGAATGGCCATGACACCACCGGCGCGATGAACATCTTCCATATGGTATTTGGGTGTGCTCGGTGCCACTTTACACAGTTGGGGCACATGACGGCTCAAGGCGTCGATGTCGGCCATGGTGAAGTCGACCCCGGCTTCGATAGCGGCCGCCAGCAAATGCAGGATGGTATTGGTAGAACCCCCCATCGCAACATCGAGTGTCATGGCATTCTCGAAAGCAGCGCGATTGGCGATCTGACGGGGTAGGGCGGTAGCGTCGTCTTGTTCGTACCAACGCCGTGCCAGGGAGACAATTAGTTGACCGGCCCGTTTAAATAGGGCTTCACGATCGGCGTGGGTGGCCAGCAGTGAACCATTGCCCGGCAAGCTAAGCCCTAGTGCTTCAGTGAGGCAGTTCATGCTGTTGGCGGTAAACATACCCGAGCAAGAGCCACAGGTTGGGCAGGCAGATCGCTCATAGGCCGCTACTTTCTCGTCATCGGCGCTATCGTCGGCGGCGATCACCATAGCATCAACAAGATCGAGCTTGTGTTCTGAAAGTGCGGTTTTACCCGCCTCCATCGGTCCGCCAGAGACGAAGACCACTGGAATATTCAAACGCATAGCCGCGTTTAACATGCCAGGGGTGATTTTGTCGCAGTTGGATATGCAGACCATGGCATCGGCGCAGTGCGCATTGACCATGTATTCGACCGAGTCAGAGATGATGTCCCGCGATGGCAGGCTGTAGAGCATGCCGTCGTGACCCATAGCAATGCCATCATCGACCGCGATGGTATTAAATTCCTTGGCAACGCCCCCAGAAGCTTCGATTTCACGCGCGACCAACTGTCCAAGGTCTTTCAGGTGGACATGTCCTGGCACAAATTGGGTGAATGAATTGACTACGGCAATGATGGGTTTTTCAAAGTCGTCATCGGTCATTCCGGTGGCGCGCCAAAGTGCCCGGGCGCCAGC
Organism: Luminiphilus sp.; assembly: GCA_965656775.1. Taxonomy (GTDB): domain Bacteria; phylum Pseudomonadota; class Gammaproteobacteria; order Pseudomonadales; family Halieaceae; genus Luminiphilus. The sequence continues at coordinate 1,436 of CBFHMA010000210.1, forward strand.
CATATTGCGTCCTGCTGTGGTGGTCTTGGAACGATACTGGGGCATGGTGATATCTCTCTCTTGAGCGCTTAATGTCTTAGTGTAACAACGTCCAAAGCAGCCCGGTTAAGGTCAAGCGAACGCTTTAATCAGTACCTTAGAGTTGCGTTGCAGGTTGTAAAGTTTCTGTCGCTCATGGGGTAGCGCCGATCGATCCCGTGGCTCAAACCCTTGCTCCAAAAACCAATGACTCGTTTGGGTTGTGAGAACAAATAAGCTTGAGAGCCCCAGTTGCCGGGCCTCTTGCTCTATTAAGAGCAGTAAATGTTCCCCGCGACCCTGGTTGCGGTAATCGGGATGGGTAGCAATGCAGGCGATTTCGGCGCTGCCATCGGCGGTGAATGGATACAGCGCGGCACAGGCAATGATACGACCATCGCGCTCTAGCACCCTAAAGTTACCGATTTCTTGTTCCAATAACTCCCGTGAGCGACGCACTAAGACACCGCTTTGCTCAAGGGGGCGCACTAGATCGAGTACCCCCGCAATGTCGTCAACGCTGGCTCGCCGTGCTTGTTCGAACGCTTCGTGGCTGATCAGAGTGCCGGCACCGTCGTGGCTGAACAGCTCTTCGATGAGTGCGCCATCGCGGTTGACGTCGAGTAAGTGAGCTCGAGGCACCCCTTGTTCACAAGCACGACAGGCGGTATCTCTGTGGGCAGCTTGCTGTGGGTCATTAATGATTAGGCACTGCGCTTCGGCGACGGTGCATTGGCGAAGCAGCTGACCGTCGGCGTCGAGTAAGCCTGGGGCGGAATCCATAATAATGAGTTTGTCGGCACCGAGGGCAATTGCAGCTGCCCCCGCTAGCTCCTCAGAGCTCAAATTAAACACTTCCCCTGTGGGTGAAAAACCCAGGGGTGAGAGCACGACAATGGCGTGGGCATCGAGTAACACCGTTACACCCGCTGCATCGAGCCGCCGCACCGCGCCGGTTAGCTGAAAGTCCACACCATCGACAATGCCGAGGGGCCGCGCCGTCACAAAGTTACCACTAGCCACCCGCAGCCGCGA
>CBFHMA010000211.1:0-2479 GCA_965656775.1 Luminiphilus sp.
ATAGCACGCGGGTATCGCCGCCCTTGAGCTCCCCGGCCGTCAACGCCTGAAGATCGGCGCCCAAGCGGGTGCTGATTAAACGAGGCTTTTCAACCTGAGGACCGCCCAAAGCAATGACCCGAGAGGTATACAAAGTGCCATCGAGGAACAGTCGTCCAATGGCAATCACGTCTTGATAACCGATCGACCAAGCAACGCGACTAGCCGATGCCCCCATGAGGTGGTGCATGTGGGTACCCGGCAGCCCGGCAGGATGCGGGCCAGCAAAGGTTTCATGCTGCAATCGCCCATGTGTACCCACGGGTATCTGACTGTTTGGCGCTGAACATACATACACGGGACAATTGACCATGGCGGCAAGCAAATCTTGTCCGAGCGCAAAAGCATCGCGCTGCTCGGCAATAATCACCCCGGGGTCAGCCGCCAAGGGACGTGTATCCATGGCGGTGATAAATAACCCCGCAGGATCAGTACTGGGGCTGGGTACTTTGCTATAGGGTCGAGTGCGCAGTGCAGTCCAGAGCCCACTGTTCACCAACTGCTCACGGATAGCCTGAGCGTCAAGCGCCCTGGCCTCGTCAGCGCTGTAGTGCTTGAATTTCACCGGCTCGATGCTGTCGTCGACCTCGATCACCAGCGATTGAAACACCCGTCGAGCGCCTCGATTGATGGCCACGACCTTGCCACTTGCGGGGGCGGTGTACACCACACCCTCGGTTTTTTTGTCGCTGAATACTCGCTGACCACAGTGGACGATATCGCCCTCGGCCACCTCCATCGTAGGTTTCATCCCCACGTAATCGGGACCGACCAGTGCTACTGACCGCGTAGCCGCTGGCGTGTCAATCTTCTGCTCGGGCGCTCCCGCGATGGGAATGTCCATGCCGCGTCGAATTTTGATCATGTGCTCTTCCACATAGTGACAGTTCTGTGCCGGTCAACCAGAAACGCGCAAGCGCAATCGGGTGACGCAACCTATTGGGGGAGCTCGGAGACGTTTCATGGGCGAGTGTGGTCTACGAGATTCCCCCAAACCTCGTGGGCCGTGCGCTGCACGCAGGCCTCAGCCAACGTCAACCGGTGGCGCTAGCCAGAGCGTCTGGAGCGCTCTTTGCCGGTCGGACGAATTGTAGCGGACCGGCGTGTTTGTGACTACCTGATCAGAGCGGACCTGTGTGGTCTTTGGGGTAGGTCAAGTAGTTAATACCCGCCATTTGCTCGAGAATGCGATAGACCTGACAGCTATAACCAAATTCATTGTCATACCAGAGATACAACACGGCCTGCTTTCCATTAACAATAGTGGCTTTCGCATCGAATACACAGGCAGAGCGCGACCCAACGAAGTCTGACGAGACCACTTCGGGGGATGCCGAGTAATCGATTTGCTTACGCATATCGGAATGCAGGGCAACGTTGCGCATGAACTCATTGAGTTCTTCTTTTGTGGTGGCTTTCGTTAGGTTTAAGTTAAGAATAGCCATGGAGACATTCGGTGTAGGTACACGAATGGCATTGCCCGTCAGCTTACCCTCAAGCTGCGGCAACACTTTCGCCACCGCCTTTGCTGCGCCGGTCTCGGTCAACACCATGTTGAGTGGCGCCGAGCGACCACGGCGCTCCGCCTTGTGATAGTTGTCGATCAGATTCTGGTCGTTGGTATAGGCATGCACCGTTTCCACGTGGCCTGTCACAATTCCGAACTCGTCATCCACCGCTTTGAGGGGTGGCACTATGGCATTGGTCGTACACGATGCTGCGGAGATAATTTGGTCGTCGTTACCAATAATGTCACTGTTGATGCCTGCAACCACATTTTTTAAATCGCCCTTACCGGGAGCGGTCAAAATCACTTTGCGCACACCTTTTGCCTTTAGGTGGCGTGACAGCCCATCACGGTCACGCCAGACACCGGTGTTGTCGACGACAATACAATCGTCAATACCGTAAGTCGTGTAATCAATCTCCTCCGGTGAATTGGCATAGATCACCTTCACCTCATTGCCGTTCGCCACGAAAGATTGGCGCTCCTCATCCACCCTAATGGTGCCCTGGAATGCACCGTGAACCGAGTCGCGACGAAGCAGACTTGCCCGCTTCACCAGATCATCAGGAGCGCCGCCTTTACGCACAACCACTGCGCGCAGCCGGAAACTGGCACCACCATCGGTTTTAGCAATGAGAATGCGGGCCATCAATCGACCGATACGTCCAAAACCATACAACACGACATCCACCGGTTTCTCGACGGGTGGAGTGGTGTTGGTGGCCAAAAAGCCAAGTTGCTGCTCGACATATTCGTCTAGAGATAGCCCTTGTCCTTGCCCCTTATCGAAGTACTCAACGGCCAAGCGACCGACATCAACGTGTCCGGGGCCTAAGTTCATAGCCACCATTTTTTGAATGACGGGCGCGGTTTCGAACTCGGATAGCTCGTTCTGCTCAACTTGGCGCACATAACGATGGTTTTTCATAATGT
>CBFHMA010000212.1:0-2457 GCA_965656775.1 Luminiphilus sp.
CAGTGACTTGGCTGCCTTCGACAACGAACTACAAACTATGACAAACAGCGTTACCTTTGCAAGTAAGAGCACGAGTGGTTGGGCATGCACCTCTTCGATTCCATTGGGCATACCCAACACCCGTACATTCATTGGCGGTAGAAATACAACAGCTATAGACCCAATTCGGCAATCGGAGGAGTGCCTCCAAGATAGCTGTTACAAACGGCCCAAATTCTATGGATGACTGTTTCGGCTACTTGCGGGGATTACATATGGACAACTGTTTCGGCTAATTGGGGGGGGGGATTACAGACTCAATCAGGCCAATAAATGTGCGAGGCGGCTGCACTCCATCGTCTTTGAAGGTTATCAAGAAGTTTCATATAGCCATTCTCGCTTAGCTGAATATCAGGACCCAAATCGTTTCCTTAACGTTAGCCCGAATTCTCGAGGATTCCCGACAAAGGCCTCTTTGCTGCCTGGCTGGGCAACTGCATTCGCGTAGAAATTCGCGTAGCGCTCATCAAGGCAGTTACGGCAAAAGACTGAAACCTGAAAACCACTGCCTAACTCTACGCCAGCGCTAAGGCTCAAGAGTTCAAAAGAGTCGATCTCCAATGACTCACCCAACGAACCGATGCAGAAGACGACCTGATCTCCATCGACGCCAACTATCTGTCCTCTCATGAAGACCTTGTGGTAGAACGGCGATGACGAACATGCGCTCATGAGGGCGGTTAGAAGCACTATCAAAACGATTCTGAGCATGAAGAAATTCTCCTATGGAGTAGTCCTATAAGAACGCGGTGGTTGTCTGGGCTTGTCTCCTCGTGGAGACACCTTCCACTGCAGCGAATTTATCGCGTGACGGGATAAGGAAGAGAGTCATGCCCTCGCCCGCGCGACGTACTCTTTTGCTGCGCAATACAAAACAGGTACGAGCAGCGTGGTGATCACCGCGACCAACATGCCCCCAAATGACGGTATGGCCATAGGCACCATGATGTCGGAGCCGCGCCCATCGGATGTAAGCACGGGGATGAGCGCAATCAACGTTGTAGCAGTTGTCATCAACGCCGGTCGAATGCGCCGGCTCGCGCCCTTCACGACCAGTTTTTTGATCTCCCCCACGTCGCGTGTGGGCGTCCGGGCAAGTGTCTGATCCAAATAGGTGGCCGTGACAACGCCGTTGTCGGTGGCTATCCCAAACAGCGCCAAGAAACCGACCCAGATTGCGACGCTCATATTGATCGGTTGAACCTGAAACAGCTCGCGGAGATTAGCCCCCAACACGGAGAAATCTAAGAAGCCGCTCGTGCCATACATCCAAATGACCAGAAAGCCGCCGGCCCAGGCCACAGCAATTCCACTGAAGACGATCAGCGTTGTCGTGACCGATGCGAACTTCAGGAAGATCACAAGCAACGCAATGGGCAGCACAACCGAGAGTGTTTGCTGCGCACGGAGCTGATTTTCGTAGTTACCGGCAAAGGTGTAGCTCACGCCGGCCGGTAAACTAAACTCTCCACTGTCGAGCTTCGCCCGCAAGAAGGCCTGCGCGTCCTCTACCACATCGACTTCAGCCGCTTCGGCGCGCTTGTCGAAGACGACGTAGCCCACCAGGAACGTGTCTTCACTCTTGATGGCTTGTGGACCTCTGATGTACCGAATCTCCGAGAGCTGCCCGAGTGGAATCTGCGCGCCGCTTGGCGTGGGTACCAGAATCTCTTCCAGTCCTTCTGGCGTATCACGCAGTTCGCGGAAGTAGCGCACGCGTACGGGATAACGCTCTCGCCCTTCGATCGTGCTCGTGATGCGTTTGCCGCCGACAGCGACCTCGATAACTTGCTGTGCGTCTTCTATATGCAGTCCATAGCGCGCCAGGGCTTCTCGATCCAGGTCGATTTCTAGGTAGGGCTTGCCGACCAACCGATCCGCTGTGACCGTGTTCGCCTCAATACTGGGAACCTGTTTGAGTAGAGACTCCAGTTGCAGCGCAACATCCTCAATCGTCTCCAAGCTCGGGCCCTTAACCTTGATCCCCATGGGCGCTCGCATACCGCTTTGGAGCATGACAATACGAGCCGCAATCGGCTGAAGCTTCGGCGCTGACGTTGTACCTGGAAGGTCAGCGGCTTCGATGATTTCTCGCCAGATGTCGTCGGTCGAAGTGATGTGATCCCGCCAATTGCGAAACGGCTGACCGTCCATATCAGGAATGAGCTCCCCGCGTGCATCGCGCTTGAAGGTCTCCGTGTCACGGTCGTAGGCAAAGCGCATGACACGCCCGTTCGCATCGGTTCGATACTCCGGGTGATAGTTGATGACTGTCTCGAACATCGAGATAGGCGCGGGATCGAGCGGCGTATCGGCGCGGCCCAACTTGCCGACTACTGAGCTGATCTCAGGGATAGACCCGATGGCTTCATCGAGTATCTGCAGCGCATCCTGAGCCTCTCCGATTGAAGCGTGCGG
>CBFHMA010000213.1:0-2456 GCA_965656775.1 Luminiphilus sp.
ACGGCCAAGCGACCGACATCAACGTGGCCGGGGCCTAAGTTCATAGCCACCATTTTTTGAATGACGGGCGCAGTTTCGAACTCGGATAGCTCGTTCTGCTCAACTTGGCGCACATACCGATGGTTTTTCATAATGTCGAGCACAGACTGGTTTACCAGTGAACGACCGTAGATATAGCACTTCAGGTTACGTTCTCGGGCCAAGCCCCCCACCATGGGAATCATGGCTTCGGCGAGGGCCTCGCGCTGCTTCCAGTCGGCGAAGTAATCGTCCGGCCGTTGACGTTTTCTCTGATCAGTCATGCCATCTCCTATCCTAGGTGCTGTAGCTGCTATAAAAGGATGCTGTCGTTATCGACAGTTCTGTCATCTGCTCGATTGTACGTATTCGGTGGTGCGTCATTATCGGTAAGGGCACAAGGGCAAGCAAGCCATGGGTTGTGCTGGAGCCACGCCCTCTCGCCCCGTAAACTAGGGGTCTTTCCCCCCTGGATATCTCATGTTTAGCGAACTCATATCGTCTTTACCGTGGCCTCAAAAGCTCGGTACTCGCAGCTCCGTAGGCCCGTGCCCGGGCTCAGCGGCAACCCTCGCCATCGCCGAACTCGCGCAACCAGGCCGGCTAATCGTCGTGGTGACACCGAGCAGTGCCAGCGCCCTTACCATTGAGCGCGAATTACCGCTGTTTCTCGAAAACCCCTTAGAAATACTGGTGTTACCGGACTGGGAAACGCTGCCTTATGACAATTTTTCGCCCCATCAAGACATTGTTTCGGAGCGCTTAAACGCCTTCCATCGTCTACCCACTCTCGATGAGGGTGTGCTCATTGTACCCATTACCACCCTCATGCACCGCACTCCCCCTACCCACTACGTGGCAGGTAATTCCCTGGTGCTGGCTATTGGTCAGGCGTTAGATACCGCGAGCTTTGCGCGCAATTTAAGCCTCAACGGTTACCGCGCCGTGGATACCGTTTATGAGCACGGTGAATATGCAATTCGGGGTTCGCTACTCGATATCTTCCCTATGGGGAGTGCTATTCCCTACCGCATCGATTTATTCGATGCCGAAATAGAAACCCTGCGCACCTTTGACCCAGAAACCCAGCGCACGGTTACCAAGGTAGATTCGGTGCGGTTACTACCCGCCAGAGAATTCCCACTGAATGACGAAGCCATTCATCGTTTTCAAATGAATTGGTATCGCCAATTCGACGGTGATGCTGAACTTTGCCCCACCTTTAATGAAATTAGCCAAGGTCGTGTACCCGGCGGCGCCGAATACTACCTGCCCCTATTTTTTGAGCACTGTGGCAAGGTATTCGATTATCTCCCCGGCAATGCTGCCATTGTGGCCTTGGGTGATCACTACAGCGCGGCCAAACGATTCTGGGGCGAAATCAACGCCCGCCACGATGAATACGGCATCGATCCCCGCCGACCGTTACTGCCACCCGCCTCAGGCTTTGTCCCCGTTGAAGAACTGTTCGCCGATCTGGGGCGCTACGCTGTTCTAGAGTTACGTGAGGATGCCAACGCACCGGTACACGCCCAGACAGCACTACAGGCACCACCCACATTGCAAGACAAGGTGGCGGGAGAAACCGCTATTCAACGCCTAGAACATTTTATTCAAGACCATAAAGGGCCCATTTTGCTCTGCGCAGAAAGCGCGGGGCGGCGTGAAATTCTGCTAGAGAGCCTTGCTAACCATCAATTAATTCCCACCGCCGTCGATAACTGGCACGACTTCATCACCGGTAACGCTGATCTCGCTATTACCGTTGCGCCCGTTGATCGGGGCATCTACTCGGGGCCCGGCCGCGCCACGCTTATCGTTGAAAACCAACTCTTCGGCGAACGGGTCGCACAGCGTCGACGACGGCGGCGAACCGAGGAAGAAACCAACAGCGAAGCCATCATCCGCGATCTCACCGAATTGCGCCCCGGCGTGCCAGTTGTTCACGTCGAGCATGGGGTTGGACGGTACTTGGGCCTGCAAAGTTTGGATATTGAGGGCGATCAAGCTGAGTTTTTGGTCCTCGAGTACGCAGCCACTGATAAGCTGTATGTGCCGGTCAGTTCACTGCATCTGATCTCCCGCTATACCGGTGCCGACCCCGACTCGGCGCCATTGCATCGTTTGGGTTCCGAGCAGTGGGAAAAAGCTCGCCGCAGTGCCAGTAAGCGCGCATCCGACGTAGCGGCGCAACTACTTGAAGTGTACGCACGCCGTGAAGCCAGACAGGGATTCCAGTGCAACCTCGATCTAGAACGCTGGGAGCAGTTCGCCGAGAGCTTTCCCTTCGAAGAGACACCCGATCAACTAGCAGCCATTGAAGCGGTGCGCGATGACATGTGCTCGCCTCGGGTAATGGATCGGCTAGTGTGTGGCGACGTCGGTTTTGGTAAGACGGAAGTCGCCATGCGTGCGGCTTTTATCGCCGTGGAAAACGG
>CBFHMA010000214.1:0-2453 GCA_965656775.1 Luminiphilus sp.
CATGCCCACGTGGCCAAAAGCCCGCCGCCCGATGATAAAACCATCGGCACCTGGGTCGTGGCGGTTATCCATGGATTTCATGAGCCCCAGAGAGAATCGGCTGCTACAGCCGAGGGTGGCATCTCTGTGGGTGGCTGCACTGACCGTTTCAAGGGTCGCCGTGGTTTCATCGTTGAACCCCAGCTGCAAGCGCTTTCGATCATCGAGGAATACCGCCAACAAACTGGCCAACCCCCGGGCATTACCTGCACCGTTCGATGCCGGCATCTCTGACTTAACACCCGCCAATTCATTGACCGATTCGGTACGCCAACCGCCACTGTTGTACAGCCACAGATTAGGAATAGACCCTATGGTTTGGCTGTCCCGTGTAATCCGACGGATGGGATCCTCACGTCGGGGTTGGTAGGGATGAATGGGGGCCAAACGGGGAAACAGTGATTCAGGAAGGCCAACGTATAAATCGAGGCCTAAAGGCTGGGCAAATTGCTCGTTAAAATACCGACCTAGGGTGTGTCCGGTGGTTCGTCGCACCAATTCCCCCAAAATAAACCCAAAGGTAATGGGGTGATAACCCACGCGGGTGCCCGGCTCCCAAAGGGGCACTTGCTGCTCGAGACGGCCTACCATGTAGTCGTGGTCTTCATAGGCACCACTGCGCAAACGCTGCTGAAGCACCGGCAAGCCTAAGGTATGGGCCAAGGCCATGCGCAAAGTGCCGCCAGCCTGCCCCGCCTTTAACTCTGGCCACACTTTTGACAGGGGTGCGTCGTAGGTCATCTGACCATCGGCAACCAAACGATGAATAACCATGGCGGTGAGTATCTTGCTACAGCTGTAAAACACCGCCATACCGTCCTCGTCCCAGGGCTCTCCCCCTGCAACGACATGCCCACCCCATAAATCGACCACACGTTGCCCGCCCGCCACAACACAAAAGCTTGCCCCAAGCTCACCTTTGCTGAAGTTATCGGCAAATACCTGTGCCAGGGACTCCCAGCCGGGGGCTACATAACCGTGGACAAAGGCCACATCGTAGGCTTTCTGTACGGGGTGACAGCGCTCGTGACGGGGCACCCAAGGTTCGCGAGGTTTATTTAGATTACTCATGGAGATGAATCTTCAAGCAGGTGCATAAAATGGTCGGGGTCAAAGCCTCGATATTGCATGAATCGTGCCCGCCGCGCCTGCTCTTTTCGCCTATCGAGGTGCTGGCTTGGCATTTCATCCTTGCCAAAACGCTTGTGGTAAACCTGCTCGGCCATATCGAACCAGTCGATATCAGCCTCGGCAGGGTCGACGGCTTGCTCCCAGCGCAAGGACAGGCCCTTTTCACGCAGGGTTTGATCAACCCGGCGGGGACCCAGCCCTTTAATGAGACACTGGCGCACCACCGCTGAAGCGAAGCGGCTGTCGCTTTGCAAGCCTTCATGGGCTAGATCGTCGACGGTGGCAACAATGGCCTGCACCGTAACCGCATCTCGACCGAAGCGTTTTTTCAGCTTAACAACAAGCTCATCGGCACTGTGCTCGCGGCGGGCCAAGTAATCCATGGCAGCACGCCGCAGGTCGGCCGCCTTGTAGCTTACCTCGGTCACAGATTAGTCGGCGTTGGCAGCCTCGGGCGCATCGGTTTCAACCGCAGCCAAGGGCACACCCATGGTTTGGTGGCGTATTTGACGTTCGATTTCTTGGGCAATATGAATATTTTCTTCAAGGAAGCGCGCTGCGTTGGCTTTGCCTTGGCCAATCTTGTCCCCCTTGTAGGCATACCATGCCCCTGATTTATCAACCAAATTAAGCTTCACACCCCAGTCGATCACTTCGCCCATGTGGTAGATGCCTTTGCCGTACATAATCTGGAACTCAGCCTGTTTGAAGGGAGGCGACACTTTGTTCTTCACCACCTTCACCCGAGTTTCATTACCGACGACTTCATCGCCCTCTTTAATAGAGCCGATGCGACGAATATCGAGCCGCACCGACGCATAAAATTTCAGGGCGTTACCGCCGGTGGTGGTTTCAGGGCTACCGAACATGACACCGATTTTCATACGAATTTGGTTAATGAAAATCACCATGCAATTGGTTTGCTTAATAGCACCGGTGAGCTTACGCATGGCCTGGCTTAAGAGGCGTGCCTGCAGGCCCACGTGGGAATCACCCATTTCCCCTTCAATTTCAGCTTTCGGGGTCAGTGCTGCCACCGAGTCGATGACCAGCACGTCGATAGCACCGGAGCGCACCAACATTTCGGCAACCTCGAGAGCCTGCTCACCGGTGTCGGGCTGAGACATGATGAGATCATCCATTTGCACACCCAGTTTTTCGGCGTACTGGGGATCGAGGGCATGCTCGGCGTCAATAAAGGCTGCCGTACCGCCCAATTTCTGAGCTTCAGCAATAACCTGGAGCGTTAACGTGGTTTTACCTGACGACTCGGGACCATAAAT
>CBFHMA010000215.1:0-2443 GCA_965656775.1 Luminiphilus sp.
GGGGCCTGGGGAGTTTGAGTAGGGCATTGGCGTTGGCCAATACAAACGCTCGATCCTCGGGAGTCACTGCTACCGAGGGCGCATCAACGCGGGTATCCGTGGTGCCAATGCAGGTCTTTGGGCCCATGGGAATCACGAAGAAAAGGCGGCCATCGCTAGCAAAAAATGTCAGCACTTTGTCGATCTCAGTCACGCGATCGACAATAAGGTGAATGCCTTTCGACAAGGCGTGGTGATGTTGGGTCACCACCCCTAATTGCTCATTCAACGAGTCCGCATTGGGGCCTGCAGCATTCACAATAGACTTGGTGTGGACCGTCAGTGTGCGATTGCCCACTAGGTCGCGAAGTTGCACCGTCCACCGATCTTCCGAGGCACTCCAGGTGAGTCGCTCCACCCGTGTGTAATTCGCTGCCAATACCCCTCTATCCATGGCAGTGCGCAGAAACCGAAAAACAAAGCGTGAATCGTTATCGTGCAGGTAGCAGTCGGAGTATTCGAGACCACCCACAATATCCGCAGGATTCACTACCGGTGCCCTGCGAGAAATGGCGCGAGCCGTCAGGTAACGAGGGGGCGACAAGCGCATATTACCCATCAGCCAGTACAACAAAGCGCCACACCAGAGCGCGGTAGACCACCAGCGAAAACCTCGCCGCACACTGGCTAGGAAGCGGATCTCTCTTACTGTGGAAGGGAAGGCATCCATCAACTGATTGCGCGATCGACAAAGCTTACGAACCAGTCGAAACTCGCCAGCCTCAAGATACTTAATACCGCCCCAGGCCAAATTACTCGACTGGGAACTGACGCCACTGCTGAAATCGCCGCCATCGACCACGGCCACTCGACAGTCGCTGACCGACAGCCCAGCGGCCGCTACCGCACCGTTAATACCAGCACCAACGATCAAAACGTCTAAGGTCGACGTAGGTAGCTGAGCCAACATAGATTCGCGCTCTTCGGGTGAAACGCGCCCCTGCATCAAGACGTGAGAGTGGGTCATTGCTACTTGCCGCCGCTATTGCTTTATCAGTTTCGCGATAATGTCGACAGCGTAGACTAAAAAGGCCAATAGACAAGCCATGTCGAGCACCGCAAACTGGTGTAAATGTAAGGTCAAAGCAGCCATTAACTATGACGTCACTGATACGAACCGATGAGAACTACCGCGGCTTGATTTACCCCTGGGGCCGCAAATCCGCTCCAGAAGGCGGTCAGCCCTTTCAAGTGGCCGATGGGGTCTGGTGGGTGCGTTTTCCCATGCCCATCTCCCTCGACCACATCAATATCTGGTTGCTAGAAGACGATGATGGCTGGACCGTCGTCGATACCTGCCTGGCAATGCCTGACGCCAAAGCCCTGTGGGAAGATCTCATGATGGGTTTTATGGGGAGAAAACCCATAAAACGAGTGATTTGTACCCACATGCACCCTGATCATATCGGTCTTGCGGGATGGCTCTGCGAGCGCTTCGACTGTGAATTATGGATGACTCGAGAGGAATACCTCATGTGTCAGTTGATGACTAGCTACACGGGACAAGAAGCCCCTCGGGAAGCCATCGACTTCTACAGAGGCGCAGGCTACGACGAGCACCAACTGCAGCAATACCGGCAACGTTTCGGCGGATTTGGCAGCATGATCTCACCCATGCCCCATCGCTTTCGTCGCATCGTTGACCGAGAGACCATCACGATTGGCGGACGTTATTGGCAGGTTATCGTGGGCGCCGGACACTCACCAGAGCACGCTTGTTTGTACTGTCCTGCCCTGCGTCTGCTCATTGGTGGCGATCAAGTATTACCTCGCATCACGCCAAATGTGTCGGTATTTCCTACCGAGCCCAATGGCAACCCGCTAGCGGAGTGGATGGATTCCAACGCTCGGCTTATTACTATTCTACCCAACGACCTGTTAGTGCTCCCCGCCCACCAGTCGCCATTCACAGGCCTGCATGTGCGACTCAATCAAATCATTGACGGGCACCGCCGTGAGCTGCAGGCGGTCTATGAGTTTCTAACCGAACCCAAGCGTGTGGTCGATTGCTTCCCAGCACTATTTGTCCGTGACATCACCAGTAAACTTCTGGGGTTGGCCACCGGAGAAACCCAAGCCAACCTAAACCTGCTGTTGCACCGAGGCAATATTACTCGAGAGCGTGACGCAGACGGGATTTGGTGGTATCTGCAAAACCCCAATGCACGCTACACCGACACCGAAGACCATGCTCCTAACGCGACTTAAAGCACAGGCGTTTCGCGCCTACTACAACTGGATCAATCGCAAGGTTTGGCTAGGCCATAAAGCAGGCCATGACATCAACACCAGTCACCTAGTGATACCCGTTAGCGCAGGCGATATGCGGGCGCGCATGTATCACGGCTCGAGGGATCGCCCCTTAATCATTTACTACCACGGAGGGGGTTGGTGTATTGGTAAT
>CBFHMA010000216.1:0-2393 GCA_965656775.1 Luminiphilus sp.
AAGGGAAGCCAATGTCATCAAGAACGCTGAAGGCCTCTTCTAGCGAGTGGGCCAAGCGTGCTCTGGGGGTCTCCAAGCCAATACGCTTCATGGCTTGGTCGAACAACTCGCGGTCTTCGGCTTTATCGATGGCCTCTTTGGTGGCGCCAATCATTTCGACACCAAATTTGGCAAGAACACCTTCGGCATCCAGTTTAAGGGCGCAGTTAAGGGCTGTTTGGCCGCCCATGGTGGGCAAGATAGCGTCGGGGCGTTCCTGCTCGATAATGCGCGACACCGTTTGCCACTCCACTGGCTCAATGTACGTCGCATCGGCCATGGCCGGGTCGGTCATGATGGTGGCCGGGTTCGAATTCACCAGAATGACCCGATAACCCTCTTCACGCAGCGCCTTACAGGCCTGAGCGCCCGAGTAGTCAAACTCACAGGCCTGACCGATGACTATGGGGCCTGCACCGAGGATCAGGATGCTCTCGATATCGGTCCTTTTCGGCATGGTGGATCTCCGGTGTCAGTTGGCGCGGGCAGCGCGCATGGCATCAATGAAGGGGTCAAATAGAGCGGCGGCATCGTGGGGGCCGGGGCTCGCTTCCGGGTGCCCCTGGAAGCTGTAGGCGGGCACATCGGTTCGGGCAATGCCCTGAATGGTCTTATCGAACAGCGAGCGATGGGTCACGGTTAAGTGCGCCGGTAATGCCGTTTCCGCCACCGTGAAACCATGGTTCTGGCTGGTCACCATAACGGTGCCATCGGCCAAACACTGCACCGGATGGTTAGCACCGTGGTGGCCAAACTTCATTTTTTCGGTACGCGCACCACTGGCAAGGGCCATGATCTGATGGCCCAAGCAAATACCAAAGAGCGGCAAACCGCGGGCCATAACACCTTTGGCTAAGGCAATGGCGTAATCACACGGCTCTGGGTCCCCTGGGCCGTTCGACAAAAACACACCATCGGGTTCTAGTGCCAATACCTGGTCAAGGCTGCTCTCGGCAGGTAGCACGGTAATGCGGCAACCCCTATCGACCAACATGCGCAAGATGTTGCGCTTAACGCCAAAATCGAGGGCCACCACGTGGAACTGCGGGTTCTCGAGGGTTTTAAACCCCACGTCCCACTGCCAACTGCCCTCGTCCCACGTGTAGGCCTGAGTGGTCGTAACCTCTTTGGCTAAATCAAGACCTTTCAAACCACCAAAGGCGCGAGCCTTGGTAATAGCGGCCTCGGCATCTATGCCATCGCCCGCCACAATGCACCCAGCTTGAGCGCCTTTGTCGCGCAAAATGCGGGTTAAATGACGGGTGTCGATATCGGCAATGGCAACGGTACCCTGCTGCTTTAAATAATGGCCCAGTGACTGCTCACTGCGATAGTTACTGGCCAGTAGGGGTAAGTCTCGGATAACCAATCCCGCTGCCATGACGGCTGCGGATTCTTCGTCTTCGGCATTGGTACCGGTATTGCCAATATGGGGATAGGTCAGCGTAACAATTTGGCGAGCGTAAGAGGGGTCGGTAAGAATTTCCTGGTACCCGGTCATGGCCGTGTTGAACACCACCTCTCCAACGGTTTCACCCTCGGCGCCCACAGACAGGCCGTAAAAAAGGGTGCCATCTTCAAGTGCGAGGATAGCAGGCGTGGACACATTGACCTCCCAGTCTGTTGAGCCATCTTGGTTGCGGGCGCATTAGAGCGCCGACTGCCCCGTAGAAGCAGCCATCCGCACGGGCTGGATGTTAGATAATTGTTGGGCATGGACCGTTGGCGCAAGACCTGCAGCGGTAGCGCCACGCGCAAAAACTGAGGTCGAAAGCGGCCACTTGCCACAGGCCGTGCCCACTACAGGCTGGGGCCGCAGTTTACGATAAGCGCCTGACAGTGTCCATCGACCGCGCCGCCGATTATCATCGATCGCTTGTGCGCTAAACTGTCAACTTGAACGTATCTTTGACGCTTGTGGAGGTAAGTAGCTGCTGACCTCAAAGGCCCTCGCCGGCTCTGCAAGCACCGCCACTTTGCCCACTGTTAAAGGCCAATCATCGTGCAAAATGCCGCCAACGCTCAGGAAGTAGGGCTAACCAGAGGGCCTTTTGCATTACTCATGGCGGGGCTGCTGACCACAGCGGTAGGCCAATCCTTTATTTTTGCCATTTTGCCGCCCCTCGGGCGGGAAGTGCAGTTTAGTGAACTGCAAATTAACAGCATCATTGCTTTTTCCGCACTCATCTTCAGCGTTGGCTCTGCGTGGTGGGGACGCCTGTCAGATCAACTGGGGCGCAAGCCTGTTATCTTAATTGGCCTGTTCGGTTATGCCTGCGGTACCGTGCTGTTTGCTCTGAGTTTTCAGGTAGGCCTTAACGGCTGGATTTCTGGGGGCAAACTGTTCGCATTGG
>CBFHMA010000217.1:0-2378 GCA_965656775.1 Luminiphilus sp.
CGCGCTGAAGTGGACATTATGACCATGACCGCAACGCCTATCCCTCGCACACTGAATATGGCTCTGGGTGGATTACGTGATCTATCGATTATTGCCACGCCACCCGCCAGACGCTTATCGATTAAAACCTTTATCAGAGAGCACTCTATCGCGCTGGTGAAAGAAGCCATACTGCGTGAGACCCTGCGCGGTGGCCAAGTGTATTACTTGCATAACGAAGTCAAGACCATTAATGAAACGGCGCGCAAACTAAAGGAATTGATTCCAGAGCTATCGATTGCCATTGCCCATGGACAGATGCGGGAAACCGAGCTCGAGCGCATCATGTCTGACTTCTACCACCAGCGTCACCATATCTTGGTGTGCAGTACCATTATTGAAACGGGCATCGATGTGCCTAATGCCAATACCATTATTATTGATCGGGCCGACAAGTTTGGTCTCGCGCAGTTACATCAGCTTCGAGGGCGTGTCGGACGGTCTCATCATCAGGCCTATGCCTATCTGCTGTGCCCACCACGCTCCTCGCTGACCACCGATGCGGAAAAACGGCTGGAAGCCATTGAAGCTGCCGGGGAATTGGGAGCTGGCTACATGCTAGCCACCCATGACCTGGAAATACGCGGTGCGGGAGAGCTCCTAGGTGACGAACAATCGGGACAGATCCACAGCGTCGGCTTCACCCTGTACCTAGACATGCTGCATAAGGCAGTCGCTGCCTTACGGCGGGGCGAAATCCCCGATATTGACGCGCCACTCGATAAAGGCACTGAAGTCAAACTGCACGTACCCGCCTTGATACCCGAGGACTATTTGCCCGATATCACCACGCGACTGGTGCTCTACAAACGCATAGCCGCAGCACAAACCCAAGAGGGCTTGCGGGAAATACAGGTAGAGATGATCGATCGCTTTGGCTTGTTGCCCGACCCCATCAAACATTTGTTTACCCAAGCGAGCATTCGTGTTCAAGCCCAACGCTTGGGCATTGCAGAAATTGAGGCGAATGCCAGCGGTGGTAGTATCGAGTTCACCGACAAAACACGGGTAAGCCCCTTGAGCATTGTCAAATTGATTCAGTCAGACCCGACCAGCTACAGTCTAGCCGGTGCCAGTCGCCTTCGCTTCAAGCGGGAGCTGCCGGACTTAGCTGCGCGCAATACCTTTGTAGAGTCGCTGCTCGAGTCCTTCAAGCGCGACGCCGAGACAGCCACACCATGATCACGCATATCCTCCGTCCAGTGATAAGGGGCATTAAAGAACAGGTGTTACTACGGTGGCGATGGCTAAGCGTGTGCACGGCAATCACACTGGCACCCGGCGTGTTAGCTCAAACGCTCTCAGAGCCACAAGTGCTGGATCCCAACGAGCCCTCTGGCTGGCTACAAGTGGAAATTGCCGTACTGACTGACAGCCGTGAACAGACCTTAGCGTCAGAATTTTGGCCACCCTACCCTGAAGTCAGTTACCCGAGCCGGTTCCGATGGCTCGACAACGTAGCGGCACTGAGTCGATTAGAGGAAGAGTGGTCTGAGGCTAACGTGGAACAAACCGACACTGGCGCTATTGAGCTTCGCCTGCCTGACCCCGACCAAATAATCGCCGATGCCATCAGTGTGGAGCGAGAGGCTGCACTCACAGCGCCGGCCATTGATGATGCAACCCTATACGCCGACGATACCGACGATACCGTGGACTCGGTAACCCAGGGTATTGCAGACTCCTCAGAGGGTACAACCAGTGACGATGGTAACCCTGAGCCAGAGGCGGCTCCGGTACTACCCACACCCTTCCGCTGGCGACAGCCCGAACAGCTGGCACAGGGCCTGAACGCGTATCTGAGAGCCACACCCGACAGATTGCGTTATCAAGCGGCTTGGCTTCAACCCCCTCAGGCCGCCAACTTGCCCATACTGATTGACCAAGGCGACTACAACAGCTGGCCTGAGCTACAGGGCTTCGTGCAACTTAGGCGGGGTCAAACCCTGCGCCTGGGTATCAATATGTGGCTCAACACCTCAGCCGCCTACTACCCCGAGAGCTACGCTATGGTGGCACCACCTGCGCCACCTGACCGTATCAGCTGGCGTGCTACAGAAGATGACCGCCCACTCACGGACACTGAAGCACGACAGCGCCAACAGCGTCTTGCACACGTTCGCAGCGCCATGGAAGCGGGGGTTACCCCTATGAGCGTTGTTGACAGACGCCCGGGCTCGGACCTTGACACGCTGACGGAAATCCCAGAGATCGCAACCCCCGAATTGGGTGTGTCTTGGCCCTGGCGCCACCTAATTCATGTCGCCGATACCCGAACCCTGCCCGAAGACACCGTGCGTTACTTCGACCATCCGGTCATTAAAGTGATCGCGACCTGG
>CBFHMA010000218.1:0-2360 GCA_965656775.1 Luminiphilus sp.
GACGGTGTTGTCATTACCGATCTGATCGATGGTTAACGTAGAGCTACCTGACGCTAGCTCGTCTTGAGCGTCGATGTCTTGAGCCAGAGTTTGAGCGGCCAATACACTGCTTGCTGCGGCCACGGCGATGGCGAGTGTTGTCTTAAGTTTCATGATGTCTCTCCCATGTGAGCTGTATGTTGCTTCGCTTCGGCACCGCAACTGCGGTTGGCCAGTTAACGCCCTGCTTTGGCGAGCGATGGGGAGACCGTAAAGAACCAAAAAAACAGATTCAGCCCTGAAAGCCAAAACTGTGATGCGCCACGCGATTTGCAAAACAGAAATGGGACTGCGTTCTCAGTTGCACCAAAAGATCTGAGACCTCTTATCAAGCTAGCGTTTTGGATCAATTTATCGAGAAATAGGTTTCGCAAAAGAGAAAACCCCCAATGACAGCGCCATTGGGGGTCTAGTTGCTGGGGCCCTAGGCCCCGTGGATGGGATTGCGCCTTATCGGATGCGCAACTTGTAGTGGAAGTTCTTAGAACCGTCGTCTAGTGCAGGTTTCCAGCACTGGTCAAGACCGTCCGTACCGACCGCTGGCAGATCATCACCGAACCACAAAGGCAGTGACGGATGGTCGAATTGCTCTGCATCACATCGTACGCGGTCGTCGGTCAAAGTCAGCATAAATGACACCAGATCACGCTCTTCACGGTTAGTCAGGCCTAGAGGATCGAGCTCGTTACGTCGACCACGGAACTGCCCACCCTTGTTGTAGAAGCGCACCAATTGACGCAGGGTCAGCTCGCCACCATTCCACAGGTAGGGGTTGGTCAACTCAGCGTTACGCACCGTGACCGACTTGTGCTCACCGCGGCGAAGGCCCCGGCTCTCACGGATCGGACGAACACCGATGTTGGCGAAGGCTTTCGAGTTACCGCCATTAGTAATGGCCGCATTCGAGGTCTCTGCATCCCGGTGGCAGTGGTAGCACGCACCCTTGCCCTGGAAGATCTCGTGACCACGCTTAGCCGAGGCCGATACCGCACGGTTGTCACCGCGCATGTATTGATCCCATGGCGTGTTGTCAGAGACCAGAGTCGCTTCATACAACATGACCGCCACGCCCCAGTACATCGAGAAGTTCGCCTGCTCAACCGTCAAGCCGGTATCACCTGCCAACTGATCAGAGACATACTTGTCTTGGAATGCCGCTTTGATCATGTCACGGTAACTCACGCTCGTATCAAACTTGCCATCAGCACCTACATAGGGACCCAAGACACTGTCAGAGGGAGCCGTATCCTGTAGCGCTAACGGCGTACGAGGCAACATCTTCATACCCACTTGCGGCCAACCACGACCGGCACAGTTCATCTCAACCGCTGACATCACGGGACCCACGGATTGTGACGCCAATGAGGCAGGCTCAATGGCAAACTTCGTGGGTACAATATTGCCAGAGGCATCGGTAACGTAGATCTCGGGGTACTCATCCCGATCGAGGTCATCACCGTGCGGGTTAACACCGTTGAACACAGAACGTGCACGGCCGTCCCAGAACTGTCGCTCATAGAACACGGCGTTCACGCTTGAGGGCGATGCCATGCCGGTGACCGAGTGACTCAGAGGATCAGTACCGACCAACTCACAGGTCTCTATGCCAGTGACGGGGTCTACATCGATAAAGATCGATGGGGGTACACCAATCGAACCCACGATATCGTCTGTACCGCGTCCAAAGGGGAAGTCAGCACCGGTCAACTCAGGACCAGTAACGTCGATTTGACCGTTAGCACCGGGGTGCAGTGAACGGAAGTTCACGCGGCTATCGACACCGGCTTTGTGGTGACAAGTCGCACAAGCGTACTGCTCGTTAACACCAACCTGGACATCCCAGAATAAAGCCTTGCCCAGTGCCACAGCCGCATCGCGGTCTTTGACGATCTCGCTTAAGTTACCGGGTAATGGAATCTCTACATCACGTAGATCACCTGTATCCCGAGCCTGTGCTGTACCACTCAGGGCCAGCAGTCCTGCAGCCATCAACACACCAACGTGTAGAAGGCCATTTCCTTTCGTAGCTTTCATGATTACGCTCCTTGGCGAAAATTAATCGATCCCCTTCGGGACAGTCCCCCACCTATCGGTGGGAATGCAGTCCCCGAGAGGACTTGCGATGGCCTTGTTGACAGCGGGATTGCCGGCAAAAAGGGTGGGTCAGTCAGCTCAGGACACACTCCGTTCAGTGCAAGTGCATCCTGGGCTGTCGGACCGGAGTACCCGCCCGGGTGGTGACAGGTCATCACCGCGGGCTGGGATGGCTTACAGCCTGTGAAGCAACGCCTCTATCAACGCTGGGTTGCGTAGATGGCGTT
>CBFHMA010000219.1:0-2269 GCA_965656775.1 Luminiphilus sp.
ACCCCTACAACACGAGAACTGTTTCCCAGAGAAACTGGGTATCTGTTCGATCCGCTGGCGAGTGCCGCCACGGCCGCAGATCTCACACTCAGTACCCTTGTGGATGCGCGACGCGGTGCTCGCATGAATAATCAACTTTTTATGGGCGAAAAACTCCCAAGCTACAACGATGTATTAACGGCACTTGTTGATCGACTTTGGAGTAAAACCACTCGGGGTGCTCAGGGTGCCGTGCAGCGCCGTGTTCAGATGGTCGCTGTCGATGCGCTGTCGGGGGTTTTACGACAGGCACAGGCGGCACCCCAGGTGCGCGCTGAAGCCCTTGAGGCCATTGTGTCTATTCGGGATTTGGCTGCAGACGGGCTAGCCAATCGCGATGTTGCATGGCGTGCACACAACCGGTTTGTGGTCGCTCGCATTGATGATTTGCTGGAGCACGATGGCCATTTTGAGAGTGAGCCGGTGACGATCCCACCGGGGTCTCCCATCTAGGCGATAGTCACGGTTTGTGACATTTAGGGTAGGTTATAAACACCCACAACGATTGACAAAACACGGGTTAAACAGAGGCCAATATGCTTATTTTTCGTCATGCCGCTCTATTATCGGTCGTTACCGCTTACCTGTTTACGGTGCTTTCAGCCCAGGGTCAAACCGGCTCCCCCGCCGTTACGGTCGATACCCTGCGCGCGGGGTTGCAAGCGGGAGAGGTGAACACCAATCCCCTGTTTCAAACCCCTGCGCAACGTCGCATCACGTTTGCCAATATGGAACAATTCGCACCAACGCGTACCCTAAGACCGGGTGCCAATGTATTTTCGTTTCAACCCGCACCAGCCTCCATCGAGCATGTCGTAGTGACAGTGAATGATGCGTTTGGCGAGCGTCAATTTACTGTGGCGGAGTTTTTGCAGCGCAAAGATCTGATGGGTCTGGCTGTGGTGAGCAACGCTAACATCTTGCTAGAGCACTACGCCCCCGATCACAGCGCTGATACCCCTTGGATTTCCTTTTCGGTGACGAAGTCCATTTCGTCGATGTTGATCGGTGCCGCCATACATGACGGCTACATAAACAGTGTGGACGATCCCATCGTGGACTACCTGCCTCGCTTACGCGGCTCGGCTTACGAAGCTGTCACCCTGAGAAATTTGCTGCACATGGCCTCGGGTGTTGCTTGGAGTGAGGACTACGCAAACCCCCAATCCGATGTTGCGGTGGCAGGTGCAGCCAACGGCATAGCACTCACGACGCACCTGGCAACGAGAGAGCGGGTTGCAGAGCCTGGTGCTCGCTTCAATTACAATACTGGAGAAGCCAACCTGGTGGGTGAAGTGCTGCGAGCGGCGTTGGCAAATGCCGCTACGCCCTATGCCAACGAAAAACTCTGGCAGGGAATGGGTATGGCATCTAATGCCTACTGGCTATTGGATGAGCCTTTGGGCAGAGAGACCGGCGGATGTTGTATAGCCGCGACGGTCCTCGATTATGTGCGCATGGGCGTGTTAGCGCTGAATGACGGGGTGCTCCCCAATGGTGAGCGAGTTCTACCCGAGGGTTGGATGGCGCTATCAACAACGCCATCACCCGCGCTACCTGACTACGGTTTTATGTGGTGGTTAACGCAGGATGAGCGGTTCTATGCCAGTGGTATTTTCGGGCAGAAAATTTTTATCGATCCTCTCACCAACACAGTAATCGGTGTACACAGCAACGCAGAGAAGGCTACCGGTACGCCGTATAACGCCGATCTCCAGTCGGTACTCATTGGGATAACCGATGCAATAAGAGCGGAGCAGGGTTTATGACAGGGTTTATGAACAGTGGTGTTGTGTCACGTACGCTTCAGTTCACAGGTACTGGGGTGTTCAACCCAGACACTTTAGCGGCAGCTCACCGCTTACTCGACGAGGTGGAAGCCGACTCTGCGGTTGAGTGTGTGTACCTGACGGGTGAAGACAAAAATTTCTCTCAGGGTCTAGACCTTGATTATCTTATGGCCAACCTTGATGTCTTCCCTCAATTTGTGGTCGACACTATGCGCCTAGCGGCTCGTCTACTGACTTTTCCTGTTCCAGTGGTTTCGCTCGTCAATGGCCATGCCTTTGGTCTGGGTGCGATGCTAGTACTGGCCTCGGATTATGCGGTGATGCGCAGTGATCGCGGCTTCTTTTGTCTGCCTGAAATTAATATTGGCATGACGCTGGCTGTGCGCATGAATGCTTTGGTGACGAACCGAATGACCACCAAGGCGGTGCGCGACACCTTG
>CBFHMA010000220.1:0-2248 GCA_965656775.1 Luminiphilus sp.
CATTCCCCATGAGTAGTCAGTCCAGTAACACACCTGAAACCCGTATTTGCGGCTACGATGCCGACAGCATCACCTTGCGAGGGCAAGATTTGGTGCAGGATGTTATTGGCCACTACAGCTTCACGGGTGCGTTTTTACTGCAAGCCCTGGGCCGTCAACCCACCGAACGTCAGGTGGCACTTGTGGATGCCGCATTGGTGACGATCATGGAGCATGGTCTGGTGCCCTCGGTGGTGGCTACCCGACTGACCGTCCACGGTGCACCCGAATCGTTACAGGGGGCGGTGGCCGCGGGTTTGTTAGGGGTGGGCGATCGCTACGCCGGCACGGCCGGGCGTTGCGGTGAATTACTCGAGCGATTACTGGCCAGTGCCGATGTCGATACCGAGGCACAGCAAATTGTTGCTGAGCATCGCGCACAGCGAACACCGGTCCCGGGCTTTGGACATCCAATTCACACCGGACGAGACCCCAGGGTCGATCGGCTACTGGCATTGTTGTCCAACGACGACCCAGCCCGCACTGCCATGATGGCACTAGAGCAAGCGATCAGCACTGCATTGGGAAGACCCCTAGTGATGAATGTCAGTGCAGCGCTTGCGGCTATACTGGGGGCGGCTCAGGTACCTGCGCCTATGATGCGTGGCGTCGTATTGGTGGCGCGCTGTGCAGGCCTGGTAGGTCATGTATTAGAAGAGCAAACCAACCCAGTGGGCGATGCCTTGTGGCATGGTGCGGAGTCTGCCGTGACCTATGTTGATCCCGATGAACCGGCGCTAGGGTAGTGACAGTGACGCAACAACAGCGCTATCCGGTGGCAGTGACTGGGGGTAGCATTGAGGTGCTCATTGATCAGCGAGCCTGCGAGAATGCCGAGGGGCGCGCAAATGCTGGTCCGCGAGTCAATTTACTGTGCCTGCATGGCTGGACCCTCGACAGCCGCTCATTCACCCCACAATTAGCGCTAATTAGCCCTCAGCTACAGCTGGTGCGTTATGACCGAAGAGGTTTCGGTTGCAATACCTTGCCCCCTTGTTTTCAAACAGAGCTGGATGACCTACAGGCTATTATGAGGTCCTTGTCGGGACCTATTGTGTTGTGGGGAGTGTCCCAGGGCGCCCGCTTGGCCTTGCGCTATTGGGTTGCGGCAACGGCAGCTGAGGCTGGCGCCATGCCCAAACCCGCCGGTGTGATAAGTCAAGGTGGGCATGTCGATGGTTTGGCCATTAATGATCCGGAGAGTGATGCGATCCCCTTCGATCGATATCGCGAACTGTTGGCCCAAGGCGATCGGGACACATTTATAGGCGAGTGGGGGCAACACCCGCTGGTGATAGGTGGTGCAACCCCGAGCCAGTGTGCGGAGATGGCGTCACTTATCGACGGCTACACCGGCGCGGATTTGCTCAGCGAGGGCGCACTGCCAAGTCCCATGGATTTGCGTTCGGCGCTGCCCCATTTACAGGCGCCGTTACTGGTTGTTACGGGTAGTCAAGAGACACCTTCACGGCAGCACCATGGGGCTTACTTAGTAGAGCAGGTGCCTCACACCCATATGGCTACTATCGCCGGTGGCGGTCACCTATGTAACGTGACCCATGCACATGCTGTGAACACCGACGTTCGACGCTGGCTGTCAATTAATAGCCCGAGGTTTGAATAGCGCGAACCAGCTCGGGGCTGCGACTAAGCTCGGCTGTTAAGCTGTCGCGCACCGCCAGTAAACTTGGTAGCCGACTCTCCGCGAAGTTTTTGACGTCAATACGAGTGGTGGCGGCAGAGCTGTTAACTGCACCCACTGGTCCACGCCCAGGTATTACGATGGGCGCGGCAATCGAGGTGATGCCGTAATCCAGCTCATCGCTCACCATGGCATAGCCCTGATGGCGTGCGTGCTGAATGGCGTCGCGGAGCGCACTGGTATCGGTAAGGGTGTGTTCCGTGCGCTGCTTAACCGGATACTTAAACAGGAAAGCATCGACATCACCCGGTGGCATCACTGACAAAATCGCACGCCCTAAAGAGGTGGCCAATGCCGGGAAGCGCGTGCCTGCCGAGGCTTGCAAGCGAATAACGCGATACGTTGAAACGTGGCTCAGGTACAGCACGTCACTACCGGACAGCAGGGCGAAAGAGGCGCTGTCGCCGGTTTCATCGCGTAACCGTTGCAAGGATGGGCGAATGAGGTTGTCGATGTCGAAGCTTTCGGTGAAGGGTCGCGATAATTCCAGCACCGCCGGCCGCAATG
>CBFHMA010000221.1:0-2236 GCA_965656775.1 Luminiphilus sp.
AGATTTCACCCTCTTCGGTGTAGGCCACGATGGATGGTGTGGTCCGACCACCCTCGGCGTTTTCGATAACGCGCGCCTTACCGCCTTCCAATACTGAGACACAGGAGTTGGTCGTTCCTAAGTCAATACCAATAATTTTGCCCATTTCTATCTCCTATCGGCTGGCTATCGGCCAGCGTGCTTGCTTGTTTCTGTATGTTGGTGCAGGTTTGGCAATTTCAAGGCACGAAGACCAATAACCCCTTATTTTTTGTGTGAATCAGGCAGGTGCCTTACTCACGATCACCATGGCTGGGCGCAACAATCGACCGTTTAAGCTGTAGCCCTTCTGCATAACTGCGGTGACTGTATTGGGTTCAACGTCCGGATTTTCGACCATGGTCATGGCCTGAGCTGTCTGGGGATCAAAGGGCTCCCCAGTTGGATCAATGGCTTCTACCCCATTTTTGCCAAGGGCGTCAGTGAAGCTCTTCAGGGTTAGCTCGACGCCTTCGATAATGGGCTTGGCCGCATCACTATCACCACCGGCGGCAAGCGCTCGCTCGAGGTTATCGACCACCGGCAGCAGTTCCCCGAGGAAACGCTCCAAGGCGAATTTACGGGCCTTCTCGACTTCGGTTTGTGCGCGCCGCTGTACGTTCGCTGCATCTGCTTGGGCGCGAAGCTCGGCATCACGAGCCGCCTGAAGATCTGTTTCGAGCTTTTCAATCACCGCTTCCAAAGACATGGATTCGGGGCTTTCATTGGCCCCTTCGGCGTCAATTTCAACCGCTTCAGTGGTATCGGGCTCTTGAACCGACTGCTCTACTTCAGTTTGTTCCTGTTTGTCTTCTGGCATGTGACTTCCCCTGCCGTTTGCGGCCCGCGGGCCCTTGAGATGGTTGCAGGGGAAGTGGGGACACGCCGTTAAAATTTCAAGACATTGTTATCGAGACAGCGCCGCACTCAGCATACGGGCAGTCACATCGACCATGGGTATAACCCGCTCATAAGCCATCCGGGTGGGACCGATGACGCCGAGCACGCCCAGCGTTTGACTGCCCTGCAGATATGGCGCGGTAATAACGGAGAAATCGCCAAACACGGAGTAGCCGGCCTCCTCGCCAATAAAAATGTTGATGCCATCGGCCCTCGAGGAGCGCTCGAGTAAATCGAGCAGATCGCGCTTGCGCTCGAAAGCATCGAACAGCTCGCGGAGTTTGTTAATGTCATCTACCCCTGCCTGATCAAGCAAGTGGCTTTCACCCACCACCACATATTCAGCCGCAGGTTCATGACTCGATAGCGCGTCATTAGCCAGGGTTAAAGCTGCGGTCATGTAATCATCAATTCGGCTTCGGGCCTCGGCCATCTCGGCAACCACACGCTCCTTCACCGCGCTCAAATCACTGCCCGCGTAGCGCTCGTTGACCAGTTCAGCCGCACGACGCAACTGTGCTTCAGTCATAGGGCGCGCAAGTTGGATGATTCGGTTCTGCACCTCTTTTTCATTGGTCACCAGAATCACCAGCACTCGATTTTCAGAGAGCGCAAGAAACTCGACATGCCGTAATTGTTGCGCCTCTGGGCGTGGCACTGTCACGATACCCGCCTGAGTGGTAAGTGTGGCCAGCATCGTGGAAGCTGTTTGCACGAGGTCAGCCGTCGAGCGATTAGGGTTCAACTCATCGCGTAAGGTACGAACTGCGACCTCGTCGAGGGGCTGTACCTGCAACAGACTGTCGACAAAAAAGCGGTACCCTTGAGCTGTGGGTACGCGCCCGGCCGACGTATGGGGTGCCACCAGGAAGCCACGATCTTCTAAATCGGACATAATATTGCGAATGGTTGCTGGGCTTACCGATAACCCACTGGCAGCATGGAGTGCCTTCGAGCCCACAGGATGGCCCTCGCGGATGTGCATTTCCACCAGTGTCCGCAGTAAATCGGTTGCTCGCTGAGAAAGTTCGTGTGTCGCCATGGATGGGTTCCTCTGGCATCAGTTTTAGCACAGGCAGATTTTCAGACAAAGCGCTGGTTTCGATGTTTCCGAGTCTCCAACGTTGCGCTATAAAGCGAGAAATACGGGACACATCAACATGCTCAAACATTTAGCCATTCGCGACTACGCCATTGTCGATCATCTCGATCTCGATGTGGAAGGCGGCATGACAGTCATCACCGGCGAAACCGGTGCGGGCAAGTCGATCATGCTCGATGCGTTGGGCTTGTGTATTGGTGATAGAGCCGATGCACG
>CBFHMA010000222.1:0-2233 GCA_965656775.1 Luminiphilus sp.
GCCATCTCTATAGTCCTCGTTCCTGTCGCTCAGATAACTTCAGGCGCCAGGGAAATGATCTTCATAAACTTCTCACCGCGAAGCTCACGGGTTACTGGGCCGAAAATACGGGTACCAATAGGAGCCTGCTGGTTGTTCAGAAGAACTGCTGCGTTCTCATCAAATTTGATCAGAGAGCCGTCTGGGCGACGAACGCCCTTTCTGGTGCGCACGACAACAGCCGTCATCACCTGGCCCTTCTTGACCTTGCCTCGCGGAATCGCTTCCTTAACGGTCACCTTGATCAGATCGCCCACGCGCGCATAACGACGCTTTGAACCACCGAGCACTTTGATACACATGACACGACGTGCACCACTGTTATCGGCAACTTCCAAATACGACTGGGTCTGAATCATTTCTCTACTCCAATCCGCGGCCTAAACCGCACCTAACTACCCAGCTTAGATCTGAGTAGCCGTCTCCAGCACTTCTACCAACGTCCAGGTCTTCGTCTTGGACAGTGGCCGCGATTCCTTTACCAACACCGTGTCACCGATACCGGCGGTATTGCTCTCATCGTGAGCATGGACCTTGGATGAGCGCGTAATATACTTACCGTAAACTGGGTGCTTAACCCGACGCTCAACCAACACCGTGATGGTCTTATCCATCTTGTCACTGACAACCCGTCCCTGAACGGTACGCGTGCGCTTTTCAGTCGTTCCCATTAGCCTTCTACCTTCTGCTGCAGAACGGTCTTGACCCGTGCGATGTCGCGCTTGGCCTGCTTCAACATATGGCTCTGGCCCAACTGCCCAGTAGACTTTGCCATCCGAAGCTTGAACTGCTCTTCCCGCAGCTTGAGTAACTCCGCATTGAGCTCGTCCGCCGACTTGTCACGCAATTCACTAGCTTTCATCACATCACCGACCGTTTAACAAATGCAGTCTGTACTGGCAGCTTGGACGCGGCGAGCTCAAACGCCTCGCGAGCCAACTGCTCAGACACACCTTCAACTTCATAGAGCACGCGACCGGGCTGGATCTGTGCGACCCAATACTCGACGTTACCCTTACCTTTACCCTGACGTACTTCCAACGGTTTGCCGGTAATTGGCTTGTCGGGGAATACGCGGATCCAAATTTTTCCACCCCGCTTAATGTGGCGGGTCATGGCACGACGAGCAGCCTCAATCTGGCGGGCTGTAATACGGCCACGACCAGTGGCCTTTAGCGCATACTCGCCAAAACTGACTTTACTTCCACGCTCAGCCAGGCCGCGATTACGGCCCTTTTGTGTCTTGCGGAACTTGGTACGCTTAGGTTGCAGCATGATTCAGTCCTCTTTACCCGACTCAGCCGGCAGCCGCACGACGCGGCTCTTGGCCTTCGTCGCCACCACCAATGACTTCACCTTTGAAGATCCATACCTTTACGCCAATAACGCCATAAGTGGTGTGGGCTTCATAAGTCGCGTAATCAATATCTGCTCGCAGGGTGTGTAGCGGCACTCGACCTTCCCGATACCACTCGGTACGCGCAATTTCAGCACCGCCCAAACGACCACCCACCTGCACCTTGATACCCTCGGCACCCTGACGCATAGCGTTCTGAACCACGCGCTTCATTGCGCGACGGAACATTACCCGGCGTTCGAGCTGCTGAGCCACATTTTGAGCCACCAAACGGGCGTCAAGATCGGGCTTGCGAATCTCTTCGATATTGATGTGCACCGGCACGCCCATCATTTTGCTGAGCTCCTGGCGAAGCTTTTCAACGTCTTCGCCTTTCTTGCCAATCACAATGCCGGGACGTGCGGTGTGAATAGTGACACGCGCAGTTTGCGCGGGCCGCTCGATCATGACCCGGCTTACCGAGGCCGCATCAAGCTTCTTAAGCACGTACTCACGAACCTGAAGATCGCTGATCAGATTCTTAGCGTAGCTCTTGCTGTTCGCATACCACACCGAGTTGTGGGCTTTAACCACACCAAGGCGAATGCCCGTTGGATGTACCTTCTGACCCATGCGCCAGTCCCCTTAACCTTCGCTGTCCGCAACCTTCACAGTGATGTGACAGGTACGCTTCAAAATTCGGTCGCCCCGGCCCTTTGCACGAGCGCGCATGCGCTTCATGGTCAGACCCTCGTCGACAAAAATGGTGGATACACGCAGCTCGTCTACGTCTGCACCTTCGTTGTTCTCGGCATTCGCAATGGCTGAATTCAGCACCTTGCGTACCAGATGAGCAGC
>CBFHMA010000223.1:0-2225 GCA_965656775.1 Luminiphilus sp.
GTCGTTATTGTGGCCAATCACCCCATTGGTTCCCTCGACGGTTTAGGGTTATTGAACTTGGTGCGCCAAGTTCGCCCCGATGTAAAAGTCATTGCCAATGACATGCTGCTAGCACTCAACCCGCTACACCCCGTGTTGCTACCCGTCGATAACATGGGGGGCAACACCGCCCGCCAGAATTTGCGCAACATTCGCGCGCACTTAGAAGACGAAGGTGCACTCATCATTTTCCCCGCAGGCGAAGTGTCACGTTTCGGGCCTCGGGGTGTGAAAGATGGCCAGTGGCAGGCAGGCTTTGTGAAGATAGCGTCGTCGACGAAGGCGCCGATCTTGCCCATCTTCGTGAAGGGGCGTAACTCCATTTTCTTTTATAGCCTGTCGTTCTTGGCCAAGCCCCTCTCCACCGCATGGCTGGTTAGGGAAATGTTCAAGCAGAGCCACAACACCATTGACGCACGGGTGGGACAGCCAGTGCCCCACGAGGTGTACAGCGCCAATGATTTTTCCGCGAAAAAAGTGGCGGTCATGTTCCGCAAGCACGTGTATCGCTTGGGTAAAGGTGGCAAGCCATTATTTCGCAGCGTTGAAACAGTGGCGCCCCCCGAGTCCCGTCAGTTGCTGCGCAAAGAGCTCGAGCAGTGCGAACACCTGGGTGAAACCAATGACGGTAAGCACATCTACCTGGCGCGTATGGCTGACGCCCCCTGTGTCATGCGGGAAATTGGGCGTTTACGGGAAATGACCTTCCGGCTGGTGGGCGAAGGGTCGGGTATGCCAAGAGATATCGATCGGTTCGATCGAGACTACTTTCAGCTGGTGCTTTGGGATAGCAACGACCGGGAAATTGTGGGTGCCTACCGTATTGGCGATGCTGCTACCATTATGAATAAGCGCGGCATTGAAGGTTTGTATACCCACTCGTTGTTCGAGTTCGACGACAGCATGATGCCCTACCTAGAGCAGGGGCTAGAACTGGGGCGCAGCTGGGTACAACCCAAATACCAAACCCGCCACAGTCTCGACTACCTATGGTTTGGCATCGGCGCCTTCGTGCGCAAGTATCCGCGCTTTCGCTACCTGTTTGGGCCGGCCTCGATTAGTCGATTCTATGGCCAGAAGGCCATTGCCCGCCTAGCTTATTACTACGCCACCTATTACAACCAAATACAGTTGGGGGTCACCCCCAGAAACCCCTTTATCATTCACGACAAAACCTGCCAAGAGTTGGCCCTGGAATTCAGTGGTATTGACGTTGAAGAAGACTTCAAAACCCTACGCGACACCCTGGCGGAAACGGGCCTTCCCGTGCCAACGCTTTACAAGCACTACTCACAGGCCACCGAAGCCGACGGGGTTGAGTTCACCGCATTTAACATAGACCCCGAATTTGGTGACTGTGTTGATGGGTTCGTACTGGCCGACTTAGACAAATTGAAGCCGCGCAAGCGCAAGCGCTACCTCGGTGGTACCGACACGATCCTAGCCGCCCATTCGCTAACCCCTGCAGAGGAAATCCGTGATGGAGGCGATTCGGCCTGAGGATCACATCGAAAATAGCTGTACACTCATTGAAGACGACAACGGCAATTTGCGCCTCATTCGTGGTGAGTCCCACCCGGAATCCATCAAACGTATGATTTTTATCGACGTAACGGATGAATTCACGAACGGCGCGGCCGCTGCTCTAGCTTCGTAAGCCAGCGTGCCAACTCACATAAAATACCGCTGAATCAATCGCTTTCGAGGGTCTCAGGGCGCTTCACTTTGTGACTTTATTACGTTTTTATGTCACAAGCTTCATTTCATAGAACAAATAGGTTTTCGACAGGACAGGCTTGCTCTGGTTTATTGGTGGTTCGGGTGCGGTCTTAGGGAAGCACGCCTTCCTTGACGACGCGTCCTCTTTCCAATGGCAAGGAGTAACCGTTGATGAAGCGAAGTAAACGTGACATGAAGCAACGAGCCTTTGAACGTGGCTACCAAATGGGTATCTCGGGACGTTCCAGCGACTTATGCCCCCACACTGCCGGTGAGCAGCGTATCAATTGGATGCAGGGCTGGCGCGAAGGTCGAACCGACCAGTGGGATGGTCTCAACGGCGCAACCTCTTGTCACAAGTTATCGGGTTTCTAGCACCGCGAAACCCACGTTTACCCTTTGCTGAGCCTTTTTTGTCGAGCAAAGGAAACTAAAAAGGGGTTGTTTTTATCGCAGATGACACCATA
>CBFHMA010000224.1:0-2210 GCA_965656775.1 Luminiphilus sp.
CAGCATTACCAAAGAGCAACATATCGGCCTTGCTATCGAGCAACACCGAGCGCTTAACGGTTTCACTCCAATAATCGTAATGGGCAATTCGTCGGAGGCTGGCTTCAATGCCACCAATGACGACAGGCACGTCTCGATACGCCTCTCTGACCCGCTGACTGTAAACGGTGACTGCTCTATCGGGCCGTTTACCTGCCACATCACCGGCGGTATAGGCATCGTCATTCCGGCGTTTCCGATCGGCCGTGTAGTGGTTGATCATGGAGTCCATGTTGCCTGCCGCAATACCGAAATACAGATTCGGGCGTCCCAGGGCCTTAAACGGATCAACACGGGTCCAATCGGGTTGAGAGATAATGCCCACTCGATACCCTTGGCCCTCAAGCACTCGTCCGATGACCGCCATACCGAAGCTTGGGTGATCGACGTAGGCATCGCCGGTCACGATGATGATGTCGCAGCTATCCCAGCCTAGGTTGTCCATTTCGTCTTTCGACATGGGTAAATAGGGTGTTGGTCCGAGGCACTCGGCCCAATATTTGCGGTAGTCAAAAATTGGCAGTGGCGCTGTAGTTGTCATGGGGGTTATCCCTGGGCTTTTTGCCGTACTTCATCGGGAACATCGAGCTGGGCGCCGCAATGTTTACAAAAATGTGCGTCCACACTGTGGTCGCCTAAGGCGCACACGGGACAATTCCATGGTAGTCGATCGGTATTGCGACGGTTGAGCCGCTCCCACAGCTTGGTGGTGATAATGGCTGTCGGTACGGCAAGAATGGAGTAGCCCACAAGCATACCAAAAGCAGCGAGGGTGCGGCCTAGGCCAGTTTGAGGGATTAGGTCGCCGTAACCTACCGTGGTTATTGTTACTACTGCCCAGTAAATCGATAAAGGGATGCTGGTGAAGCCGTGCTCCGGCCCCTCAACCACGTAGAGCACGCAGCCGAAAACCGTCACGATCACCATAACCATGAGCAAAAATACAAAGATTGCGCGGGAGGTTTTGCGCAAAACCTCGATGATGTCGTTGAGTTCCGAGAACAGCTCGAGTAGGCGTAAAACCCGAAAGATACGCATGACCCTTATCAGACGGATAATCAATAACGGTGCAGCTTCGGGTAGCAGGAAAGCAATGTACGTGGGCAAGATCGATAGCAGATCGACGACCCCCCAAAAGCTGGTGAGGTAGCTTTTGCGGTGCTCAACACACCAAACCCGAAGTCCGTACTCGACGGTGAACAACAGTGTAAAGCCGATCTCTATGCGCTGTAATAACCTGCCATGGCGGTTGTGGATATCGACAATCGAATCGAACATAACAACCACGACACTGCTGACGATTAACAACAGTAAAATCAGATCGAAGCCCCGACCAGCAGGGGATTTTGTGCCGAATATGATTTGCTCTAGATGACGTTGGCGCGGGGTTTGCAGCCGTTCTGGGTGACTCATTGCTGTGAGATGTCCTCAATGAGCGGTTCAAGCCAAGGGTATACGTTATCTACAATCATTGGCTGTGCCGCAGCGGTTGGATGGATGCCATCGGCCTGCATCAGTTGGCTGTCGGTCGCTATACCGTCGAGAATAAAGGGTACCAATGTCGCGCCAGTGCTCTCTGCAATGTGCTCGAAGCTAGCGGTGAATAGGTCGGTGTAACGCTTGCCGAAGTTAGGTGGAATAGCCATTGACAGCAGGGCTACCTGTGCACCCCGGGCCTGGGCTTGCTGCACCATCGCTGACAGGTTATCGCGCATTCGTTGAATCGGGAAACCTCGTAGACCGTCGTTGCCACCCAACTCAATGAGCACCATGGCCGGCTGATGGCTCTCGAGTAATTGGGGTAGCCTGCGAAGTCCACCATCTGTTGTGTCGCCACTGATGCTGGCATTGACGACCTGCCAGCCCGATCGCTCTGCGGCCAAGCGTCGATCCATCAACGTGACCCACCCTTGCTCAAGATCCATGCCGTAAGCAGCACTAATACTGTCACCCAGAACGAGTAGCGTATGCTCTGCATCGGCTGCCAACCCATGCTGTCCACCTAGAAGCACACCCAGTATCACCAATGTGCGTTTAATCTTGGATCCGGCGCTGGCAATCGGCCGTAACACTCGCCGGAGGAACAATTGCATGATCACAGTGGACAATCTCCAAAAAACGGTCGCTATTGCTGACGGTGAGCTCACGATCCTGAGAGGGATAAGCTTTGA
>CBFHMA010000225.1:0-2209 GCA_965656775.1 Luminiphilus sp.
GTCTCGGTGAGGAGAGTTGGGCCTTAGTCGCGGTATCGCCGGGTCAGCTGTGGCCTCAGGTACGTGCTTTCCTTGCTAGCTCGGGGATAGCGGTCGCTAGCTCCAGTGCACAAGCGGGACTTATTGATACCCAGTACGTCACACTCACCGATGAACCGCTGCCCGTGCGCTTTCGATTTCGGGTTGAATCCGGTGTACAGCGAAACACCGCAGAGCTTCATGTGCTGCAACAGAATCGCGGTGTCGAGCCGTTGGCGTCTTGGCCCCAGTTGTCTGACAACTTAGAGCTTGAGCAAACGATGTTGCGCAATGTGGCCCAGTTCATTGCTAACAGTGCAGAGGCCGCACCTATTTCGCTGATGGCGGATCAGTCAATGAGCGCCACTGGACGAATCGCCCTAGAGGAGACCGATGCCGGCGCGCGATTGCAGCTTCAGTTGCCGTTCAATCGAGCCTGGGCATCGGTTAATAAAGCCCTGCCAGAGTCGGGTTTTCTGGTCGATGACCTCAACCGCAGCGAGGGTGTGTTTTACGTTACCTTCGTTGGGCCCGATGGTAACAAGTCTGGTGGATGGTTTGATTGGTTGTGGGGTGGTGAGGAAGGGCATCCCCTAGCGGACAATCAATACCTTGTGAAACTGAGTGAGAACCCCGATGGGGCTGTGGTAATTACCTTGACCGATGGTTTTGGTGCCGCGCCTCCGCGACGAGACCAGGCTGCGCTTCTGACCATTTTGAAAGGTAATATCAACTGAATGATGCGCTTTGCCTCCCTTGGTAGCGGTAGCAAAGGCAACGCCACAGTTGTTCAGGCCAATGACACCTTGCTGTTGGTGGATTGTGGTTTTCCGGCAAAGGAAACCGAGCGTCGCCTGGGCCGACTCGGTATTCATCCCGAGCAAATCGACGCTATTTTGGTCACCCATGAGCATGGCGATCATGCTTCTGGCGTGGCTGTGGTATCTCGGCAATGGCAGTTGCCGGTTTTCCTGAGCCACGGTACGGCGGCCTCAGGGCGTATTACCGATGCCCACAGTCTAGTCTGTATCGATGCTGACAGTCAGTTTCAGGTGGGGGATATACAGTGTGAAGCGGTTGCTGTGCCCCATGACGCTAGGGAGCCCGTACAGTATTGTCTCAGTCATGCCGAGGAGCGGCTCGGGATTCTGACTGACCTAGGCTCGATAACACCGCATGTGGTTGCTGCCTTCGGTAACTGCACCGGTCTGTTGCTAGAGAGCAACCACGACCTCGATATGTTGTTGCAAGGCCCGTATCCTGCGGCCTTGAAAAAACGAGTGGCGGGTGATTTTGGCCATCTGAACAATCAGCAGGCGGCGAAATTACTAGCTACCGCCAACACCGAACGTTTGCGTCAGTTAGTGATTGGCCACATCAGCGAGCAGAATAATTCATTGATACGCGCCCAACAGAGCCTCGGACAGGTGCTGTCGTCGTTGACGGCAAATGTCGTGTTTGCGTGCCAATCCGAGGGGTTCTCTTGGCTCGAGCTATCGACACGGGTCAGACACGCCCACTGCGCCTAACACCTGTCAGAGTTGTTTGGCAGTGTTTCTAGGGGCGCTAATTTCCAGCGACGGTTGGTCCACAGCCAACTGTGGGGAGAGCGTTGTATGGCCTGCTCGGTTAATCGTGCGTATCGCTCCGTAATGGCCCCTTCGTCCATTTGCTTTGGCTGGCGCGTAATCTCGGTGAGGGTGCAGTGATATCGACCCTGCGACACGGGGGCACAGTCTGCAAAGACTACGGGAAAGCCTGTAGCGCGGGCCAACTGTGCCGCACCCGAGTAAAAAGCCGTGTCTTGATGTAGGAACGTGGTTCGGTGCGCCCGTTCCCGGTGCCCCGGTGATTGATCGGCGAGCATAGCCACGATGCGAGGTTGACGTCGGTTGCGTATGAAATTTTTCGCTACACTGCGCATCTCTACGGGTTGGGCGTTTCGTAGACTGCGTAAGCCGAGCATGAACTGATCGGCCGCTGGGTTGTGGAGCTTTTTATAGACCGGTGCTAGGGGTATTGGGTACTCCAGCGCTGCCCGTTGAAGCAACCATTCCCAGTTACCTTGATGGAGCGTCAGTATGATGATCGAGGTCTGGAAGTTGTCACTGACCTCCGCTAACAGCTCGGCATTGTCAAAGCTTACCCGTTGGCGTAATTCATCATCATTGAGCTGTTCGGTAGCCAGAAT
>CBFHMA010000226.1:0-2205 GCA_965656775.1 Luminiphilus sp.
ATTCGCGCTGGCATGGACATGGGTATCGTCAATGCCGGGCAGTTAGCGGTGTATGACGATTTACCATCGGATTTACGCGATGCAGTAGAAGATGTTGTGCTCAATCGACGGGACGATGCCACCGAGCGACTACTCGAACTCGCCGATCGCTACCGTGGCAGTGGTGCAGGTCAACAGCGCACAGAAGACCTCAGCTGGCGCGAACAGCCCGTTGCCAAGCGCCTTGAATACGCACTGCTTAAAGGCATCACCCAATACATTGAGGCCGATGCAGAGGAAGCTCGACAAGCCTTTGAGCGTCCTATTCAAGTGATCGAAGGTCCGCTCATGGATGGTATGAATACCGTGGGTGATCTTTTTGGTGAAGGTAAAATGTTTCTACCGCAGGTGGTTAAATCGGCGCGAGTCATGAAGCAAGCGGTGGCCTATCTTCAGCCATTCATTGAGGCAGAAAAATCTGAGGGCGCCGGTAACAACGGCAAAATACTGCTGGCCACAGTAAAAGGCGATGTCCATGATATTGGCAAGAACATCGTCGGTATTGTCTTGCAGTGTAATAACTTCGAGATCATCGACCTGGGGGTCATGGTGCACTGCGAAGACATCCTTCGCGTTGCACAGGCTGAGCAAGTCGACATCATCGGCCTATCGGGTTTGATCACGCCTTCTCTTGAAGAAATGGCCCACGTGGCCAGTGAAATGCAGCGCCGGCAGTTCGATATCCCATTGATGATTGGCGGCGCCACCACATCCAAAGCCCACACTGCGGTAAAAATCCAACCGGGCTATCACAACAATACCGTGGTCTATGTGCCCGACGCATCCCGAAGCGTATCCGTAGCCAGCCAGCTCTTGAGTGACAAGCGCGACAGCTTTAGAGCCGATATTGACGCCGAATATGCCGTCGTTCGCGAGCGAGTGGCTAACCGTAAGCAACGCAGTGAACGCATCAGTTACGAGGAGGCCGTACAACGGGGGGCCAACTACAACTGGGCTCAATACCAGCCACCCGCGCCGACGTTTACCGGTGTCCGGGTATTCAATGACTATCCCTTGGATAGCCTGATCGACACCATCGATTGGACACCCTTTTTCATCACTTGGGACCTCCACGGAAAATTTCCCAAGCTGCTCGATGACCCCATCATTGGAGAGCAAGCAAGGATCCTATTCGCCGACGCCAAGGCCATGCTCAACCGTATCATCGATGAACAATGGTTAAGTGCGCGGGCAGTCATAGGCTTTTGGCCCGCACAGCGGGTCAATCGGGATGATATTCGACTGTTTGACGACCAAGGGAAGCCCTTGGCCGATTTGCATCAGATCCGACAGCAAATCCAGAAACGAGAGGGTGAAGCCAACCTATCGTTGGCCGACTACATAGCGCCCGAGGGTGGCCCCAAGGACTGGGTCGGCGGCTTCTGTGTAAGCACCGGCCATGGAGTGGACGAGCGCGTAAGGGCCTATGAAGCCGAACATGACGACTACAATGCCATTATGCTGAAGGCGCTCGCAGATCGACTCGCTGAAGCCTTTGCAGAGCACATGCATCGACGTGTGCGTACCGAGTTTTGGGGCTACTCCCCCGATGAGCAACTCACCAATGACCAGCTAATTCGTGAGCGTTATCGAGGCATACGACCTGCCCCAGGCTACCCCGCCTGCCCCGATCATCTTGAAAAAGAAACGCTGTTTCGGTTGCTGGATGTGAAGCGCAATTGCGACGTGCACCTCACCGAGACCTTTGCCATGTATCCGACGGCCGCTGTTAGCGGGTTGTACTTCGCACACCCCGAAGCCCGTTATTTCTCCGTCGGTAAAATTGGGGAGGACCAGCTCGAGTCCTTGGCGCAACGAAAAGCAATGAGCACCGATACCTTAAGACGCTGGCTGACACCTATTTTGGATTAAGCTGAGTCACCTAGCGACACAAGTGAAAAACCCAACCGATAAACTGTCTTGGCGACATGTTCAGCGGGTAAGGCTTCCACCATTAGAATGCAGATAACCTACATTATGTACTTTTAGGCATCTCATTTCCTGATCATGCCTGTATTTTCCCTCTTCCTATCCGGCCGAACACGAGTGCAAGAACGACGATGCCGAGAGATCCAACACCCATCCATAAGAGCATCCCTTCGAGCAACATCATGAACATAAGACTATCGATATTACCAGTCTTCCAGAACACCCACTCTCCGGCCA
>CBFHMA010000227.1:0-2168 GCA_965656775.1 Luminiphilus sp.
GGCTGTAGCTCAGTTGGTAGAGCACAGGATTGTGACTCCTGTTGTCGCGGGTTCGATCCCCGTCAGCCACCCCATCTGATTGTCGTTTTTTTGGCAAATTGTGCCAAGTCATAGAGATGCGTTGTCCAAACGCGTACGCTACGGACTCATTCATCACGACAGCGAGATCTTCTATGACCATAGCTACCGATAAGGTCGTTAGCATTGACTACGTACTGCGCAATGACGACGGCGATATCCTTGACCAGTCGGCCCCTGAATCACCACTGTCTTACCTTCATGGGCACAATAATTTAATTTCGGGTTTGGAAGCGGCGTTACTGGGTAAGACGACCGGCGATCGTGTCGAAGCCAGCATAGCGCCCGCTGACGCTTATGGTGAATACGACGCCAACTTGGTCGAGCAAGTGCCACGTCAGATGTTTCAGGGCATCGATACCATTGAGCCCGGCATGCAGTTTCAGGCCCAAACACCGCAGGGTGTGCAAGTGGTGACAGTACGGGAAGCCACAGTCGATACAGTCACAGTCGACGGTAATCATGCTCTGGCGGGTCAGACATTACATTTTGATGTCACCGTCAAAGAGGTGCGAGATGCCTCTGCCGAAGAACTCAGTCATGGACATGCCCATGGTCCGGGCGGCCATCATCACTAACGGGTTGTCGTCAACCTTCTAGGTTCACTATCTGTAGCTTGTGGTAGTGGGCCGCTCCCATAAGATGTTTCACCAAACTGTCTTCCCCATCCCACAGGGCCAGTACCCCGTGGGAGAATGCGGCCATGCGTTCATTGCAGGCATAATCTGCTGCAATCATGGGTCGAATGGCCGGCTGCGTGAAGCGGTAGTAGGGCAGGGCTAGACGGTCGGCCAAAAGTGCTGCTTGTGGCTCTATACCCATATGAGTGCCCGACACCAAAGCCAGTTGAGTGCTCGCAGGCATGCGTTTTTTTTGCTGGGCAACGGTTTGCTCGACGTGAGTGATGCTGAGGTAGGTGGGGTATTCAGTGGTAAATGTGGCGCTTGAAGCAATAATTAACCGAAACTCTTTGGTCTTCGCCATTCTTACTACCAGTAACACTTATGTAAGAGCGTAAAGATTTCGCTCGCCGAAGAATCACAATAAAAGGTTCCATGTGAAGTGGCTAGGGACTTACTGTCCTATTTTTGGGCATTACCCCAGAGAATGGGAAAATCCCCCGATAATCTCCTGTTATGCTTCTTTTTTTAGTTTTAACCGCAGAGTGTAAGTGATGGTGAAGAACGAATGGGCCGAGGCTTATCTCAATAACCAGCAAGGTATATCGGTAGAGCAAATGCTGGGCGAGTGGATTGGCGGGATAATTTTTGATGAGTCAATGAATATTCTCAGTGCCACCAATATGGCGGCACGCATGCTTGACACCGGTGTGAAAGATTTAATCGGGGCTAACTTGGTCGAGATGTTAATGGCTCGCCCTAGCTGGCCCTGGGTGCCTTGGGTGCATGCCACGCAGCAGGTAAGTTTATTTGAAAATATTCTCAAAGATGCCGTTAAAAATGGATCCACAGGTAGAGAGGTCAATATATTGACCCGTAGTCAAATGATATACCGGGGCAATATTAATGTGCTGTGGCGCTCGTCCGACCGGACCTTCGCTTTGTGGATTAACGTGGTTGATCCACTCACCACATCCGATGGTTCAATTGCACTCACCGCCTGGATTGATGGCGAGAACCTTCGGGGCAGCTTAGGTAATCACATCAGCCGTGCCGAGCTCGATTTGTTGTTAGATTACTGCAAAACCAAAACCATCAAAGAGCTTGCAGGTAAGTACAATACAACCCCAAAAGCCATGGAGCATCGCTTGCGCGGTATTGCAGAGCGCTATGGTTGCGCCTCAATCAGTGAGTTGGCCAAGCACCAAATGCACCGCCGATTGGTGACGGTGGCTCAGCCCCACAATACCTTGCGGGTCGATACCGAACTCAACTTATTTGATTCGGTGCGTTATCGGATTTTCCCGAGTCATATATTGCCGCGCATCGCCGCGATTGGTGAGCGCCTTAGAAAATCTAAGGCCAGTGATATGGCTAAGCAGGTTATTAATTCGGTGTTTGGTGACTAGTAAGCCGTCTATGTTTAGCCTAAATGGCCCGCCCGGCAGGACTCGAACCTGCAACCGCCAG
>CBFHMA010000228.1:0-2106 GCA_965656775.1 Luminiphilus sp.
GCTGTTGTCCTTGGGATCAATCATTGCCATGGGCGAGCGCAGCTATGTTCTTTATCAGCTTGAGCAAGGTGTGGGCAATAGCAGCTGCGAATTCCAACTGGGTATGCCCAGCTGGTTTGCGGTTGACCAATGGTTCCCTGCCCTTTTTGAAGTGCGTAACTTATGTTCATTCACACCAGCTATGCCTTGGGGACTGACCATGGCCGAAAGCTTGGTCATTGCAGCGATCGCGGCGGGGCTAATCAACATCACAGTCTTAGGGTTTACTGTGAAAGATTCAGCCCCAGGCAATGGCACTCGCTAAGGCGATGCCGGTATAGGTATTACATGCCGACTTGGATATTAAAAACGCGGGCTAGGCTATGGCATTAGCCGCGGCAACGGTGCTACTAAGACACATCAGTTAACGCTGTAACAACAGTGCGCTGCCGCTGCCCGCAGCGCCACTGGTAGCAGCCAGACCCAACGCAAGATCTTGTCGCTCCAACTCATCAAGCAATGTACCGGTCATGATCGCTCCAGTTGCCCCCATTGGATGACCCAGTGCAATGACCCCGCCGTTGACGTTCAATTTGGTGTCATCAATCGCCAGCTCCTTGTGCAACTTGACGACAGTAGCAGCGAAGGCTTCATGAATTTCAAATAGATCAATGTTGTGAACCGAGCATCCATAGTTTTGCAGTAGCTGTTGCGTTGCGGGTATACAGCCCGCCAAGACTTCCAGAGGATCACCACAGGCGGTTGTTGTTGCCACGATGCGTGCTCTCGGCTTAAGGCCCAGCGCTTTGCCAAGGTTGGCATCACCGATCAAAAGTAGTGAGGCACCATC
Organism: Luminiphilus sp.; assembly: GCA_965656775.1. GTDB lineage: Bacteria > Pseudomonadota > Gammaproteobacteria > Pseudomonadales > Halieaceae > Luminiphilus. The sequence continues at coordinate 830 of CBFHMA010000228.1, forward strand.
ACACATAGCCGGTGAATTACCTGCCGTGTGCACATGATTAATGGCCGATATGTGGTCAGACGCAGCAAGTTGTGCAGCATCTGCACCAGCCGCACCCAAATCAGCGAAAGCGGGTGGTAATGCGGCGAGCTGTTCTGCCGTTAAGTCTGCTCGAATACATTCGTCGAGCACAATGGCGTCCCCATTAACGTCCACCGGTACGATAGAAGTGAAGCGACCTTCAGTACGCGCTATCTCAGCACGCCGCTGACTCTTTAGAGCCACCGCATCGCATTGCTCACGACTAATACCCGATCGGGTTGCAATAAGGTCAGCACCACTGCCCATCAACAAGGTCTGATTAGCAATGCCATAGCCCATATCGGTAAACACACGGGCGCCATCGGCCAGCAGTGGCACACGAGACATCATCTCAATACCACCCGCAATGACGGCACCCGTCTGGCCCGCAGCAACTTTCAGTGCGGCTATGCCAATAGCATCCATACTCGAGGAACAAAATCGGTTAATCGTCATCCCTGCGACGCTACTGGGAAGACCCGCATAAAGGGCCGAGGTTTTTGCAATATTGCCGGCTTGCTCTCCCTGTTGGGTGACACAACCAAGAATGACTTCGGTGACTAGCGCGGGCGCTAAACCCGTGCGTTTGATTAGCGTGGCGTACAGTTGTGCCAACAATGCAGGTGGTGTCAGTGGATGCAAACCACCCGATGCCTTAGCACGCGTGCGCGCGCTGCGAATGGCATCGTAAATGAAAACCGGCTTCATACTGTATTCGTCAATATCATTATTTCCCGACACCAACGACAAAGCTGGCGCAGGTGGTGGCACTGCCTCCCAAATTAAACGTCAGCATATTCTCAGCTCGGTCAATCTGTAGTGCACCTGCTTTGCCCGCAACCTGCCGCGCGCAATCTAGAACCATACGTACACCCGTGGCGCCGACTGGATGGCCTAAGCCCATTAATCCACCGCTCACATTGACGGGGAAATCGCCATCGCGAGTAATTCGGCCATCGCGAACAGCCTTCCAGCTTTCTCCCGGTGCTGTTAACCCGGCGTGATCTAATGCGAGATACTCGGTGATGGTGAAGCAGTCATGGGTCTCCATGCCATCAAGATCAGTGATGTCTGCAAAGCCCGCTCGCCGTCGTGCATCTTCCAGGGTTTGGGCCGCGTGGGGAAAGAGCACGGGCTGCACCTTGGATTGGGCGAGCTTAGTTTCCAAATCGATGGGGGCCGATCGGTGTCCCCACCCTTTTATACGGGGAATATCC
>CBFHMA010000229.1:0-2097 GCA_965656775.1 Luminiphilus sp.
CCGGGGGGCGTGTTTACACAATGGATGCGGTGGCTACCCGTCACAGTGCGCTAGCCATTGAGGGTGATCGTATTGCCTATGTGGGTAACGATGCTGGTGCCAAAGCGTATATAGAGCCACAAACGCAGGTCGTGGATTTGGCCGGTCGTGTGGTGTTCCCCGGTTTTATTGATACCCATATCCACACGATGGACACCTTGCCATTGGTTGACGGTGCCATGTTGTCCCCGGGGCAATCAGCAGAGGAAGTGCTGGCGGCCTTGGCCGACCATGTAGCTGCGAAGCCTGCCCAAAACCCCGTATTGGGTGCGGGATTTTTGGCTAGAGCGTTTGGCCCCGATGGACCCACAGCGGCGCAGTTAGATGAGGTGGTCAGTGATCGACCAGCTCTCATTATTGACGAGGGGGGCCATACCGCTTGGGCAAACAGCGCTGCACTTGCCGCTGCCGGTATCAACGCCGATACCCCTGACCCGGTACCCGGTGCGCACTTTTTTCAGCGGGATGCGGAGGGTAACCCCACTGGGTGGTTGGTCGAGGGGGCAGCTATCGATCCTGTTATGACGGCCCTAGGGGTGGTATCCATGCCCGCTTTACGCGCTGCAGCTCCCGGTTTTTTTCGAGATATGTCTGCGGTAGGTTTAACCGCCGCCTTTGATGCGGGCATGATCGATACAGCCGATTTGGGGCGCCAATTGGCGCTGGAAATGGCCGAGCAGGGCACCTTGCCGGTACGCATGGTGGCATCCCTCTACGTGAATCGACCCGGGGATTTGGACGATGCGGTAGATCGGCTGTTGGCCCTCGATGCCGCTTACGATCATGAACTGTTCGACGTGAATACCCTTAAATTGTCACTGGATGGCACTGTCGAGGCAAAAACCGCTGTAACACTTTCACCCTATACCCAACCCGAGGGTCATAGAGCTACACCACTGCTGCCGGAGCTTGCGGTGATCGAAACCGTCATCGCTGCAGCTGGCCGTAATATCGATCTCCATTTGCATGCCATTGGTGATGGTGCTGTGCGTAACGCCCTTGATGCGGTTGAAGCTGCCCGAGAAGCGCATCCGACATCGAGATCGCGCTACACGATTTGCCATATAGAGGTGGTCGACCCTCTCGACATACCACGGTTTGGTCAACTGGGTGTGGTGGCTCAAACCACGCCCACATGGTTTGAGTACGATTACGTAGCCCTCGACTACCTGGGCCGAGAGCGCTTCGAGCAGCTTTATCCGCTGGCATCCATTCGACGACATGGGGCTAAAGTCACTTTGGGCAGCGATTACCCGGTGACCTGGATCGGTAAAGATGCCCTCAACCCGCTATTCAATATTGAAATGGCGGTTACCCGTCAGGCAGCGGGCAATCCGGAGTACCCGGTGCAATCACTGGTAAGTGAACGCTTGAGTGTTGATCAGGCGCTACGAGCACACACGGTCGATGCCGCTTGGCAGCTGGGACTAGAGGATAAAATAGGCACCCTTGAAGTTGGCAAGCAGGCAGACGTGGTGGTACTCGAGCGTGACCCGTATTTTTCACCGGTTCACGCGCTACATAGCATTAAAGTCGATGCCACGTTTTCCGATGGACGCCTGGTTTACCAACGGGATGACTATCGGCTGTAACGCGCGTCTGGGGCCGTTTCAGTGGCATGACTAGCTCCACTGAAACGTTACCCCAAGGTCTTTGCGTAGCCCTTAGGCGTTACTCGTGTCTTCCGTCCACACGTCCATACCCGGGCAGGCACAGAACAGATTGCGATCACCATAGACGTTGTCGACCCGAGATACGGGCGCCCAATACTTGTCTTGGCGTAAACTACTTGCGGGCCATGCCGCATCTTCACGGGAGTAGGGGTGCCCCCACTCACTACTGACCACGTCGTTTAAGGTATGGGGTGCATTTTTTAGGGGATTATCCACGGGATCCCACTCGCCGCGCTCAACACGTCGTATCTCCTCACGGATACTAATCATGGCATCACAGAAGCGATCGAGTTCAGCGAGTGCCTCTGACTCGGTGGGTTCAATCATGAGTGTGCCCGCTACCGGGAATGACATGGTTGGCGCGTGGAAGCCGTAATCGATAAGA
>CBFHMA010000230.1:0-2024 GCA_965656775.1 Luminiphilus sp.
TCTCGAGGATGGCCAGTAAATTATCTTCTTCGGATAGGCGACGGAAGATCGATGCTTCCTGAGGGAGGTTACCTATGCCAGCTCGGGCACGTTCGTGTATTGCCAGAGCCGTTAGGTCTCTGTCGCCGAGCTGGATGACCCCTGCATCGGCGTTGACGAGTCCCAGAATCATGTAAAAGCAGGTTGTTTTCCCTGCACCATTGGGGCCTAAGAGCCCGACGATTTCACCCCTACTGACCTCAAGCGACACGTCTCTAACAACTTGGCGGCCCTTGTAGGCTTTCGCCAGGTGGCGAGCGCTAAGGCAGACATCTTGGCTATTCATTAGGGTTCGCTGCTGCGCTCGAGTGCGCTAGGGGGAATGATGACTTCAACGCGCTGCTTGTCCTCTGGACTTTCAGCGGCGCTGGCTTTGACCTGCTGTGCGCCAACGTCATAATCAATCGTGGCGCCAGTCACAACGGCTCCTTCCTGTTCAATACGTGCATTTTGAACGAGCTTTACCGTATCCAAATCTTGTCGATATTCGATGCGTTCGGCCGATGCTGAGACGGGGCCTCGTTGTTCTGTGGGTGTTTGCTTGAGGCGCGCGGGGCTGCCCGTGGCTACGATGACGCCGGCGCCGTTTTGTGCCTGTTGAACGACGATCCGCTCGGCGTTGATACGCAGCGAGCCTTGGGTGAGTTCAACATTCCCGGTGTAGTGGGTTTCTCCGGTAGTCTCGAATCGACTGGCGCTGTCCGCAGTAATTCTAATGGGTTGTTCCCGGTCCTCGGGCAGAGCGGTCGCTGGTGAACCCCCGGCTACCATCAACAGGCCCATGATGTAGCCTGAAACAGCCTTACTGCATTTCATGAATGGTCTCCACATCGCTCAATAGCTCGGCGGTGCCCGCGGGTATATTTATCGTTAGCCCCTGCGCTTTGGTGATGCTTGATTCATGAATGAGTGTCACGGCTACTTCCGTACGGGCCACTTGCTTGAGAGTGTCGATAATTAAATGGTCGGTAAAAAGCTTACTGCTGCCATTGGCCTGACTGAGTTCGACGTTATCTAAAAGGTTGAGTTGGTTGATCTGGGGGGTCAACTCGCCGGAGTCGGCGGAAAGTTGCCAGCTTCGCCCCTGCTGATCGTCGCCCTCCATACGGATGGTCTCTAGATAAATCGTGGGATGATCGTTGTAGCGTCGTGCATGAAGAGTCGCAAGGCGCTGGTCTCGCATACCCTGCGCGTTATAGGTCCAGTAATCGCTGCCATCGAGGTAAGTTTGCAAGCGTTGATTGTTATCGGAGACCGCAAGCTCAAGCATCGGGTCACCAGGATCAAGGGTTAGCCACATCAGCGCCCCTATGATCAGAAGTAACGTTGATGGCAGGGTCTTTTTCAAAGCCGAAATTCACTGACCAATGCATCCCATTGGCCGCGCGCGGATAGGAGCATTTCAATAAGTTCGCGCACGGCTCCGCGGCCGCCATTGACCGTTGCTACCCAGTCCGCGGCTGCAACGACTTCACTGGCGGCATCGGCGGGACATGTGCCCAATGCCACCGACTCGATAGCGCTAAGATCGGGCAGGTCATCGCCCATGTAAGCGATTTGCTGTAGCGTGATATCTAACTCCTCTGCAAGCTCACTCAATGCTGCAAGCTTGTCACTACGGCCCTGCAAGACGATATCGATACCCAGCTCAGCTGCACGTCGCGCCAGCAGCTGGGACGATCTGCCCGTGATGATCGCAAACTGTAGACCGGCGCGCTGCGCCATTTTTATGGCAAGTCCATCTTTTATGTTGAACGCTTTGAGTTCATCACCATTATTGCTGTAAATCACACTGCCATCGGTGAGCACGCCATCTACATCGAGCACTATCCAGGTCAGTGCGGCGGCTTTTTCAGAGTGAAGAAACATTAGGCTAGGCCTGCTTTGAGGAGTGATAGCAACTGTACGACACCTTTGATGTGGTTGTTGGCATCGGTGACGACCACACTACTGATTCGAAACTGTTCCATGGTTCCCAGTGCCTT
>CBFHMA010000231.1:0-1238 GCA_965656775.1 Luminiphilus sp.
AGCATGCCCACACTCTGGGAGCCTTGGCCCGGAAAAACAAAGGCGAGTGATGTCATTAAGGCCTCATCACGCTGCGTTAAATCGTCAGTTCCTCGCTACAGCGACGTGACATCGACAGCGCGAGCTGGGGTAGGACGTTAAATCAGTCGTCGTCGCCCAAATTCAACACTTTCTTGCCACGGTAAAAGCCGTCGGCGCTGACGTGGTGACGTCGACGAGTCTCACCCGAGGTCTGATCGACCATCAGCGTATTGCTATCGAGCGCATCGTGAGAACGACGCATACCGCGCCGTGAGCGAGTCTTCTTGTTCTGTTGAACAGCCATGATGGCCTCCTGTCACAAAATCGTGGCGATCTGAACAATTCAGCTGCGCTCACTGGGTTCATTTTTCAAAGCCGCCAGAACCGTGAAGGGGTTATCCCGCACTGGCGTGTCTGTTTCGTCCGGCCTTACCGGGTCTGGCTGCGCCACACCGGTTGCCTCACCACAACGGCTGTCGCTGTGGTAGCTGAATGCAGGTAACGCCAATAACAATTCGTCTTCCACCACCTGCCACAAATCGGTTTCATCGCCCGTTACCAGGGGATCGTACCGCGACGGCAAGTGCTCGGCTTGCTCATCGTTCCACAGGGCTGCCAATTGGCTCTCGGATGTGAGTTCGAGACCCATAGATCCAAGACAGCGCTGACAAGACACACTTACGGCCATCTGAACCGACAGCTGCACAATGTAGCGGCCTTCTTCATCGCGGCGAAATTGAGCTTGCACCCGAGCCGGTGCATCTGCGGCTACAATAGCGGCGTTGAGTCGTGGCATTCTGGTGGCTGGCAGGACGCCCTCCACTACTACTCCTCGCGCCGCTAGCGTCCGCGCCTCAACCATATGTGGCAGTGCCCCTAGCGTCATGGCGGCGGATCATACGGCCGAGCTCTAGGTGTGTCAAAAAAAAATCATGGTAATTCAATGGGTTTGAATCAAAGAGGGAATACCACATGACCACGCTACCACAACTGGTGCTGGCTTCCGCCTCACCCTACCGGGCGCGCCTTTTGCAGCGCCTTGGACTTCCTTTTGAGGTCGCCCCTGCGAATATCGACGAATCGACCCAACTCGGGGAAAGCGCGATGGCTCTGGCGCAGCGTCTAGCGGAACACAAGGCCTTGTCCCTCAGTCGGTATCCCAGCCCCGATCCTCTTATCATCGGTAGCGACCAGGTAGCAGCCTGTGACAATCGCCT
>CBFHMA010000231.1:1247-2014 GCA_965656775.1 Luminiphilus sp.
TTTGTCCCTCAGTCGGTATCCCAGCCCCGATCCTCTTATCATCGGTAGCGACCAGGTAGCAGCCTGTGACAATCGCCTACTGGGCAAGCCAGGCACCAAAGAGCGCGCCCGGGAGCAACTGACTTTTTGCTCGGGCAAACATATCGTATTTTTTACTGGCTTGGCCCTGTGCCGCCCAAGCCAGCAACACCTTGAGAGCTGCGTGGTACCCGTCGAAGTATCATTGCGGCGGCTCTCTGACGCCGAAATAGAGCGCTATGTCGATAGGGATCAACCATTGGACTGTGCAGGCTCTTTCAAGTGGGAAGCCCTGGGCATCACGTTGTTCCGGGCTATTAATGGCAATGATGTAACAGCGCTTGAGGGGCTACCGCTCATCGAGCTTAGTCGTCGCTTGCGTAACCTGGGGTTTCAACTCCCCTGACGTTTATTGAGCGCATCACACGCCCCCTGCAATTCAGCGTCGAGTGGCACCTGTAAATGTAGCCGCTCCCCTCCTAGGGTAAAGCGCAATCCTGCCGCGTGCAGAAACAGTCGATTCAAGTCCACCGAGGCCGCCAACTTGTCGGCCACATCGGAGCTGTACTTGGCATCTCCCAGAATGGGGTGGCCAGCATGTCGGCAGTGCACCCGAATTTGATGTGTACGGCCTGTGATGGGCTTGGCCTCGATCAGTGTGGCTGCATGCCAGCGCTGGAGTACGCGATATTCAGTGCGCGCTTTTCGTCCACCTGCAGCCACCCTAACGAGGCGCTCACCCGAAGCCA
>CBFHMA010000232.1:0-2012 GCA_965656775.1 Luminiphilus sp.
CTACGGTTACCGTTGGGCAGTGCGGTGTTGCCCGCGACACGCCAAGGCAGCGCCGCGTCATCCTCTTTTGCGCCATCGAGATAGGCGGTAAAGGGGTCGTAGGGCAGCGAACTGTACACAGCAGCTTCAGACGCGATGTTCTGTGAGGCCGTCATGATGCCCGCGGCATGGGCCTGACCGGGGTCTTGAGCCCAGACATACTCGGGAATGTTGTTACCTCGGTGGCAGGTGTAGCAGGTCACACCTACATTACCCACATGATCACCCCAGTCGGCGTTCGCTCGCTGGGTCATGGCAATCATGACCCGTGCCACCTTTTTGGTGTACTTGGTATCGAGCTGGAAGCCTTCGGCTACGTGACAGTAGTTACACCCTTCTTCAGGTGACACCCACTGGGTGATAGCCGCCATGAGTCGTGTGAACTCACCAACGCTTAAATCCCCAAGAATCTGTACGTTCTGATAAATATCGGCCGCTTTTGGACCGACAGCAGGCACAGGGGGCTGAGGTTCAGGTACTTGGTTGTTGGCGACTGTCGCTGCCAGATCATCGGGGCTGGCAATCAGTTCCATACCTGTGCCCCGATAACCCCGTTGCACTGACTCGACGGGGGGAGTATCGCAGCCGGCAAGGATCAGGCCAGACAGCAGTGCTGCAGTGGCAGTAGCGCGTAATCGTATCTGTCTCATGGCTGGGTCTCCGTGATGAGGGGATCCACAACAGGTGCGGCATCCAGAGCAGGATAGGCAGGGGCAATGCCGTGCTTGACGCCCCACAGATACCAGTTCTCAACCACGGTGCCGGTAAGCAGAATGCCGATACCACCAGTAATGACGGTCAGTACAGCGAACCACCAGGCCCAGCGGTGAATGGATTCCATAGAAGCGTTGAAACCCATGCACCAGCGCCAGAACAGCATGTCCCGTTCTCCGGCGGTGCCCAGATCGGTGATCTGGTCGATCTCGCGGTCGGCGCCGTATCGCGATGTCGCCAAGATTGTGGCGCCGTGCATGGCAAACAGAATGGCAGAGCCATACAGGAACACGATAGACAGCATGTGGAAGGGGTTGTAGAACAGGTTGCCGTAGCGCAGTGAGAAAGCGGCTGTCCAATCGAGGTGAGGGAACAGACCAAACGGAACCGCCTCACTCCAACTACCCATCAAAATAGGTCGGATGAAGCCCAATACCAGGTACAGCCAGATTGCCGCAGCAAACGCCCATGCCAAGTAGTTGCTCATGCCCAGATTCTGAGACAGCTTAAACGTGCGCCACCACCACAGTAGGATAGACACCGTTAAGAAGAAGCCTGCCAGCAGCCACCAGCCACCGTCGTTCAATGGGGGAATACTGAGCCCGTATTGTGGCGGTGGTGGTTCTAGCGCAAGCCAAGGCAATTGGCGAATGAACTCGATGGGATCCCAGTTCACGGAGGCCCACATGTTCAAGCCAATAATTTCAAAGGCTAAGAAACCGAAAAGAAAGGACAAAACACCGAAGGGACCAAGGTAGATGGGACCGATTTGTGCGTCACCAAACTTACCTGCCAACCAGCTGTGGGTGATGCCACCGACGCGGTTGTATTCGTCTTTGCCGATAGGCACACCCGGGTAGTCGGGTGCATCAACCTGCACCTGGGTAAAGATATTCTGATACTCAATCATAACTCGGGTCTCCTCAGTTCAGGACCGGCAGCTCAAGCCACCAGTTCCACCATTCGGGCCAGCCTTTAGTCCAGAAGGGACCGCTGATCACAATACAAATAGCGCTCCAGAAGCCCGCGCTCAGTGCCACAAACAAACCCAAACGGTGAATGCCCAAGGCGCCAATGGAATAGCCGATGTCGTCACGGAAGAAGGTGTTCTCGTGTTCGCCGGTTTTCACTTTTTCGCCATCGCGGGGATCGGTAGCCATCAGAATCAGCGAACCGTGCATAGAGAGCGCCATGGCGTTGGTGAAGAAGAAAGTCACCGCAATCATGTGTGCTGGGTTGTAGTGGAAGTGCAGGAACTG
>CBFHMA010000233.1:0-1970 GCA_965656775.1 Luminiphilus sp.
GGCGTCGAGGTTGGTCAAGGTCATCGTTCAGCGCGCGCCATGCATCCTTGTCGAGATCGTCGTATTGACCTCGATTAACCGCCCAGATGAGCAACGCCAGAAATAGGGCGACAAATACGAGTGCGATTGGAATCAGTAAGTAGAGACTTTCCACGGTATTACTCGCTTACTCGACGAAGACGAAGGGCGTTAATCACCACCAACAGTGAGCTGATCGACATGCCTAGCGCTGCAGCCCAAGGCGGCACCATGCCACTCGCGGCAAAGGGAATTCCCACAATATTGTAACCCGCAGCCCATATTAGGTTCTGACGCATGGTGGTTCGTGCTTTACGAGCAATGCCAACAATATCGACTAACCGACCGAAGTCATTGTCGGTGACCACAAAGTCTGCCTGTGCCCGGGCGAGTGCGGTAGCACCGGCCACTGCAATCGAGGCATCGGCAGCACCCAACAAAGCCGCATCATTCAAGCCGTCGCCCACGGCGATAACAGTATTACCGGCTGCTTGATGTTGCTGCAAGTAGTCTAGCTTGTCTCTGGGCGTCATAGCCCCTTGATAGGGCAATGCCAACTTGCTCGCCAAAGCGGCGACCCGTGTCTGGCTGTCACCTGATACGATGGTCACGGCATAGCCCATTGTTTTTAAGCGGCTGAGGTGATCGCTAACCCCAGGGCGTAGGTGCTCTGCTAGCCCTATCCACGCCAGCCAGCCCCCATGATCACTCAAGCCTACCCAATAATGATCATCATCCGGTGGCAGCGGCGTATCGGGTGCTAATGCGGATACGAAGCTCAGGCTACCCAGGCGCACCTCGTTCAATGCGCCATCTGAGCGTTGCCAATAACCACGTATACCCGCACCGGCCACAATTTCAATGTCGGTAACACCCGGCAGCGGTGCGATGTTGTGGAATGCGCGTGCTGCGGGGTGGCTACTCACTTGTTGCAGTGCGGCGCTCAGTGCCAAGACACGCTCGTGACTGATGCTGTCTATGGCGGTTATTTGACCCACCGCCAGGGTGGTTTCAGTCAGCGTTCCCGTTTTGTCGATTAACACGGTGCGCGCATCGGCAGCCGCTAACAATCCGAACTCACCTCTGACACTGACACCTCTTCGGCGCAGCCAAGCGGTGGCACTCGCGACAGCGGCAGGTGTCGCCAGAGACAGCGCACAGGGACAGGCCACGACTAATACCGCGAGTGCGCTCCACAGTGCCCGCGTGGGATCGAGACGCAACCAGACGAGGGCGGTAACGACTGCCGCGATGAGCACCAGGGCCACGAAACGCGCTGCCAGTCGATCGATGAGTTGCAGGTAGTGGGGCTTTTCATGGCGTGCACGCTCGACATCGTGTGCCAGGGCTGCCAGGCGTGATTGGCGATAACTGGCGCTGACCTCAAGCTCGAGACTGGCTTCACGATTGACAGTGCCCGCGAAGACACTGTCGCCCTCGATTACATTGCGCGGCAGTGACTCGCCATTAAACACCGATTCTTCTACTGCTGATTGCCCCTTTCGGACTGTGGCGTCAAAGCCTATGGCCTCTCCTGCAGCAACGTAGACCAGGTCTCCTGCAACGACTTGGTCGCGCGGACACCTTACCCAATCACCATCACGCCAACGGGCTACAAACTCAGGTAATTCATCTTCTAGCTGTGCCAAGGCTATCAAATCGGCGTTGCGTAAGCGCTTTTCAAGGTAGCGGGCCAGTAACAAAAAGAACACGAACATGGTCACTGAATCGTAGTAGGTGTGACCACCTCCCGATACAGTGGCCCACAGACTTGCCACGGTTGCCAGTAGCAGGGCAATGGATACGGAGCTATCCATGATCAGTGCACCGTGTTTGAGGTGCTGCCATGCGTTATTGAAGAAGCTACGAGCGCTGTAGATCAAGACTAGTAAGGTCAATGGGGCACTCGCGAGGCGCAGCAGTTGCTGTAATTTCGCATCCATTCCCTGCAG
>CBFHMA010000234.1:0-1968 GCA_965656775.1 Luminiphilus sp.
GCTGGAAACTGATAACCATGACGCCAACCAAACCACCTGCCACACTGCTCTGATCAAAGGCACCGCTGACAATAGCGCCCAACGCAAAGGGTAATGCCTCAGCGTTGAGGGTGATGACCACAAGGGCGCCAATACAGTAGAACAGCGCCATAAATGGCACGACTTTGCTCGTTACTTTGGCAATCGATTTGATGCCACCGATGATGACCAGCCCGACAGCCAACGCAAGCACGATACCAAATAGCCAACTGCGATCAGCCAACCAACTAGCACTCTCTCCTCCAGTAATCGCCACCACTTGGCGGTACGCTTGATTAGACTGGAACATATTGCCAATACCTAAGCAGCCCACAACAATGCCAAGGGCATAGACGCCACCTAGTACCCGTCCCAAGCCTGGTAATTGGCGATCGCTCAATGCCCGTTGCAGGTAGTACATAGGCCCACCTGACACACTCCCATCGGGGTTTTCCCTTCGGTAAAGCGCACCCAAGGTGCACTCCACGAACTTCGTCGACATACCCAGCAACCCAGCAACGAACATCCAAAACGTCGCCCCAGGCCCGCCTACAGAGATCGCAATCGCGACACCCGCAATATTGCCGATACCTACCGTTCCTGAGACAGCGGTCGACAACGCTTGGAAGTGACTCACCTCGCCGGGTGCGTCCTGATTGGATGAACCGCCACTGACAATACGAATGGCGTGAATGAACCCGCGAATATTCAGAAAACGAAAGTAGAGGGTGAAAAATATGGCCGCTGCTACTAACCAGACCACCACGAGAGGAACAGGTGTACCTGCGATAGGTACACTAAAAAAGACCACCGACGATAATGCTTGTGCAACAGGTGCCAACCAGGCGTTGAGCATACTGTCAGCGGCAACAGCGGGGCCACTGCACAAAACACTCATAAGTGAGAGGCTAATCACCAGCAAACCATGACGGCGTTGCGCTGTAGTGTGCCTATGGCACAGACTCCTTGGAGTACCTTGGCCTGTATTAACCCCCACGGTGATCCTCGGTCTGTATTGTCATGACGTGCTCAAGTTTCTTTCGCCTGTCGTTAAACAAGTGGCGCTACGCGACGGCGGCCACCTAGTGATGGGCTGAACATAATGTCCGAACACCGTACCTTAAGTTGCGCACCTGTGGCTATTCTTGGATGTCTGTTTTTACCCAAGCTGTTTTATGGATCGACGCTCATCAGCGCACCCATGACCATGGGGGCAGGGCCTATCGTACTGTGAGGCACATCCGCGCACATATTGAACACAAAAAAAAAGCCCGCTCGATATCACGAGCGGGCCGACGTCCTGACCACACGCTTACCAGCCTGTGATCTCCCCCAAAGCTTTACCAATATCCGCCAGCGAACGAACGGTTTTTACACCGGCGTCCTCAAGGGCAGCGAATTTCTCGTCTGCAGTACCTTTGCCACCAGAGATAATGGCACCGGCGTGCCCCATACGCTTACCTTTCGGCGCAGTGACACCAGCAATATAGGATACGACGGGTTTGGTGACATTAGCCTTGATGAAAGCGGCCGCTTCCTCTTCGGCGGTGCCACCAATTTCGCCGATCATGACGATGGCTTCGGTCTGCGGGTCATCTTGGAACATACCCAGAATATCAATGAAGTTGGAACCCGGAATCGGGTCACCGCCAATGCCAACACAGGTGGACTGGCCATAACCGGCATCGGTGGTCTGCTTCACCGCCTCATAAGTGAGGGTACCCGATCGCGATACGATACCAACCTTGCCCGGCAGATGAATATGCCCCGGCATGATGCCAATCTTGCATTCGCCCGGCGTGATGACACCCGGACAGTTTGGTCCAATGAGACGCACGCCAAGTTCATCGCACTTCACCTTAGCCTCGAGCATATCGAGGGTGGGGATACCTTCGGTAATACAGACAATGAGCTCAATGCCAGCGTTTGCCGCTTCCAGAATAGAATCTT
>CBFHMA010000235.1:0-1955 GCA_965656775.1 Luminiphilus sp.
CCAGGATAGGGGAATGACCATCTTGATGCTGCAAGCCTTCGCCATTGAGGGTCGTACGACCAGCAGTACCACCGAGTAAGAAGCCTCGGGTCATCATATCTGCGGCGGCCCAAATCATGTCACCGACACGCTGAAATCCAAACATCGAATAAAAAATGTAGAACGGAATAGTGGGCACGCCGAAGGTGGCGTAGGCAGTACCCGCCGCGATAAACGATGCGATTGCACCGGCCTCACAAATACCTTCCTGTAGAATCTGCCCGTCTTCAGCCTCTCGGTACGTATTGAGAGAGTCTGCGTCAACCGGGGTGTAGCGCTGACCATCGGGGGAGTAAATACCCGCCACCCGAAACAGCGCATCCATGCCAAAGGTTCTAGCCTCATCAGGCACGATAGGCACAATGTATTTGCCGACATTGGCGTCTCGTAGCAACTTGGTTAGCAACCGCACCAGACCGGTAGTGGTCGACATGGCTCGCTCGGTACCGGCATCAAAAAGGGCAAACTGCTCTGGCGCCGGCGCGGGCAGCGGCTCGCAAGTAACTTTACGGGAGGGCAAATACCCCCCCAAGGCTTCGCGCCTGGCGTGCAGATAGCGCATCTCTTCACTGTCCGCCTCGGGGCGATAAAAAGCGGCCTGCTCCACCTCGCTGTCCGACAGCGGAATACCCCACGCACGGGCACAAGCCCGACGCTCCTCGGCGCTGAAATCCTTCTTCTGGTGAGCCGTGTTGCGACCTTGCGCAGCGGGGCCCAAGCCATCACCTTTGACGGTTTTAACCAGTACAACACTCGGGCGCTCGGGGGTGTCAACCGCACGACGGAATGCCGCATAAAGCTTTTTGGGGTCTTGTCCTCCCCGCTTGATCTCGGCCACCTCTTCATCGGTTAGCGCATTCATCATCTGCTCAAGCTGGGGATCGCCATGTACCCAGTGTTCTCGTTGCTGATTCCCAGGCAACACGGAGTAGCGCTGGTAATCGCCATCGAGGCAGGCTTCCATGCGACGACGCAAAACACCCGCATGATCATTAGCGAGCAATACATCCCAGCCACTGCCCCAAATGACCTTGAGTACCTGCCAGTCAGCCCCTCTGAAGGTGCGCTCTAATTCCTGAATAATTTTGCCGTTGCCCCTGACGGGTCCATCGAGACGCTGCAAATTGCAGTTAATAACAACCACTAGGTTATCTAAGCGCTCCCGGGCCGCAATATTAATGGTACCCAGGACTTCAGGTTCATCTGCCTCGCCATCACCGATAAAACACCAGATGCGCCCCCCGTCTTTTGCCTTTAAACCCCGGCTTTCAAGGTACTTGGCGAAGCGCGCTATATAGATGCACATGGGTACCGACAAACCCATAGAGGCGTTGGGCACCTGCCAAAAGGTCGGCATCGAACGCGGATGGGGATAAGACGAAAGGCCACCACCCTCACCCAATTCACGCCGGTAATTAGCAAGTTGTTGCGCACTCAGACGTCCTTCGAGAAAAGCGCGGGCGTAAATGCCGGGCGCCGCATGAGGCTGGGGCAGCAGTACATCGACATCGGCCCGGAACACGTGATTAAACCCTGTCTCAAGGGCGGTAGCGGCCGATGCGTAGGTAGCAATGTGACCACCGAGTCCTTCCCCAACATCTTGTGCTTGCAACACCATGGCAGCAGCATTCCAACGCACAATGTTCTCGATGCGCTTCTCAAGGTTGATATCCCCGGGATACGACGGTTGCTCTGACAACGAAATAGTATTGATGTAAGGGGTATTTAACGTGGCCTCTGAAAGCACGACGCCCAAATCGAGACTGTAATTCTGCAAATCCCGCAACAGTACGCGTGCCGCTTCCGCACCATGCTCTCGTACAATATCGGACAACGCTAACCGCCATTCGGCACGATCATCGGCCAGCAAACCCAGTAAATCCGGTTCAGCTTGTGGGTAGTCGGGCATTAACAAA
>CBFHMA010000236.1:0-1954 GCA_965656775.1 Luminiphilus sp.
CAACTTTGGCATTGCCCCGTTCCGGACGACTTCGATGAGCGCGGCGTATACCCCGGTGCCGGTACGGTAGGCTCCACTGAGGCTTGCCTACTGGCGGGTTTGGCGCTGAAGTTTCGTTGGCGCCATTGGTATGCCAAACACAAGAATATACCGCTTGAGGACACGCTGGGTGTCCGACCAAATCTTGTGATATCGACGTTATTCCAAGCGGCTTGGGAAAAGTTTTTTCGCTACATGGACGTGGACTGTCGATTGGTATCTCCCGATTCTGCGTCATTCAAAGTGACACCAGAGGCGGTTGCCGAGGCGATCGATGAGCACACAATCGGCGTAGTTTGCATTATGGGTAACCATTACGGTGGTCAATATGACCCGGTGTGGGAGATTGACGCGATGCTGAGCCAGCTCAACCGGGAGCGTGGTTTTCAGGTGGGTATTCACGTCGATGCTGCGTCGGGTGGTTTTGTTGCACCCTTTCAGGATGACCTGCCACCATGGGATTTCCGCTTGCCACACGTGCTATCGATTTCCAGCAGTGGCCATAAGTACGGTGAGTCCTGCTGCGGTACGGGATGGGTTGTGTGGCGTCAGCGAGAGGATTTGAGCGCCCACGTGGCCGTATCAGTCACTTACCTCGGTGGTAATGCAGAGTCTTACACCCTCAACTTTTCCCGTCCTGCCAGTGGCGTTTATGTCCAGTACTACAAGTTTCTGCGCTATGGTCGTGAGGGGTATCGGCGTAATGTGGCGCGTATGATGGCATTGGCAGCAGATATTCGGCAGCATCTCCGAGACATGGTTGATGCTAACGATACGCCCCGATTTGTCTTCCTCGACGACGGCGATCAGGGGTGCCTACCTGTGGTTACAGCCATGCTTAACCCTGCCATGCAGGCCACCTACGATGACATCGATCTGCAACATGTTTTGTCCCAGTATCACTGGTACGTCTCGGGTTACAAGATGGGTTATCTCGATCCTTTGACCGATGTTATGGAGCCACTTTTTGTTGATCAAAATGCCGATAAAACCATGTTCCGCATTGTGGTGAAGGCGAATCTGACCTACGCCATGATCCATAATTTGGTGGAATCGTTGGAAGCGGCATTCGACTTACTTGACGGTGTCGATTTCTCGTCTTTGCATGCGGTCGACTCGGCTGCATTGCGCCACCCAAGGCGACGACAGTTATCGCATCACTGTTAAACCCCAGCGATTCGGCGATGCCGATTGGCGTGGTTGTGAGCGTGCCTAGAGACTGTCGCGAACTCGATGTTTAGCGGCAATGAAAGCGTGGTGGGGTACGTAGAGTAAATCAGCCACGCGCCGAATGAGGTGTTCTTCATATTTATGTAGATCACCATCGGCGTAGGCCACTTGCCACATGCCCTCGATGAGCGCCTCCCGTTGGTCGGGGGTGCAACTATCGTTGATAACGCGGGTGAATTCGTACAACGATGTCGTGTTATCAACGTGCTGCTCGGCGGTTTCCAAGATCGTATCGAGCTCTGCAGCACTGAGTTCAAAAGCACAGTGTAGGTGTTTGAGGAGAGCATCTTGTTCGTCGCCACTGGCATCAAAGTCAGCGCGTGCTACCTCTACTAGTAAAGCCGCCGATGCTAGGCGGTGCGGCTGATTGACGGCCGACGTCTCGGTGGTGTTTTGTTGCAACAAGTTTTTGAGTTTGGCTATTAGCATGGGATGGGTATTACCAAAAATTATCGAGGTCGAGTTTGCAGGTCATTGGCTTAGTCTTGGGACTGTTCCAATGACTGCACGGCATTGTAGAGGAATTGGGTCAAGGCCTGTCGGCCTTCGATATGTTGCCAACTCTCTGGTTGCATCGGCTGGCCAATCACTAAGTTGATGGGTTTGTCGAAGCGCCGCAAGGATTCATGCATGAGCATGGCCATTCGCAAAGGCTCTGCAATGTGTGATGCCACATGGAAAGGCC
>CBFHMA010000237.1:0-1932 GCA_965656775.1 Luminiphilus sp.
TAGGGAGCGTGTGATGGATCGTTTCTACCGTATCAACAGTGGCTCTGGTATCCAGGGCTGCGGCCTTGGATTATCTATCGTGCAGCATGTTATCGCCTTACACCGCGGGTCACTGATCATCGATGATTCCCAACCATTGGGCGGCACCCGAATCACCGTCACACTGCCATGTGGGGACAGCAGGTTAAACCCATGAAATGGCAGCCTATGGGATTTGCGATTTGTGCACTACTGCTGGCTCATTTGGCGGTCGCAGCACCGGTTGTTGAGCTTGTAATTGCCAATCATGTCTTTGTTCCCGATGTGGTTGAAATTCCCGCCCATCAAAAAATACGGCTTATGGTCATCAACAACGATGCCACACCGGAAGAATTTGAAAGCTATGAGCTCAATCGCGAAAAAGTGATTGTGGGCGGACACCGCGCTGTTATTTTTATTGGTCCGCTAGAGCCAGGCGACTACCCGTTTTTCGGTGAGTTCAACCCCAAAACCGCACAAGGCATTGTGCGGGTGAAAGGGCCTTAATCATGAATCTTGACGCGGTCATCATTGTGCTCAGAGAAGTACTGGAGGCCTCCATGTTAGGCAGCCTGTTGTTGGCACTGGCACAAAGGCGTCAATTGGGGATTGGCTGGTGCATGGCTGCTGTCGTTATGGGTACGTTGTGCGCCTGGGCTTACGCCAACGCTTTAGGACCCATTAGTGAGATGTGGGATTATCGGGGCCAAGAACTGGTTAACGCAGCCATGCAATTTGGTATTTGTCTTTTATTCATCGGGTTAACCGTCACGCTCTATCGAGCTGACACACCTGCAAGGGCCATCACCACGTTAATGGCAATGATCATTGTGTTGGCTTTAACTCGCGAACTGTCAGAGATTCTGTTGTATTTGCGTGGCTTTGCTTTCCAACAGCAAGTGTGGTCAGCCTGGGGAGGCGGCTTTGTCGGTTTTATCACCGGTATCAGTGTAGGCGTCATACTGTACTTCTTCACGTTATGGGCAGTCGACTGGACGCGCGCTCAATTCACTATTCTCATGGTACTAGCCATCATCGTGGCCGGGCTCAGCTTGCAAGCGGTGTCACTATTACTCCAGGTCGATCTTTTACCCTCGCGCCCACCTTTATGGGATAGCTCGTCGATCATCTCGGAACAGTCACTGCCGGGACAGTTGCTGTATGCACTTATTGGCTACGAAGCCACACCCACCCTTTGGCACGTGATCGCCTACGCCATAGTCATGGTAGTCATCGTGAGTATTATCAGTACCCGAAACCCCCAGCACGACATCCAGTAGCCAAAGGGAGCCAGACGATTATTACCACCCTGCAATACCCAATGCTAACGCCGAGACTTACAGGTTCAATCATTCGATTAGGCGCGTTACTGCTACTAAGCGCCACCCCCTGCTTTGCCGATGGCACGAGCGTTGGTCAAATCTATGCGCCCTATGTGCAGCCACTCGAGCAAGAGCTCGAGCTCGTCTTTATCGATGATAATCGCGGTGACAACAGTGATACCTCGAGCAGTTACTGGCACAAACTGGGTTATGGCACATCGCTACTCGATAAAATCTATACCGAACTGAGTGTCACACGACTCCATGAGCAGCAACAAACCCTGCACGTTGTTGAGCTGGAAGGCATCTGGCAACTGTCAGAACAGGGTGAATACGATAGCGACTGGGGAATGCTATTCGAGCTAGAAATGGGTCTTGAGCGTGATGCCAGAGAACTTAGCGTTGGTATCCTCAATAGTCGCGATTTTGGCAAGTTCACGCTATTAAGCAACGCCCTGGTAGCAGTGGAATGGGGATCCGATATCAACGATGAAATTGAGACGGCGCTTGCTATGCAGCTACGCTATCGCTGGAAGCCGGCCATTGAACCCACCATCGAGTTATTTATGGCACAAAACACCATCGCCCTGGG
>CBFHMA010000238.1:0-1906 GCA_965656775.1 Luminiphilus sp.
CTTAAAGAATCCCTTGGCAAGAATGGCGTAACGTCAAATTACACCTATGAAACAGCACCTTACACGTGGAAGCTGGTTCAGGAGTTAAAGTCAGGTAAAGCGCTATTTACCCAGCCCACGATGCCCATAAAATGCGCCGGGGCACCACAGAAAGCCATGTATCTGTCGGCGGATTACTGGGTGAAACAAGGGCTCATTAACAGCATCGATGTTCAGTTCTACACAGCGACACCGGGCCTGTTCGGGGTGGCGGCCTATGTCCCAGCACTGATGAAATACGTCGAAAAGTATCAAGCTGGCCTGCATTTTCAACACAATCTCGTGAAAATAGACGGCGACAAGCAAATAGCGACGTTCCAGAACGCCGACGGTGACACGGTTGAGTCAGATTACGACATGATCCATGTCTGCCCACCACAGGTTGCCCCTGACTTTATTCGTGAATCTCCCCTGGCAGACACCAGTGGTTGGATCGATGTTGATCAGAACACGTTACAGCATAAGCGCTACGAGAATATTTGGTCCTTAGGTGATGGCATGAACGCACCCAACGCAAAAACCGCGGCGGCTGCACGCGCACAGGCGCCGGTGGTGGCTATTAACCTGTTGCACCATGCCGGTAAGTTACCCAATTTGTGCCACTACGATGGCTACGGATCCTGCCCATTGACGGTAGAGCGCGGCAAAATCGTTCTGGCGGAATTCGGCTATGGCGGCATGTTGAAGCCTAGCTTCCCCAAATTTTTACTCGATGGTGAAAAGCCAACACAATTGGCGTGGTTCCTGAAGGCTAAAATGCTGCCTTGGATCTACTGGGAAGCCATGCTCAAAGGCCGCGAGTGGATGACCAAACCCATCCACCAGGTGTAAGTCGAGCCCGACCATGTTGAAAACCGCCCTGCCCTGCGTCGATTGGCTGCGGGGCTACTCCCGTCAAACGTTCATGAGTGATCTGATGGCGGCGATTATTGTCACCATCATGCTTATCCCCCAGTCACTGGCTTATGCATTGCTTGCGGGTCTGCCCGCCGAGATGGGCCTATACGCCAGTATTTTGCCATTGGTGGCCTATGCCCTGTTTGGTACCAGCCGTACTCTTTCGGTAGGGCCGGTGGCGGTGGTGTCGCTGATGACCGCCACGTCGGTGGGCGCTGTGGCTCAGCAGGGCACTGCCGACTATGCCACCGCCGCCATCATGCTGGCCTTGCTCAGTGGACTTATGCTGATAGCGTTAGGGGTGCTTCGCTTCGGTTTCGTTACGAACTTTCTATCTCACCCTGTCGTCTCGGGCTTTATTACGGCTTCGGGCATTATTATTGCACTGAGCCAGCTGCGCCACATTTTGGGCACCGATGCCCACGGTGAAGCATTGCCAGCCCTGTTGTCGAGTCTTGGACAGCACCTCTCGGACACCAATGTATACACCCTGGGTGTGGGTCTGTTCACCCTCGGTTTATTGCTCTTTTGTCGAAGCAAACTGGGTGGCTTACTCAAGAAGGCCGGCATGTCGGCACAGTTAGCGGGCCTCGTAACCCGAGCTGCCCCGGTACTTGCGATTGTGCTCACCATTACTGCCGCCATTGTCTGGGATTTAGAGGCCCGGGGCGTAGCTTTGGTAGGGCATGTACCCAGTGGATTACCGGTGTTCTCAACCCCACTTCTCGATTGGGCTTTAATCGAGTCCTTGGCCATGCCGGCTTTTCTTATCTCGCTGATTGGCTTTGTCGAGTCGGTCTCGGTCGGCAAAACCTTGGGGGCAAAGCGCCGTCAACGGATCAGCCCTAATCAAGAGTTAATTGGTTTAGGCGCGGCTAACGTGGCTTCTGCGGTTTCTGGTGGGTTCCCGGTTACCGGTGGCTTCTCGCGCTCGGTGGTCAATTTTGATGCCGGTGCCGAAACACAAGCC
>CBFHMA010000239.1:0-1829 GCA_965656775.1 Luminiphilus sp.
TATGACGGTTTGTCATTTTTCCTAGCGCCCATGGCTATTGCGGGAGTCGATGCCCAACCGATTCGAAAAGTTACCGGCGAGTACGGCTTCAACCAAGTGTTTTTCACTGATGCCCGTGTCCCTGCAGAGACACTCATGGAGTCGGAGGGCGATGGTTGGCGCGTGGCAATGAAGACCCTGGAGTACGAGCGTGGTGTGTCTGCCGGGCAAGCCAGTGGCCACTGGATTGTCTCAACCCAGATCGATGATCTTATTGCCGATCTCAGGGGCGTTCAGCGAGACGGTGAATCGCTGTTCCAAGACCCCTTGGTCAGAGACGACGCGGTGAAATTAATTATGGAAGCTCGGGCAATGGCACTGAGTCGCAAACGTATGACGGTGCCCGCGCTCAATACTGACTATCCCATGGGGTTAGCCCTGTCATCGAAATACCGAGGTACAGAATACGCTCGACGAATGAAGTTATTTGGCGCCGCGATGCAGGGCGGCCATAGCGCACTTTACGTTGAGGACCCAGAGGCCATACGTGGTGGCTTTTGGCAGCGTGCCTACTTTTCAAATTTTGGCGCGACGATCGGTGGCGGTACTACGCAAGTAGCAAGCCAACATTATTGCTGAACATGTACTGGGCTTGCCCAAATGACATCCACTGGGAGTGTAATCATGCCATCGGTATTGGGAACAACTGCGCTAGGCCTGAGCGATGAGCAGGCTATGTTAATGGAAGTGGCCCGGAACTTTGTACGAGACCAGTCACCTATTGAGCGGGTGCGGGCACACTTGGAGAGTGACAGCGGCTTTGATCCCGCTGTCTGGAATGAGATGGTGGCCATGGGCTGGTCGGGTGTGGCGCTACCCGAAGCCGTTGGCGGTGCTGAGATGGGTTTTGGCGCAGTCGTGCCGATCATCGAAGCTCTGGGTTTTGGTGTGGTCGGCACCCCGCTCATAAACACTATTCTGGCGGGCCAGCTGCTCCTCGATGCTGAAACCCAAGGTGTCGACGAGGTATTGACCGCCATAGCCAGTGGCAGCGTAGCAACGGTCGCTTTTCTTGACGGCGGCGACTGGGGAGCTCAGCAGCGGTCTGTTGTGGTCCAAGACGATGGCTCACTCAGTGGACGCAAATACTTTGTCGGTGATGCCCAAGTGGCGGCATTTTTTGTAGTCGTCTGTGACTACAAAGGTGAGCCTGCACTCGCTGTCGTCGATCGGGCTGCGGTAGCGCCGGAAGCGATTACGGCTAATGCCCTGATTGATTTGACCAAGCGGTCTGCTAACGTCGATTTTTCGGGCGTACGACCCGCTCAGTTAGTGACTGGGGCGTCCGTGAGTAGGGCCGTCGAGCTGTATCGGTTGTATGGTGCGTTACTTGTTGCTACCGAGGCTGTCGGTACAAGCCATCGATGTCTTGCAGCGCTGGTTGATTACATGACCACTCGAAAGCAATTCGGGAAACTCATTGGTGCATACCAAGCCTTAAAGCATCCAACGGTCGATATCTATTGCGGTGTAGAGGATGCCCGGTCCTTTGTTTACCACGCAGCTACGCTGATTGATCGGGGTACTGAAGCGAGGGACATTGATATTGCCTGCCGTATGGCGAAGGCCAGCGCCACCGACCTCATGAGTTACGCGGGAGATCGCTCCGTTCAGTTCCATGGCGGATTTGGGTTTACCTGGGATTGCGACTCGACGTTATTCATTCGGCGCGCACAGTGGACGCGTCAGGCGTTTGGTGACGCAGGTCATCATAGAAAGCATCTGGCCCGATTATTACTTGACGCTGACTGATTGCCTCATCTGAGGTCTGGTTGTAGCTACCCCGCGTA
>CBFHMA010000240.1:0-1821 GCA_965656775.1 Luminiphilus sp.
TGCTGCGCAAAACGCTCGACATCGATCGTTGCCGAGGTGATCACAACGTTAAGATCGGGGCGTCGGGGCAGTAACTGCTTCAGGTAACCCAAAATAAAATCGATGTTGAGACTGCGCTCGTGGGCCTCATCAATAATGAGCGTGTCATATTGGCGCAAGTCCCGATCACGCTGTAACTCGGACAGTAAAATACCGTCGGTCATCAGCTTAATGGCGCTAGCATCCGACACGACGTCGTTAAACCTTACTTGGTAACCCACTAGCTCACCTAAGGGTGAAGATAGTTCTGATGCTATGCGCTGGGCTACTGTACGAGCGGCTAGTCGGCGTGGTTGGGTATGGCCTATTCGCCCAAAGCGACCTCGCCCAAGCTCAAGGCAAATCTTGGGCAGCTGGGTGGTTTTCCCCGAACCGGTTTCACCCGCCACCACCACGACCTGATGATTGGCAATCGCATCGGCGATGTCCTGTCGACGCTCGGCAATGGGTAAGGATTCGGGGTAATGGATAACATCGGGAACCGCCCGGGGGGGCGCTCCCATTTCAGAGTGGGTCATGTTGTTTGGGGTCAAAAACCCTGATTTGTGGCCTCAGGCGCTGTCGCGCAGTTCCCGACGCAGAATTTTACCGACGTTGGTTTTCGGCAGCTCGTCGCGGAATTCTACCTGTTTTGGCACCTTATAGGCTGTTAAGTGCTCGCGACAAAATGCGACCACCGCCTCCTCAGTGAGCGCCGGATCCTTTCGAACAACAAACATCTTCACCGATTCACCGGTGCTCGCATGGGGTACACCCACGGCCGCACACTCGAGCACGCCGGGATGCCGAGTGAGCACATCCTCAAGTTCGTTGGGATAGACGTTAAAGCCCGAGACCACAATCATATCTTTCTTACGATCGACGATACGTAAATACGCGTCTGGCTGAATCACCGCCACATCACCGGTCGCGAACCAGCCATCTTGCAGTACCTCCGCCGTCGCTTCCGGTCGCTGCCAGTAACCCATCATCACCTGAGGACCCCGAATGCACAATTCACCGGCTTGCTCGAGACCGAGTGCAACCCCTTCGTCATCAATAACTTTGACTTCTGTTAGGGGTAACGGCACGCCAATGGTGCCGATTTGCTGACCGTTGCCAGGGTTTGTCGTGGCAACCGGCGACGTCTCTGTCAGACCGTAACCCTCTGAAATCGTACAACCCGTTACGCCACGCCACTCGCTAGCAGCCGCCTCGGTTAACGCCATACCGCCCGACAAGGTGACCGCAAGATTGGCGAAATCGAGACGACGAAAATCGGCATGGTTACACAGTGCAACAAACAAGGTATTGAGGCCACAGAACAAGCTGGGCTGATAATCCTTAAAGGCTTTTACCACGCTGTCGAGATCCCGGGGGTTGGGGATGTACACCGTGTGGGCGCCCACAAAAAGACTGTACATAGACGCGGTAAAGGCGTAGATGTGATACACCGGTAGGGGCTGCATAAACACATCCCCGGCGCCATTCAGCCCATGAGTTGCAAATACCGCTTCGCACTGCAGCACGTTTGCCACCAAATTTCGGTGAGATAGCATCGCGCCCTTGGCTACACCAGTGGTACCGCCAGTGTATTGCAGCATGGCAAGCTGCTCTGGCTGCGCCTGCACCGACTGTAATGGCTGCTTAGCGCCCTCTTTTAGCACACTGCGCAACGTGAACGCGCCGGGAATGTGGAACGGCGGCACCATTTTCTTCACATGCTTGGCAACAATGTTAATCAGTTGCCGTTTGGGTGTCGGATGCAAATCAGCCAACTCGGTAACCACCACTTGGGTAACA
>CBFHMA010000241.1:0-1777 GCA_965656775.1 Luminiphilus sp.
CACCCAGTGCCCCACCGACTTAAGCCCGGGTTTCGAGGGTTGGTGACCGTACGTGGACAAATCCACCCCTGTATTGATCTAGGGATACTGCTGGGCTGCGCCAGCGCAGAAGCGCCTAGCGCATCACCCAGAATGGTGCTCATTAGTGATGACAGCGGCTGCTTTGCCTTCGTTGCCGACGAGGTCGATAATTTATTTGTCATCCCCAAAACCTCGATCTCCGAACCGCCGATATCGATCCGCGATGCCAAACCGAGTTACATCAACGGCATGGTGCGTATCACCGATCGCGATATTGCACTGCTCGATGAAGAGTTTCTGCTGCACGCGCTCAAGGATCTATGCCAATGACCGACTCAAGTGGCTTCGGCGATGACATGATGCTCGAGATGTTCCGTGAAGAAGCCGAGATGCAGCTCGGTGAACTCTCGGATGGACTTATCGCATTAGAGACCAGCGACAGCTCCGATGAACTTCTCGAGCGTCTTATGAGAGCCGCCCACTCCATGAAAGGGGCTGCGCGCATCATGGGCATTGATCCTATCGTCAAGCTTACCCACGTTGCCGAGGATATCTTTGTTGCAGCTCAGCGCGCCGAATTGACCCTGAGTCCACCCATTATCGATGTCCTCTTGGCAATGACGGATTTCATCAAAGCTTTCTCCGAGGGTGGCGCCGATCTCGATGCCCAATCCGAGACAGTTACCTCGCTCCATGATCAACTCAATAAGGCGCGAGCAGGGGAATTACAGGCCGTTTCTACCACAGCACCGGCTGCCGCGCCGGAACCCATCCAAGACAATACGCCCACAATAGACACTGTATCGGACAATACTGTCGATGGTGAAGCTACACCCGTAGCGACCAAGGCGCTCGCAGTCCCCACCGAGGATAGCGCCAAGCCTGTTACCCAGGAGCAGCGAACCAAAAGTGATATTAAGTCCATTCGCATCACCGCTGATGCCATTGAGCGCTTGGCAGGTTTGGCGGGTGAAGCCTCGGTCGAGTCGAGCCGGGTGGAAAGCATCGCCGATGACTTAACCGAGTTGCGAGTCACTCAACGGGAGTTGCGCAAAAGTCTTGGTGCTATTCGCGACATCATCGACAAGCAAGCAACCAATCCCCAGCTTGATGCATTACTGCAGTCAGCCCTGAAACAACTCGATGCCTGTAGCCAGGCTATCGCCGACCACGAGGAACGCCTCGATGCCTTCACGCGTCGCTTTGGCTCCATGGCAAATCGCTTCTCTAGGGAGGTGATCGCAGGGCGCATGCTGCCGTTCTCAACGATCCTGCGTGGCTATCCACGACTTGTTCGTGATTTGTCGAAGGATCTTGGTAAGCGCTGTCGTCTGGTGATTGACGGAGAGGACACTATGATCGATCGCGAAATACTCGATCGACTCGACAGTGCTCTGAACCACATTGCCCGCAACGCACTAGACCACGGTATAGAGCCCCCCGAGCAACGCAAGGCCAACGACAAGCCCGAAGAGGCGACCCTAAGCATGCAGGCGTTCCACCAAGGCGGCCGCCTTCGGGTGCAAGTAACTGACGACGGCAAAGGTATAGATGCCGAGTCGATTCGCACGGCCATTGTCGAGCGCGGCTTGGAACAAGAGTCCATTGCCACCGCGTTAAGCGAACAAGAGATCTTTGAGTTCTTATTCCTGCCAGGGTTCTCAACAGCTCGGCAAATCACCGAAATCTCCGGTCGGGGTGTGGGGCTCGATGCGGTTCGCAGCATGGTGCAAGATGCCGGAGGCAGCATTAGTTT
>CBFHMA010000242.1:0-1759 GCA_965656775.1 Luminiphilus sp.
CGGAACTGACGCAGGTTGTCTGCAACGATAAAGGCCAAGCCTAGCCACACCAGCACAAACGCACTTAAGGTGAGTACCGAAATAGTCTCTCCCAGAAACCACTGAGCCACGATGAGCTGCAACGATGGCCCAATATACGACAACAATCCCACTGTAGAGAGCGGCAACAGACGCGAAGCGGTCACGTGGGTTAACAAGGGAATGGCCGTAAACGCCCCGGCACCGATCAAAAACACATCGACGCGTAAGCCATGCTGACCCAGTCCAGCGCCATCCTGAATCAGGATCCAAGCCAGACCTACTGGAAACAAAAACAGGGACTCGGTAAATAACCCTTGGATGGCATCGACTTTCACACGTTTTCGAATGGCGCCGTAGCACGCAAAAGAGAGTGCCAAGCCCAAGGAAATAACGGGCAACCCCCCTACTGCTATCAACTGAATACCAATGGCGATCAACCCCATCACGAGCGCCACCCGCTGGGGTATCGAAGGTATTTCTCGAAATACCAGTATACCCAAGAGCACCGACAAAATAGGCAGCAAGAAGTAGCCAAGGCTCGCCTCGGTGGCGTGACCCGACGTGACGGCGTACAGAAACGTACCCCAGTTGATGGATATCAGCGCCGCAGCCAAAGCCATCCAGGCAAGGGTTTTTACGTCGCGCAGCAGCACAAACGTCGCGCGCACTCTGCCCAACAAAAGCAGCACAAAAAAAACGGCGGGCAACGTCCAAACGCCCCGGTGACCCAGTACATCGATGGCCGCAACCGGGCGAGTCTGCATCCAGTAAAACGCAGCGCCGCCCCAGACCGCATTGGCGATTAAACTGAGGGCAATGCCCAAACGATAATCAGATTGACTACTCATGGGCTATTTTAATCTCATACCAGGCCGGTAGCGCAGGAAAATAAAGCGCAACTCTGACCGGTATTGGTGGCTTATCAACGGTTGCCAATAGCGCCTGGTAGCCTGTCAACTGCCCTCGATAGTGATCAGATTCACGCATCAAAAAGGTATCCAAGCCCTCATCGGGGGCTGGGCTGCTGGTTTTGTAATCGACGATCCAGCGCGCAGTGTTAGGGACTGTCGTTATATCCGAGGTGAAGCTGCCGTCAGCGACCCTTGAACCCTGGCTTTGATCGAATGGCCGGGCCACAAACGTACGATCGATAACAAACTTGCGGGTACCCTGAGCAGCATCGGGCACCAGCAGCGCCCACTCACTTCGGGCTTCAGGGTGTTGATGCAGAATCCACCGACCCCGAGGATCCTGTAAAGTGCAACGGATCATCGTCATCACCCGTTCCACGCCCTGTTGACACTGCCGACCCGAGATCCCTTGAGCGCGCAGTCCAAATCCTGCAGTTGCCTGAAAATGTAGTGGCGGTGTGTCTGGCAGCGGGGTTGTCAGGGATAACAACTCAAGCAAACGGTGTGTCACGATGCCGATAGCGCGCTCCACGACATGACCCGCTCGGTCAAGCAATGCATCGGAGTCGACCTTATTCTGCCCGCCTCCCTCGGCGGACTCTGTGATGTGCTGCTGTCGTTGCAGAATGACCGACAGGGGTAAGCGACGCAGACCCACACTCTTGGTGTCGCTGTGACTACCCTTATCAGTACTCGCAATGGGGTGGATAACGGCACTAGCGGCCATCACGGGCATCAGTACACCTAGCGGGCTACTTGCTGTGGGTGACTTTAGGGCGTCCCAATTGGGTGCGTGAACGGAACCATCGGCGTCATGTTCGGCGGCT
>CBFHMA010000243.1:0-1750 GCA_965656775.1 Luminiphilus sp.
ACTGTACGAGGAAGTTGAGGGCCTGCCCTGCTACCGCAGCTTGCTCGATCTTCCCGACACACCTGACCTAGTGGTGCTCGGGGTCAGTAATCAACAGCTTGAGGAGCAAGTGCGCGAGGCCATCGATATAGGTGCCGGCGGCTTAGTTATTTTCGGTAGCGCACTGTTACAGGTGGAAGCTGGCGGTAAAACCCTACGTCAACGCATTGCTGACATGGCGCGGGAGGCCAACCTACCCATTGTGGGTGGTAACTGCATGGGGTTCTACAACATGGACCATGCGGTGCGCGCCTTCCCCTTTCACAAACCTTACGAGTTAAAAGAAGGTGGGGTCACGCTGATCGCTCAATCTGGATCGGTACTCACAGCACTTCTGTGGAATGACCAAAAACTGCGCTTTAACCTGGCTGTGTCACCGGGTCACGAGCTAGTGACAACGATTGCCGACTACATGGATTACGCTCTACATCAACCGACGACCACGGTTATCGCTATTTTTCTCGAGGCCGTACGTGATCCACAGGCATTTATAGCGGCGCTGCAGCGGGCGGTTAAGCAACAAATCCCCGTCATTATTTTGAAGGCGGGTCGAACACCCGAAGGCGCTCAACTCGCAAAGAGCCACTCGGGTGCCATCGCAGGAGACAACGCGGCCTACCAGGCCTTGTTTGAGCGCTATGGGGTCATCTCGGTGCAATCCCTCGATGAATTGGCGAGCACCGCTCTACTGCTATCAAGTGGACGACTACCTGCGCAAGGGGGCCTTGCCGCGATTTTCGACTCAGGGGGTGAGCGTGAGTTGTTGGTCGATTTGGCCCACGATGTGGGCGTACCCATGGCGCGGATAGGCGACGATACCGTCGACATATTGAAAGAGAATCTGGACCACGGACTTGAGCCTATCAATCCGCTTGATGCATGGGGTACGGGCCGCAACTATCAGGCTATTTTCGAGAACTGCTGGCAAGCGCTACTGGATGACCCCGATACGGCCATGGGGGTATTTGTTGCCGATCTGACCTCTGGTTTTTACCTACACGAATCCTTTGCCCGAATTTGCCGTCGGGTAGCGCGACGTACGCAAAAACCCGTCGCCATGCTGACCAATCACATTGGCACCGATTCGCAAGATTTAGCAACCCGCACGACCGATGCCGGAGTGCCCGTGCTGGATGGCACACTCACGGGGCTGAAAGCCGTTCGACACGCCATGAATTATCGGGCCTTCATTAGCCGGCCCAAGGCAGAGCAACCGCCATCACCCGACCCTGATGTGACCACAAAGTGGCGTATAAGGTTGGAACGGGCGGAAATACTCAGCGAAGCCGAAGGCTTGGATATGCTGACAGATTTCGGCATCCCAACGGTTCCCTACGGGTGTGCAAGCAGCCTCACGGAGGCACAGGCTGTAGCCGAGCGCATCGGCTACCCTGTCGTCATAAAAACAGCAGCACCCGGTATTTTGCACAAATCCGATGTAGGCGGCGTTCACATTAACGTGGCCAACCAAGCGGCGCTCAATGAAATCTACCAAGATCTCGATGCACGGTTGGGCCCGGACGTACTCATTGCCAAGATGGTCTCCACTCAACTGGAATTAGCGCTAGGTATTATCGTGGATCCGCAATTTGGTCCAATCGTCATGGTAGCCGGCGGTGGTGTATTTATTGAGATCTATAAAGATCGACGCCTATGCTTGGCCCCAGTCAATAGGGTCGCCGCCGAGGAGATGGTGGATCAACTTGCCATC
>CBFHMA010000244.1:0-1749 GCA_965656775.1 Luminiphilus sp.
TAGAGGATCGTGAAGAGGGCCTGTCAGAGCACGTCGCTCAAGTTATCGACGAGATCGAAGCGCAGCTGTTTGGCCCTCGTGGTGATGTCTTGGTGTTTTTACCCGGGGAGCGAGAAATTCGGGAATTATCGAGACGATTAAAGGGTAACGATCGACGCCAAATTTTGCCCCTCTACGCACGACTCAGTGCCGCCGAGCAGAACCGCGTTTTTAATCCATCGGGCAGTGGCATGCGGGTGGTGTTGTCGACCAATGTGGCCGAGACGTCGTTAACGGTTCCCGGCATTCGCTACGTTATTGACCCCGGTGATGCGCGAATCAGCCGTTATAGCCATCGCTCTCGTTTACAACGATTGCCCATCGAGAAAATCTCTCAGGCGAGCGCCAACCAACGTAAAGGCCGTTGTGGGCGTGTTGCTGAGGGGGTGTGTCTAAGGCTGTACTCGGAGCAAGACTTCGAGCAACGCCCGGAATTCACTGACCCCGAGATCGTACGCACCAATTTAGCGGCGGTGATCCTGCAAATGCTCAAGTTGGGTTTGGGGTCGGTCGCGGATTTCCCGTTTGTTGATCCACCAGAACCTAAGATGGTGCGCGATGGCTACAAACTACTAGAGGAATTGGGTGCTGTTTCCCACCGGGGGCGATTGACGACTATTGGCCATCGGATGGCCGGCTTACCCATCGATCCACGATTGGCGCGCATGGTGTTATCGGGGGCTGAGTTGGGGGTGTTGCCCGAAATTTTGGTGATTGTCAGCGCCCTGTCTGTGCAAGATCCCAGAGAGCGTCCCAGTGACAAGCGTGCCCAGGCCGATCAGGCGCACGCACGATTTAATCATCCAAACTCGGATTTCCTGAGTTGGTTGAATCTGTGGCGCTATTATGAAGAGCAGCGTCAGCAGTTGAGTCAGAATCAGCTGCGAAAACAATGCAAGGTCGACTATCTGTCTTTTGTGCGCCTCAGGGAGTGGCGAGACATTCACAGCCAGCTGATTATTGCGTGTCGGCAGTTAGGTCTTAAGCCCACTACTGCGTTGGGTGATGATAGCCATTATGAGTCCGTGCATAGGGCGCTACTGGCAGGGTTGTTGGGGCAGATTGCCCAGCAGGATGAGGGGCGCGTGTTCAACGGCGCACGAAATCGAAAACTGCATATTTTTCCTGGCTCTGGGCAGTACCGAAAACCCCCCAAATGGTTAGTGGCGGGGGAAATTGTAGAGACAAGTCAGGTATTTGCGCGGCAGTGCGCCGCCATTGAGCCCCATTGGTTGCTCACCGTTAACCCCCGTTTATTGAAGCGTCATCATTATGAGCCCGCCTGGCAGATGCGCTCAGGTCGCGTGATGGCGAATGAACGGGTGACCCTGTTCGGTTTGACCATAAGCGATGGTAAACGGGTCCATTACGGTGACGTGGCGCCCGAGGAAGCACGTATCTTAATGATCCGAGAAGGCTTGGTGACGGGCCAATTTTCATCGCCGCCTGCTTTTTTGAAGCACAACATGCGCTTGGTGCGAGAGATCCAAGACCTGGAATCCCGTGTTCGTCGCAGAGACCTCCTTGTCGATGAGGAAGCTTTATTCGCATTTTATGACGAGCGGCTGCCCCGGGAGTGTGTCAGCGCGACGGCGCTCGATAAATGGCTACGCGCCCAGCCTGATCAAGATCGCTACCTACGGCTATCACGGGAGCAAATTCTTACCCGCGATCCGGGGGATGATGTTCAGGCTCAATTCCCGTCGACGC
>CBFHMA010000245.1:0-1724 GCA_965656775.1 Luminiphilus sp.
CCTTGGGTGAAGTGGTTATGAGTGCCCTGTCCCCCCGAGAGCGCCGTGGCGAACCCCCTGCGTCCACAGGCATCCCAGGTATCGAACTGAACCAGCGAGGCAAAGGCTTGTCAGAGCACGCGTTGCGACGAGCGCCTAAGCAGGCACTTTGTCTTCGTTTGCTTCAAGCAGGTGCTCAAAGTTTTAACGCTCTTGAACAGGCTGGCGTGAACCGCGCCGTGGTTAGAGAGCTAATGGCCAAAGATCTGGTAATGGCGTGTGACATAAAACGCCCATCACTGCTGCACTTAACACCAAATTTACCCCCAACCAAGGAGCAGGCAACGGCAATGGCTGCCATTAACCGCAGTCACGGTCAATTTGCGTGCCACCTATTGCATGGCATCACCGGGAGCGGCAAGACCGAGGTGTATTTGCAATGCATTGCACAGGTTGTTGCCAGAGGGCAACAAGCGCTAGTGCTAGTGCCGGAGATTGGCTTAACACCACAAATGATTCAGCGCTTTGAGGCACGCTTCGGTCACGTTATTGCCGTTCTCCATTCCGGTCTTGCCGACAGCGAGCGAGATCGTCATTGGGCCATGGCGAGGGATGGAAGTGCCGCCATTGTGATCGGCACCCGCTCTGCGGTATTTGCCCCTCTTTATAACCCGGGCATTATCATTGTTGATGAGGAGCACGACCCATCCTTTCAACAGCAAGACGGCTTTCGATACTCGGGCCGAGACACCGCCGTCAAACGCGCTCACTTACTCGGTTGCCCCATTGTGCTGGGTTCTGCAACACCTAGCTTAGAGAGTTGGCACAACACCGTTCATGGCCGTTATCAGCTTCACACACTCTATGAAAGGGCTGGCGGCGCACTGGAACCGTCGAAGACTGTTATCGACATCCGGGGGATAGACACACACGGTGGCTTATCACCGACACTGCTTCAAGCCGCTCGGGAGACCCTTGCCCGGGGACAGCAGGTCCTACTGTTTCTCAATCGACGAGGCTTTGCCCCCGCCTTAATGTGCCATGACTGCGGGTGGGTAGCCGATTGTCGCCACTGCGATGCTCGATTAACCCTTCATCGACAACCGCCATCGCTGCGCTGCCATCACTGCAATGACCGGCGAGGATTACCTTTAGCCTGTCCACAGTGTGGCAGCAAACGTCTAGTCAGTGAGGGCATGGGTACCGAACAAACCGAATTGGCGCTGCGCGCACTGCTACCCGGCACACGTATTATCCGAGCAGATAGCGATTCGATGGCCACACGCCATGCTATGACGCAGCTGGCGCAAGAACTTGAGATTGGTCAGCCCTGCGTTGTTTTAGGTACGCAACTTATTACCAAAGGCCATCACTTTCCGAAGGTTACCTGCGTGGGTGTTATCGATGCCGACAGCCTGCTATTTAGCCCCGACTTCCGTGGTGAAGAGCGCTTGTTGCAATTATTGACCCAAGTCGCGGGAAGAGCAGGTCGCGCTGCATTGCCGGGTCGCGTTTTCATTCAGACACGACACCCGGAACACCCCATCATTCAACAGGTACTCGAGCAGCCCTATGGCGATCTTGCCCACCAGCTTCTTGAGACGAGGATCTCCGCATCGATGCCACCCGCAGGGGCGCTAGCCATCATGCGCTGTGACAGCCGACAGCTTCAACAGGGACTGGACTTTCTGGCGTCGGTGGCTGAGAACTATCGGCCACAGCAATGTCGTGTCATTGGCCCACTC
>CBFHMA010000246.1:0-1717 GCA_965656775.1 Luminiphilus sp.
AAGGCTTTTAGGGTGGACTCAGTCATCGACCTATTTTCTGATGTCATTATGGGTCATACAGCACCTTAGATAACAAAAAGGTGCCGCCAGTACCAGCAATGTTTAGCGTGGCAGGTGATTCAGAAAGTCAATACAGCGTCGGTTAAACAGATTGGGGTATTCGCTCATGACCCAATGACCGCAGCGGTTGACCAATTCCGCTTGCACATTGGGCGCACCGTTGAGCACCTTCCAAACACCCATAGGTGGGCAGAACCGGTCATCGGTGCCCCAAAAGGTCAACACCGGCGCCGTCAGTTCAGCCAATCGGGGTGACAAGTCGGGGATCTGCATGGTGGCCAGCACGTGGGCGTTTTGTGTTTGCAGGGTTGCCCAGCGTTCGCTGATCAGTTCTTCATCAACTTGGTTGGCGTCAAATACCAATTGAGTCAACAGCTTAGCTAGCACATCTCGGGTGAATTCTGGCGACCCCATGGGGTACTTCACCATGGCCTGAATGCCTGGCATAGCAAAGTAGGTCTCGCGACTTTCAATGCCCCCAGGCGCCATAAGGATCAGGCTCGCAACCCGCGCAGGATGCTCTAGTGCGGCACCCATAGCAACCGCGCCCCCCAGTGAATTACCCACCAAGTGCGCTTTGGCAATGTTGAGTCCATCAAGCAGCCCGATGAGGCCCTCAACAAAAAAGCCAAGGGTATGGTCAACATCGGTGGGTTTATCGGTCTGACCGTATCCCCACTGGTCATACACGATGCATCGGTAACCCGCATTCTGGAAGTAGGCTACGTTGTGTTTGAAGTTACTCCAGCCGCTGGCTCCCGGCCCGCTACCGTGAATGAAAACCACCACTCCCTGTTCCTCACTCGCCGCAGCGTGATCGGTAAACTGCAGCGTGTAGCCGCTGGCCAATGTGTGGAACTGTGCGGGAGCAGGGTTAGCAGCCATCAGATGAACACATCCTTGTTTTCAACACCCAGTTGTATGCCACCCAGGTTTCGACCAAAGGCAGTGGGGTTGTTAGCAACGTGACAGCGCGCTATGTGAATGTCGTGCCAGAGATTCTGAAGAGGATGCCCTTGGAATACCGAACGACCACCCGCCACATCGAATAACAGGTCGATGGCATCGATGGCTTTCTCGATAACCAGCGATGCTTGATAGCGATACAACACGCGCTCCTCAATGCTGGGTTTCCAGTCGGCGGCTTCCATCTTGTCAAAGTTATGGAACATAACCGCCTCGAGTTCGGCAATCGTGTTCATGACGCGGGCAATACGCTCTTGGGTTTCCACATCGCCAGCCAATTTGGTGACATCGGTGCTGGCGCCCCCAGTACGGCTCTCTAGGAACAGTTTCAGCGCTTTCTTCAACGCCCCAATAGCAGCGGTATTGACCACGCGTACGAAGGTTTGTGCCCATGACAGGTCGTACACGGGGTTTTCTTGGTTGTGCTTGCAGTTGAAACCGTCCATTTGGTGGTGGGTCCGGTGCAAGGGCACAAAAATAGGCTCTTCAATAACCACGTCGTTCGAGCCCGTGCCCTGCAGACCCATAACGTGCCAAGTATCCTCAATGACGTACTGGGTGCGTGGCACTAAGAACGTTCGGTATCCATCGCCGGGGACGACACCGCCCAACAGTGCCCAGGTGCAGTGCCCCGAGCCTGAGCTCCAGCCCCAACGACCGCTGAGCATGAAACCACCTTCACAGGCTTCAG
>CBFHMA010000247.1:0-1717 GCA_965656775.1 Luminiphilus sp.
CAGCAGGCGCGTCGAGTTGCGTAATAATCGCCTCGAGTTGGGGTAAATCATCCCAAATGTGGTAAGTGGCATCGGCCGATCGATGGCTGGACAAACCATGTCCTGACAAATCGAGCGCAACGACACGGTAGTCGGCGAGTGACGGTGCCAGCACTGAAAATGACAGGGCATTGTCGAGCCAGCCATGTAAAGCCAACACAAGGGGTTGACTCGGACTGCCCCAAGCCAGGCCAGCGTAAGTCAGGCCGTCAACCTCAAACGATAATTGCTCTGGCGCCTCTGGCATCATTCGTAAATGCTGGTGCGCGCGCGTATTAACGAAGCATCTCCACGCAAGGGCACTGTCACCTTTAGGGTTGCCCAACCACCGGGCATCAGGGGGGCAAGTGCGTTGTCGTCTAACCAATGCCAGATCAATTGAGACACAAAAGGTTGATGGGTGACTAAGACCACATGACTACCGCTGCTGGGGACAAAAACCTCCGGCTTTTGGATGAGGGCACCGGGTGCCAAGCCATCGCATTCAACCACTTCACACCCAAGGCACTGCTGCAATAAGGCAGCAGTTTGAGTGGTACGCACCAGCGGGCTATGCCAGACAGCCTCGGCGTCGGGCAGCTCTTGCTCCCTCAACCACGTCTGCCACTCGATCACCGCTGCCTGTACGCTGGTGGTACCCCTAGGAGTTAACGGTCGTATCTCGTCAGTAGTCGCTGTACCTGCTTCCCCATGACGCCACAGTGTCACAAGCATTCTCAGTCGCCACTCAGTTCAAGCAACAACTTGTTGAGCCTTGCCACATAGCTGGCAGGATCCTCAAGGGGCGAGCCCTCGGCAAGGGTAGCTTGGTCCATAATGACCGACGCCAAATCGGCAAAACGGGCTTCGTCCGACTCCCTATCTAAACGCTGGATCAGCGGGTGAGTGGGATTAATCTCTAGAATTGGCTTGCTGTCGGACACCTCTTGACCGGCCGCCTCCAGAATCCGACGCATTTGGTTACCCATCTCGTGCTCACCCACAACCAGACACGCGGGGGATTCAGTCAGTCTCATGGTGGGCCTTACCTCGGCGACGGTATCGCCAAGCACAGCACTCATACGCTCAATTAAAGGTTCCGCGTCTTTCTTCGCCTGTTCAAGAGCCTGCTTTTCCTCTTCATTATCAGCGTCGAGGGACAGATCTCCCCGTGCCACATCTTTAAACGTCTTGCCCTCGTACTCCATTAGATGGCTCATGAGCCATTCATCAACACGATCTGATAGCAACAACACTTCGATGCCTTTCTTGCGGAAAACCTCTAAGTGCGGGCTATTCTTGGCCGTGGCATGGGTCTCACCAGTGACGTACCACAAGGTATCCTGATCATCGCTCATGCGTTCGATGACTTGATCGAGAGACACGGTCTGCTCCGGGGCATCGCTGTGGGTCGTGGCAAAGCGCAGGAGCTTCGCAATTTTCTCGCGATTACTAAAGTCTTCAGCAGGACCTTCTTTTAGTACCTGACCAAATACAGACCAAAACGTCTGGTACTGCTCGGGCTCTTTGTTCGCCATTTTCTGCAGCATATCCAAAACACGCTTAGTTAACGCCGATTTCATAGCATCGACACTGGCATTTTGCTGCAAGATTTCCCGAGAGACGTTCAAGGGTAGATCATTCGAGTCGAGGACACCCTTCACGAAGCGCAGATACAGGGGCAAAAATTGCTCCGCGT
>CBFHMA010000248.1:0-1713 GCA_965656775.1 Luminiphilus sp.
CGGTCGTGGATGTTGATTTCAATCACGTGACCAGCGTTGAGACTGTGCGTTTCGAGAGTCCTTGTTTAATCAACGGCTTCTCGACCCTAGATACTGGCCTGACCACTACTACGACTAATGGTATCGAATCGGCGACTTACACTGCTGGTGAGAACTGTGAAGGCAGTGGGCCAAATAATCTGGATATAGTCACCGCGACATTAGTACAGCCCGGGCGCGCGTTAGTTGAGAGTGCCACCGTGACTTTAGCGATAGGTGCGGCACCGGCTGCTAACGAACGTTTCATTACCTTTGTTTCTGCCGAGCCCATCAACATGGCACTCCGTGGTACCGGTGGCGGTAGTACCCTCGAGGAGCGTTCGCAAGTCACCTTTGAGGTGCGCGACGGTGCCGGCAATCCCGTGTCTGGTCAGCGCGTTGATTTTGCTTTAAGTGCTACAACCGGCGGTATTGAATTAGCCGATGTTTCTGGCACCACGGATGCTAGTGGTCAGGTGAAAGCCACGGTCTTTGCGGGTGTGATTGCAACCCCCGTAAGAGTCATTGCCAGCACTGAGCGTCGCCCTGCGGCTGATCCCGATACCGATCCTAGCAATGATGTCGATGCGGTAAGTGTTGTGTCAGATCAACTGAGCATTTCCTCAGGTATAGCCACGCAAGCGAGATTCTCTATCGCAGCGAGTGTCCTAAATGTCCCGGCGGCCGCGGTGGTCAATGGTGTTACTACTGACATCACGGCATCGGCGTTCGATCGCTTCGGTAACCCGGTGCCCGATGGTACCACCGTCAACTTTACATCTGAGTGCGGTGGTATTGGTGGTGCGGGCCCTACGGGTGCTTGTCAAACAGCGGCAGGATTTTGCACTGTCACGTGGTTTAGCCAGCCAGGCAGTCTCACAGTGTGCCCTGATAATCGTGTGACGATTATGGCCCACGCTCAGGGAGAGGAAGCATTCACTGATGCTGATGCGAATGGTTTCTACAGTACTGATTTGGATGGTCCCGCCCTCGCGAACGAACCCTTCGTTGATAACCAGGAGGCTTGGCGTGACGACAACGAATCGGGTGCTTACAACACTCCCGAGTTGTTTATCGACGTAGATACTGGCGCTGGTGATACGCCGCCGCTGAATGGCCAGCATGACGACAGAACACCGCCAGCTCCTGCTGTTGCTGCGTTGTTTAATGGCTTGGCGTGCCTCGACGATACCGAAACCTACTGCAAGAAAGCGCTAGTGTCGGTATTTGACACACTTGAACTTATCGCCGGCACCGATGACGCCGCAGCCTTAACGGCCGGGTTATACACCACCGGGGGTGCATTGCTGAATCCTGCGACCGACACTGTGAGTACAGGGACGTACATTCTCCGTCTATCCGATGACACGGGCGCCACTGTCAATTTCCCACCCTTTGGTACCACCGTCAGCACGACCACCGGTGGAGAGTGCGAAGTAGTTAGTCCAGCTCTAACTGTGGGCAACTCCAGTGCCGAGACCTTCTTCCAGTTCCCTGTGACTATCCGGACGGAACCGGTTGACGATCCAGAAACGGATGATTTTATCGAAATCACTTGGACTATCCCGGGAGGTAACGGCAACCAGGCGCAGCTGGTCTTTGACTGTGATATCGCCGCCCCCTAATGCCAGCGGAATCCACAGCCACGGCGGCGCTCTGGCAACAAGAGCAGAGGCGCCGCGCGTTATTGCAGCA
>CBFHMA010000249.1:0-1705 GCA_965656775.1 Luminiphilus sp.
AAGACGAAGGTGTTGAATACGTCTTCGGCTATCCCGGTGGAGCTGCACTCCACATTTACGATGCGCTTTTCAAAGCCGATGCCGTGCCGCACATTTTGGTGCGTCACGAACAGGCGGCGACCCATGCGGCCGACGGTTACGCCCGCGCCACCGGTAAGCCCGGTGTGGTTTTGGTGACCTCTGGGCCGGGGGCAACGAATGCTATTACCGGCATTGCTACCGCGTTTATGGACTCTATACCTCTCGTGGTGCTGTCGGGTCAGGTGCCCACTCACCTGATCGGTGAAGATGCGTTTCAGGAAACCGATATGGTGGGCGTCTCTCGGCCTATCGTGAAGCACAGCTTCATGGTTAAGCGCACCGAGGATATTCCATCGATCATCAAGAAGGCGTTTTACATCGCAACCAGTGGCCGCCCAGGACCTGTTGTGGTCGATATACCTAAGAACCTGACAGCCCCCGAAAATAAATACGAGTACCACTACCCGGAATCAGTGAGCCTTCGTTCATATCAACCTGCTCAGAAAGGACACTCTGGCCAAATTCGAAAAGCAGCCCGGTTGCTATTAAGTGCAAAACGGCCGGTTATCTATGCTGGTGGTGGCGTTATTCAGGGCGATGGTTCTGAGCTTCTCACCGAGTTGGCCCGCCGTTTGAACTATCCGGTGACCAACACGCTAATGGGTTTGGGTGCTTACCCGGGTTCTGACCCGCAGTTCTTGGGTATGCTGGGTATGCACGGGTTCTACGAGGCCAATATGGCCATGCACCATAGCGATGTGATTTTGGCTGTGGGCGCACGTTTTGACGATCGCGTGACCAATACGGTTGGCAAATTTTGCCCCGGCGCCAAGATTATTCATATCGACGTAGATCCAGCGTCAATTGCAAAGATTGTACCGGTCGACATTCCAATCGTAGGTCCTGTTCACACAGTGCTTGCCGATTTACTGGCTCAAGTTGATGCGCATATTGCCGGTAGCGACAGACCACTACCCGACAAAGAAGCGCTATCTGAGTGGTGGCAACAGATTGAAGGTTGGCGTGCGGCCCACGGACTCTGGCATGGTCGGCGTTATGGCGAAAGTGATTTTGCTATGCCGCAAGAGGTTATTCAGTGTCTTTATGAAGTCACCAATGGCGAGGCTTACGTAACCTCAGACGTGGGTCAGCACCAAATGTTTGCGGCCCAATACTATAAGTTCGATTACCCGCGACGCTGGATCAATTCTGGGGGCTTGGGGACCATGGGCTTTGGTCTTCCGGCCGCTATGGGGATTAAGTTGGCGTTACCCGATGCGGAAGTCGCCTGTGTAACGGGCGAGGGTAGTATTCAGATGAATATTCAAGAGCTGAGCACCTGCACCCAATACGGTACGCCGATCAAAATTATCAGCCTGCGCAACAACTATTTAGGCATGGTGAAGCAGTGGCAAGACATGCAGTACGAAGGCCGGTATTCCGAGAGCCACTATGCGGCCTCCTTGCCCGACTTTGTGAAATTAGCCGAGTCCTATGGGCATGTCGGCATTAAGGTAGACAAGAAAGACGATCTTGAGCCTGCCATGCGCGAGGCGTTTGCCCTAAAAGATCGATTAGTGTTCCTTGATGTGTTTGTTGAGCCCCACGAACACGTTTATCCCATGTTGGTAGCGCCCAATGGGGCGATGAAGGATATGTGGCTCAGTAAAACGGAGAGGACCTG
>CBFHMA010000250.1:0-1682 GCA_965656775.1 Luminiphilus sp.
CTATACCCTCTATGGCCGTCCCCATAGATGGCGGCGACCCGGTGGTCACCACCCCGATACGGACGTTACACACCCGGCGAACCGGGCAGGTCTTACTAAATTGTTACGCTTAACCCAAGCTAATCTGGACTTCTACCCCAGCAGCAAGATCAAGCTTCATTAAAGCATCTACTGTTTTTTCAGTAGGCTCAACGATATCGAGAAGTCGCTTGTGCGTGCGGATCTCGTATTGATCTCGCGCGTCCTTGTTGACGTGGGGCGAGGTCAGAATCGTATACTTCTCTTTCTTTGTCGGTAGCGGGATCGGACCCCGCACCTGAGCGCCAGTTCGACGCGCTGTTTCTACGATTTCCTGAGTGGACGTATCAATCAACTTGTGATCAAAGGCCTTCAGACGAATACGGATACGCTGGTTTTGCACGCTACATCTCCAAAATAACCGGCATCCCGCAAGTGGATCCCGTGAAAAAAGAGCGCGAAGTTTATGTGTGAGAGTCGACACTGTCAACACGCTTTTTCGCTGTAACCGTGTAATATCGGGAAATAGCAAAAAGTTACTTATTTGAGACGGATGTTTACCTTGCCCAGACCTTCCTTCACCCTCCGACACCTGACAGCCGTGTGCGTACTGGGGCTTTCTATCGATTGCGCTCGAGGCGATCTTGATCAAAAGCAGGTGCATGCGGAAATGCTTGGCAACGCCAGAGCTGAGGTCGACTTTAGCCAAGGACGCTATGAATCGGCTCGGGTGCTCTGGCAGCAGCTATCCGACCAAGGCAATGCTCAGGCCATGGTATCTCTGGCCCGGATGTACCAAGAGGGCACAGGGGTTACGGTAGATGTAGAGCGCGCCTTCAACTTCTTGGAAATCGCCGCAGCACAAGGAGAGCCACGTGCGCTGTACCACCTGAGTCTCGCGTTCGCCACAGGCAATGGTACCCGCCCATCACAGCAGAAGGCCGATGATTCTTTACGTCGTGCGGCCATTGCAGGGCTGCCCGAGGCCCAGCTGCGTTTCGCCCGGCAAGCCCTACAGAGGGGTGACGCCGATACTGCTTGGCGCTGGTATACCGAAGCCGCGCATCACAATGTGGCCGCTGCCGCCGCCGAGCGTCAGCGTATGCTGCAAGATGGCTATGTCACTGCCACAAAGACGAGTGTCGATGTGCGCTCGGTGCGCTTGCTTTTAGAAGAGATGGACGGCGCCCTGAACGCCCGAGACCTCACGTTCTATTTTATGCCCGTGGCCCCCGATGCACGTATCGCCGTACAACTTCCTAGCGAGACATCCGCAAGTCGAGTCGATTTAGACCACTACGGAGAACTCTG
Organism: Luminiphilus sp.; assembly: GCA_965656775.1. Taxonomy (GTDB): domain Bacteria; phylum Pseudomonadota; class Gammaproteobacteria; order Pseudomonadales; family Halieaceae; genus Luminiphilus. The sequence goes on from CBFHMA010000250.1 coordinate 1,330, forward strand.
GCAGACCACCTTCGATACCGCCGACCGGTTCAGAGCTCACCGCATAAACACTCGCGTGGTTTCGCAGCCTGACGGCTATTATGTGGATAGCGAAATTCAACAGTATCTAGTGGGTGCTGGCTTCGCGCAGCAACTCACCCTGTTCGAGACATTACAACTTGAGACGACCGATCGCGGGTTACGGGTGTCAGGTATCACACTGGTGGCAACATTGCCCGAATCTCCGTTACTTGCACCCTAAGCAATTTACCTCAGCCAAAAAAAAAGCCCGCACACGGCGGGCTATGGCAGTCATCCTATGAGTGATTACTCGATAATTTTCGCAACCACGCCGGCGCCGACGGTACGGCCAC
>CBFHMA010000251.1:0-1681 GCA_965656775.1 Luminiphilus sp.
CCGTAAAAATCGTATGCGTAGGTAAAAATTACGCCGCACATATTGAAGAAATGGATGGTGCGGTACCCGATGACATGGTGGTCTTCATGAAGCCAGCAAGCGCCGTGACCGACACGCTACACGCATCATTGGGCGAGACGCTGCATTACGAAACAGAGATATGTCTTCTGATGCGAGACGATAGGGTTGCCGCTGTTGGTTTAGGTTTGGACTTAACCAAGCGCGATTTGCAGTGGCGCCTGAAACAAGCGGGGCTACCCTGGGAGCGGAGCAAAGCCTTCAACGGCTCGGCCCTATTCAGCCCTTTTGTCACGGCACCCACAAGCCTAAGCCATTTAGTGCTCGAGCTATGGGTCGATGGCGAGCTTCGCCAGCGTGGTGGTAGCGAACATATGCTGTATCGGCCCGCCACGATCCTTGATGAGTTACGAACCTTTGTCACCCTCAATGACAATGACATCATCATGACCGGCACACCCGCGGGCGTCGGGCCAGTGAAGGCCGGAGAGCACTTCGAAGCCCGGTTACTGAATGGCAACGAAGAGCTGGTCAACGTCGGCTGGATAGCAGTCTAAGACACCAATCTTTCAGTGTAATGGGCACGGTGGGTGACCATTGGCTATGTTGGATCGACCTAAAATTGATAACTCAGGCTGACGCTACCTTGGCGACCTACCGCGGGGGTACCTGGGAAAAACTCGAAGTCAGCATCGGTCACGTTATCGATAATGACGGCGCAGGCGAATGCGTCGGATACATTCCAAGTGAGCGAGGCGGCGGCGATGAAGGCACTGTCTGAGGATTGACGCAGTGGATTGTCGGCCTGCTGGCGCCACTCGGCATCGAAGCGAGCGGTTAATCGATCAACCGGCGCATAAACCCAACTGGTTGTCGCGCGCCACTCGGCAAAGTTCAGTGCATAAAAGCTCGCGTCGACGGGAGCAGTGCCATAATCGGCAGATTTAGCGAGATAGGTGACACCGGCGCTCCAACGCCCGTTATCAAGGGATTGCTGCCAGACCATCTCGACACCGGTCACGTCCAAATCAACGGGATTGGCTTGTCGAGAAAATGGCACCGTGGTCAGGTAGGTCCAATCCACCAAGTCGTCATCGCGACGCACAAATCCCGCCATGCGCCACTCACCGTTGTCCGTTCCGTAGCGCCATGACACCGTCAACTGCTGCGCTCGCTCGCGCCCCAGATCGGGGTTGCCGCCGAATAGCCCCTGAGCGGGACTGTTCAATGCCGTATAACCGGGTACTTGGGATGACCCGACATAGGTCATGGCTACAGTGTTATCACTGTTGGCTGATGACCACGTGATACCAGCAATGGGTTGTAACAGCTCGCCATCACGGTTCGTGCTATCGATGCTGACACCCATCTGTAATGCAATGGTCGCGTCGGGTAACGACCAGCGGTACTCGGGAACGACACGGGCGCTTAAGTACTCCCGGGTAGTAAAGCGTCCTGTGGTGAGGTCGGTTGATCGCAACAACGCGTCACTGCTGTACTGAGCGGACCAGCGCAGCCCCCAGGACGTGGCTTTCTGATTGCCAGCCACAGCCAAGCCTCGAATGCGGGTTTTATGATCGAAGGCACCGGCGCTATCGCTCTCGGTAGTGCGACGATCAAAATCATAGTCATCGACCAAAGTGCGCTGAAATGCCGTGACTGT
>CBFHMA010000252.1:0-1641 GCA_965656775.1 Luminiphilus sp.
TGCTGGCTTTTCGTTGGGAACTTTAGGAATACACTATGTTAGAAGTGGTTATATTGGCGGCCGGCCGTGGCACACGCATGCGGTCTCGTTTACCTAAAGTGTTACATACACTGGCAGGCCGGCCCTTGCTCTCCCACGTGTTAAATAGTGCACACCAACTGGCACCCGCTCGTTTGCATATTGTCGTCGGTTGCGGTGCCGATGAGGTGCAGCGAGCGGTTTCCGCTCCCGATGTGATGTTTCATCACCAGAGTGAGCAGTTAGGTACCGGTCATGCAGTCTTGCAGGCTCTTCCCAGTTGTTCCCCAGAGGCGACGGTGCTGGTGTTGTTTGGCGATGTGCCTTTGATAGACCCGGAGATATTGACACGCGTGGTAGCGTCTGGGGATCACGGTCCTGCTGTCCTGGCTGCTAAACTCGATGACCCCACGGGTTACGGGCGTATCTTACGCGCGAGCAACGGTGATTTCAGAGCGGTTGTCGAGCAAAAAGATGCGTCTGACGACGAATTGAGGGTTTCCGAGGTCAACACGGGTGTTATTGCAGCGCCGGCTGGGCGATTGAAGGAACTGTTGCATCGGGTGAGTAATGACAACCAGCAGGGCGAATACTATTTACCGGATGTTTTGGCGTTAGCGGTCGCTGATGGTGAGTCTGTATCTGTTGTGAATACAGAGGACGCACTCGCTATTGAGGGCATTAACGATCGTCTTCAGTTAGAGGCGCTCGAGCGAAGGTATCAGCGACGCGCTGCCGAGCAGCTAATGGGCAATGGGGTCGCCTTAAGAGATCGTCATCGCATTGATATTCGCGGTGCGCTGCGCTGCGGTCAAGATGTCGTCATCGATATCAACACCGTCTTTGAAGGTGAAGTGGTGTTAGATGACGGTGTCACCGTAGGCGCTAACTGCATACTCAAAAACTGCCACATCGGCGCCGGTACGGTTGTCGAAGCCTACAGCTATATCGATGGCGCCACGATTGCGGAGAATTGCCGTATTGGGCCATTTGCGCGCATTAGGCCGGGCACACATCTTGGGTCTGGTGCGCGTATTGGCAATTTTGTTGAGACGAAAAATAGCTGCTTCGGCGCCGGTAGCAAGGCCAACCATTTGGCTTACATTGGCGACAGCGATGTGGGCGATGCCTGCAATATTGGTGCAGGCACGATTACCTGTAACTACGATGGGGTCAATAAGCATCGAACACAGCTGGGCGATGGCGTTTTTGTGGGCTCCAATAGCACACTGGTCGCACCACTGCATCTTGCCGACGACTGTTTTGTTGGCGCTGGATCGACCGTCACAGACAACGCTGATTCACAAAGCCTGGTGATTGGTCGAGCCCGTCAACGCGCCATTAAGGGTTGGCAGCGCCCCGAGAGTAAAAAGGATACGTAATTATGTGCGGCATTGTTGCTGGTGTAGCGAAACGAGAAATATCGGAGATCTTGCTGGAGGGACTGCGGCGCCTAGAGTACCGCGGCTACGACTCGGCGGGTATGGCGTTAATCGATAATGAGGCCAATCTGCAGCTTCATAAATACAGTGGCAAAGTGGCCAATTTGGAGAACGCCCAACGGCTCGACCCGATGCAAGGCTGCATCGGTATTGCCCACACCCGATGGGCTACTCACGGTGA
>CBFHMA010000253.1:0-1636 GCA_965656775.1 Luminiphilus sp.
TCAATAGTGGCAATGTTACGACGACCACCCTGTACCGCATTGACTTCATTGCGGTTCGATTTGTCGTCAACTCCATCGCTGTCGTCCGCCATATCAAACAGGTTATCTATGCCACCCTGAACCAAATCAATGCGATTGAAGCGCGAGCGATCATCAACGTCAATTACCGCTGTGTTGCGAATACCACGTTGAATGATAGCGATTTCCTGGTCACTGCTGCGATCAAGGATGTTAACCTCGATTAAGTTATCACGACTCTTCTCAGGACGGCTGCCCTGATCAATGGTCACCTGGTTGCGCATACCGAAGTCGATAAGCACCTCAGCCGTTTGTCCAGAACCCGCCTGAACAATGGCCACCTGGTTGTCATCACCGATGATCTCGGCCAAGGTCACGTTATCGGTGCTGGCTTCGCCATTGCCCTGTTGGATCAACGCCGTGTTGCCCATACCGTCGACGAACAGCTCAACGTCCTGCATCAAGCCGTTTTGCTCGATATCCATGACGTTGTTGCCGCCGGCTGCCTCAACAAGAGCAAAGTTATCGTCGGTAGTTTGGGTCACGACCAACACGTTATTGTCGTCGGCCACTTCACCTTCAAAGGTGTTGCGATCGCCCAGCTGGATAACCGAGAAGCCGTTGTTAGAACCATCGGAGTCCAGGCTTAAGAAGTTGCCTTGACCTTCCTGGTACAAGAAGCCTGCATCACCCGCCTCGGCCAGTAACTCCGCTACCGCCACGGCGTCAGCGTCGCCTTCAGCTACCAGCTCTTCCTCGGCGTGGGCTTCGTCGGCAACCTGAACATCCGCAACCGCGTCGGCTTTGGCATCGGCCTCTGAAGCCAGTCGATCACCCAGCATGTCAACGCGAGCGTCGGCACCGTAAGGCGCACCCTGGTTTGAGCCATCGCCCGAAAATGCCATCACGTTCTCGGCGCCATCGGCTGCTTCGTTAATCTGAATGGCTTCAACCGCAATGTTCTCACCGGCCATGCCGATATCCATGCTGTTCAAACCAAACTGACCACCCACTAAGGACAGGTTGTTACCTTCCTGCAGAATGGTGGCGATATTGCTGCCGATTTGATCAAAAGAACGATCGGCGGTACCGACGGTGTTGTCATTACCGATCTGATCGATGGTTAACGTAGAGCTACCTGACACCTGCTCGTCTTGAGCGTCGATGTCTTGAGCCAGAGTTTGAGCGGCCAATACGCTGCTTGCTGCGGCCACGGCGATTGCTAATGTTGCTTTCAATTTCATGGTGTTTCTCCTGATGTGAGATAAGTGGTGCGTTACATCGTGGTGCCGCAGCAGCGGATACCCGATTTGGTTAGCAAGACGTACCGGCAACATGGCCAGCGCCGACCTGCATGAAGGGTTGGTGGACGACATGGGCTCGGCCCACCCCATGGGAGGCATGGGCGCTAATCCCGTGCCTTCCATGAAGTCGTTAAGCTGCTGTTGTCCGTTAGTCATACCGTTCTCCTAGAGCTGTCAGCCTGAGGTGCGTAAGGCTTGATGTGGAGAATAGTTCTAGGCCTTAGATTCAGTTATAAATAGATCGGCATTCCGTGACTGACTTCACTTTTTCTATTTTCGATCGGGCTACACATCACATTTTTTTGCCCTGAGAG
>CBFHMA010000254.1:0-1632 GCA_965656775.1 Luminiphilus sp.
CATTACATACTCTCGGGTGCTGATACACCCAGCAGTGCCAAACCGTTAGCAATGACCTGGCGTGTTGCTTCCAGCAGCGCCAGTCGGGCTAGAGAGACGTGCTGAGCCGTTTGATCAAGCACTTTGTGGGCGTTGTAAAAACTGTGCAATTCACTGGCCACATCGCGCAGGTAATTGGCGATATCGTGGGGCTCAAGCCGCTGTGCTGCACCGGCAACAACCTCCGGGAAACGCCCCAAGGTGAGCGCCAATGTTAGCGCTTCGGGCTCTTGCAGTGTGTCGAGGTACGCAAGTCCAGCCTCCGGAGTCCAGTCATCACCCAGGGCCAGCGCTTTTTGTTTCACGCTGCAGACCCGCGCATGGGCGTATTGAATGTAATACACCGGATTTTCATTGGACTGTGACAGGGCTAGATCGATATCAAAAGTGAGTTGTGACGTAGCTGCTCTGGCGGACAGGAAGAATCGTGTGGCGTCTCGGCCCACCCAGTCGATGAGGTCGCGCAAGGTGACATAGCTGCCTGCACGCTTCGATAGTTTGACCTCTGCACCATCGCGCATCACCGTCACCATCTGGTGTAACACATACTCGGGCCAGCCCTCGGGAATCCCGGCACTCAGCCCCTGCAAACCTGCGCGCACCCGGGTGATTGTACTGTGATGATCAGCGCCTTGCTCGTTGATGACGCGCTCGAAGCCCCGTTGCCATTTGTTCAGATGGTATGCCACGTCGGGCACGAAATAGGTGTAACCGCCCTCGCGCTTGCGCATCACTCGGTCTTTGTCGTCGCCAAAGGCAGTGCTACGTAACCACAGAGCGCCACCATCTTCGTAGGTGTGACCATTGCGTCCTAAAGCGGAGACCGCCTGGTCAACGGCACCTTCGCTATAGAGTGAACTCTCGAGAAAATACTCATCGAAAATGACGGCGAACGCTCTCAAATCGGCATCTTGTTCCCGGCGCAGCCACGCCACAGCGAATTCCTGAATGTCGTCGAGGGCGTCGACATTACCGCTAGCGGTAATGTCTCGATCGGCGGCGCTGACCGACTCCTGCGCCAGAAATGCCTGAGCTAAATCGACAATATAGTCGCCACGATAGCCGTCGTTTGGCCAGTCGGCATCTTCGGGACTTTTGCCCATTGCGCGCGCCTGTACTGACAGGGCTAGATTATGAATCTGCTGACCGGCATCGTTGTAGTAAAACTCGCGGTGTACTTGCCAGCCGGTAGCGGTGAGTAGGCGGCACAGGGAATCACCAATAGCTGCACCGCGGCCATGACCTACGTGCAGAGGCCCTGTCGGGTTTGCCGACACAAACTCCACCTGGACTTTACGTCCCTGTCCAACATCACTTTGGCCAAATTGCGCGCCGGCAGACAACACATCACGAATAGCTTGAGTGTTGCTGGTTTGGCTCAAGAAGAAATTAATAAATCCGGGCCCAGCGATTTCTGTCCGCTCAATTAACCCGTTGGCGGGCAGTGCTGCTACGAGTAGTGTGGCGAGATCCCTAGGAGCACGTTTGGCCTGCTTCGCCAGCACCATGGCAATGTTCGTTGCTAAGTCACCATGACTTGGATCTTTAGTGTGATCTAGTTGGGGAATTACCGCTGGTCGCTCGGCAAAAGTA
>CBFHMA010000255.1:0-1612 GCA_965656775.1 Luminiphilus sp.
AAAGTTGATTATTCATGCGAGCACCGCGTCGCGCATCCACAAGGGTACTGAGTGTGAGCTCTGCAGCCGTGGCGGCACTCGCCAGCGGATCGAACAGATACCCAGTTTCTCTGGGAAACAGTTCTCGTGTTGTAGGGGTCATAGGAGGCCGCGGGGGTATGAGGCTAAGAAGGCTGGCGGGCAACGTTAGTGCCTCGGGACTGAGGGTATCGAGCAATGCATCAATAGCTGCGTATTGCAGGGCTGCAGGCACCGGAGCAGTGACCTGCTGCCCATCACCACGCAGTGCATAGCTAAAGGTCTGACCACCTAACACGGCGGCCGCCGCAGCTACCTGATACCGATGCATTAAGTAGGCCGGGACTAGCGTTTCTTCAATGGTTGCCATTGGCTGCCCAGCGCGAATGACCGCGTCCGAGAATTGCTTTAAAACCCTCGCCCTCACGGCCATTAAGCGACGAAGTTCAGCGACCGGGTCGGCGCCGTTATCCCACAAGCTGGCCTGAGGATGCGCGGGCCCCGCGCTGGCTCTGCGGCCTGCCCGAGCATGTCGATCTGCGATGAAGTGCAGCCCCATTGCTAGGGTGTCGCCGATTATTTTGGCTCGCGCCACCTCAGCACCGGTGCCATCGGGAAAATCCTGATAACCCCACACAATGGCACGCTTGTCCCAGTCGCCAATACCGTGAGCGTAAGCCTCTGACACATCAATAGCGCCCTCGTCTGTGAGGGTCACATAGGGGTGTGGATAATCCATCACCGAGGCCCGATTATCGGCACTAGCGGCAAAATTGTGCTCTAGCCCCAGTGTATGGCCGACCTCATGGGCAGCCAACTGACGCAGTCTCGCCAGCGCAAAAGCTTGTGCCTCAGCTGCATCGTCGGACTCGTCTTCATAGGGCGCCAGCAAGCCTTCGGCGAGTAGAAGATCCTGTCGTACCCGCAACGAGCCAAGTGATACATGGCCTTTGAGGATTTCTTGAGTTCTAGGATCGCGCACGCTCATGCCGTAAGACCAGCCACGTGTTGAGCGATGAACCCACTGAATCACGTTGTAGCGTATGTCCATGGGGTCGGCATCCGCAGGAAGAAGCCTGACCTGAAAAGCATCAATGTAGCCCGCAGCTTCAAAGGCTTGATTCCACCATGACGCACCCTCCATTAAGGCAGAGCGAATGGGCTCCGGTACACCTGGATCCACGTAGTAAATGATCGGCTCTACTGCCTCACTGCGCTCGGCGGAAGGATCTTTTTTGTGGAGTCGGTGTCGTCGCGCAAACGCTCTCGCCATGGGCTCACCAATCGGCGTTGCGTAGTCGTACACGAGATCGCTGTCATCGGCATCGATGTAACCGGCTCGCGGATCATAGGGAAGTGGGGTGTAACCATCGTCAGGCAAACGTACAAACGAGTGGTGGGTATGAACGGTAACAGCGCTGGCACGGGGTGCTACTGTGGCTAAAATGTCCCCTTTGGCACGCCCTGTGTACGTGAGCAACGCGTCGATTTCCGTATTATCGGGGAAGCCTTTCGTGCGCTCTCGGTTTATGACCGAGAGCGTTTCGTCAATCGTGTAATCACCCTCGCCCCTACCACTTAACAGCACCGTCAA
>CBFHMA010000256.1:0-1599 GCA_965656775.1 Luminiphilus sp.
ATGGGTGTAGTGGCCATTTCAGCGCCGCCCACCAGCATGGCATCGGCCTCACCGGTAGCAATGAGTCGCGCACCCAAGCCAATATTGTGGGTACCTGTAGTGCAGGCTGTAACCACAGCCAGATTGGGGCCTCGCAGATCGTACATGACGCTCAGGTTGCCGCTAATCATGTTGATAATGGCGCCGGGCACAAAGAAGGGTGACATTTTTCTAGGCCCAGCCCCATCGACTAACAGCGTGTTTTTTTCGATGGATCCGATACCACCAATACCCGAACCTATGGCACAGCCGATACGATCGTTATTGGCATCGGTAACCTCAAGGCCGCTATCACGTAACGCCTGAATACCGGCAACCATGCCAAATTGAACAAAGGGGTCCATGCGCTTGGCATCTTTGGGGGCAATGAATCCGTCGACACTAAAGTCTTTGACGGAACAGCTGAAGCGTGTCGTGTACGCCTCTGTATCGAAGTCAGTGATGGTTGCGGCACCGCTGACACCATTACATATATTGCGCCAGCTACTGTCCACATCGAGACCCACGGGTGACACCATGCCAAGCCCAGTCACCACTACGCGCTTACCCTGCATTGCCCTTCTCCCTAGATGGCGTCAGCAGACGCCCTGCCAACATAGAATTACCACCACGACAGAACGGTGGCTTATTACCGCAGACAAGCGGCTCTACTACCTGTAAGCAACCATACACAAAACAAAAAAGCCGCTCTACACAGGTAGAACGGCCCTGAGTGCGCTAAGGCATAGGCCTTAGGCGAGGTTTTCGTTGATGTAGTTAATCGCCAACTGAACGGTGGTGATCTTCTCGGCTTCCTCGTCGGGAATTTCCGTCTCGAATTCTTCTTCCAGGGCCATCACTAACTCGACGGTATCCAACGAATCGGCACCAAGATCATCCACAAAGGACGCTTCGTTGCGGACTTCGTCTTCTTTAACGCCCAGTTGCTCGGCGACGATTTTTTTGACGCGATCTTCAATGCTGCTCATGGTCTGTTGATTTCTCCCACTGATGGTTAGTTGGGCTTGCGCCCTGGTTATGTCGAGAGTTTACCCTTAAAACCCCAAAGGAAAACCCTTGACGGGCTTATTATTAGCCCATGTACATGCCACCGTTGACATGAATCGTTTCGCCGGTGATGTAGCCTGCGGCCTCACCTGCCAGAAAAGCCACCGTTGCCGCTATCTCCTCAGGCTGTCCCAGGCGAGCCAGCGGCACTTGCGCCAGCATCAAATTGCGCTGCTCGTCTGAGAGCTCAGCCGTCATATCAGTATCGATAAATCCAGGCGCCACGGCATTAACTGTAATAGCTCGGGATCCAAGTTCCTTAGCCAAGGCGCGGGTAAAGCCCTCTGCACCCGCTTTCGTGGCAGCGTAGTTACTCTGACCCGCATTACCCATTGAGCCCACCACCGAAGAAACATTAATGATACGACCCCAACGCGCCTTCGTCATACCACGCAGACAGGCCTTACTCACTCGGTAAATGGCGTTTAAGTTAGTGTCAACAACACTGTTCCACTCGTCATCTTTCATGCGCATCAAAATATTGTCTTTTGTAATACCCGCGTTGTTTACCAA
>CBFHMA010000257.1:0-1567 GCA_965656775.1 Luminiphilus sp.
TCAGCGAGTACTAGACCCTGGTCGAATTCAGTGCCCGAATTCAATGTTGCGACAATGTTTAAGGTCACCGGTCGTGCCCTTGGCCCTTGTTGACGTGGTGTCGCAGGCAAAATCATCCGCAAATTATCGCCGGGACCCACTCCCAAGCGCTGCGCCAAGGCACTACCCAACACCACACCCTGATCCAAAACGGGGGCTATTTGGCCGCGCAATAGAGGTTGCCAACGAGCAAGCGCATGAGGGCTCACACCTAAGAGTTGGGTTGGAAATACTCTACTCCCCTGCACTGCCAATCCATCGCGCTCGAAAAACAATTCAGCAGCGCGCACCTCCTGTAACTGTTCTAGCTCATCTCGTTGACGCTGCCACTGGTCGAGCTCGATATAGCCGCGAATGCTTACATGGGGCACCAATCCCAAGATGCGCTCGTGCATTTCCCGCTCGAAACCATTCATGACTGACAGCACCGCCAACAATACCGCCACAGCCAAAATGAGACCCAACATCGAAAGCTTCGATAAAAATCCCGACAGGCCCCGCCCGGAGCCCGCGGTTTGACGCAAGGCAAACTGCCAGCGGGCGGCCCAAGGCATCATTGCAGCGGCACCAGATGTCCATCCCGTAACTCCAGTTGCCGATCCATGCGCAGCGCAATCCCCGGATCATGGGTCACAACAACAAAACCGGTCTCGTCCCGCTTCAACTCGGCCATTAAGTCGAGTACTCGCTCCGCAGCCTGAGGATCTAAGTTCCCGGTGGGCTCATCCATTAGTACACAAGAGGGTCGATTAATAAGTGCACGGGCGATGGCGACACGCTGACGTTCGCCCCCGGACAGCATAGCTGGCCGGTGTGATAGCCGATCGCTCAAACCCACGCTGCTGAGCAGCGCCTTGGCACGTTGAAACGCCGACTCCCGAGGCAAACCGGCAATACGCGCGGGCATGGCTACGGCCTCAAGGGCAGAAAATTCAGGTAATAAATGATGGAACTGAAATACAAAACCCAGTGAGCGATTACGCCATCGACAGCGGGCCTGTTCAGAAAGCGTGCTGAGATTCTGTCCAGACACCCATACAGACCCTGCACTCGGGTCGTCGAGTCCACCCAATAAATTCAGTAGGGTCGATTTCCCTGAACCGGACTGGCCGACGATGGCAATACGCTCCCCCGCTTCGAGGCTCAATTCGAGGCTACTGAGCACGTCAATGCGTCGGTTGCCATCGACAAACGATTTACTCAACTGTCGACAGGCCAGTACCGGATCAGCCATCGTTCAAAGCCTCCACGGGCTGTATTTGCGCGGCACGCCATGCCGGGTACAGGGTTGCTAGCAAACTCAGAATGAGTGCGGCTACCACCGTAAGTCCAACGTCTTGCCACATCAGTTCCGAGGGGAGACGCCCAATGTAATAAACCCGGGGGTCAAACAGGGAAACTCCCAGCAGTTGTTCAATAAAGGTTGCCAAATCGCTAATCTGAGTCGCCAGGGTAATCCCAAGAACAGCACCCAAACCAATCCCCAAACCGCCCAATAATAAACCGTGGCCGAGAAACACCAGCATGA
>CBFHMA010000258.1:0-1534 GCA_965656775.1 Luminiphilus sp.
TCGGGGGTTTCCGTGAACTCAATTTGAATGATGGGCGGCGCAGCACTGCGGGCTGCCTCGATATTAATCGTGTTGCTGAATAGATCTCCCGCAGGCGAGGTGTAACTGACCGTGACCGGACCAGCACCCTCAATATCGGCATAATTCAGTGTGAAGACCGCCTCACCATTATCATTCGTGGTTCGGGCACCGTTGGCAGGCGTGACGGTTGCTATACCTGTATCAAGCTGCAGAAGCGCACCCGCTACTGGCCCACCATCAAGCCCAGCTTCGGTCAACGACACACTGATATCGATGGGGTCATTCGGGCCCAACTGCCCATTTTCATTGCCGCCGGTTGCGGCAAGGTTCAGCACAAAACTCTCGGCTGCGGTCGTTTCGACATTTAATGAACTGCGAAGCACACCATCGTCAGTAACATAATCAGCGGTGACGACCCCTGCACCGACAACTTGGTCGTAACTGATCACAAAACTGGCGATACCGTCGGTGGTTAGTGCCGATCCATTAGAGGGCGAAATGCTGCCAATACTTGACGTCAAGCTAATCGTGGCGCCATCAATATCTTGTATGCTGCCAGACTGGTCTTCGATGGCCACGCGCACTGTAAGTGGCATGCCTTCCGCGAAGGTAAAAGTAGGCTGGTCGCTGGGGTCAAGGCCGCGCACCACCAAACGACGATCTGTCTGAATCGATTGCGCCTCTACTGTGGTTGCAGCCGTTACCGAGGCGCCCTCAAGACTCAACGCTGCCGTTGCGACGCCCGCACCAACAACACCGTCTGCACTGAGCAAGAACGTCGCTACGCCTTGGGCATTCGTGAGTGCTGCCCCACCTTCAGGGGTCACTGAACCAACCGTCGAGGTAAGGGTTACCAATAACCCCTCTCGACTCGCACCAGCCACCTCGGGGGTAACTGTGGCACGAACCAATAGTGGCTCCCCAGAAGAAAATCCTCGAGTCGCATTGCCATCAACGTCACTCGTTTGCAGTTCCATGGTGTAGCCACTGCCGGCGCTCACCGCTTCGACGTTGACACTGCGGGTCACCAGTGTCACACCATCGGCGTTTTGGTAAGAAACTGTCACTCGACCAGCACCCGTGGTCTCACCGCCCGTTAACTGGAACTCCGCCAAACCCTCACCATCGGATAACGTTGAACCGTTATCTGGGCTGATGGTGCCAATGCTGGATACCGCCGTGAGTGCCACATCACTCACAGGACTCAAAATACCTGCCCGTATGGCGTACAGGGTCGCTCGAATACTGAGTGGGTTTGCGGTACTGAACTGACGCACACTTGCACCTGCTGCATTCACCGTTTGCAGATCGAGTACAAAAACGCTCTCTTCGGCAATCACTTCAACATCTTGGGTCGCTGTGATACCACCTGAAGCTGCGGCGTAACTTGCTGTTAGCACCCCCGCACCAGAGACATCACCGGCGGCAATAGTGAATTCAGCATCACCCTCTGCGTTGGTCAGCGCACTGCCATTGCTGGGTGTTATGGTCCCAATGGTGGTGGACAGCTCTA
>CBFHMA010000259.1:0-1526 GCA_965656775.1 Luminiphilus sp.
TTCTTGAGCTCGTCTTTGTAAACATATTCGACCCCCGCAGGACCCATCACGGCCACCCGTGTCGTGGGCAAGGCCACTACAAAATCAGCACCGGTGGGGTAATTGTTATAACTGGCGTAGGCACCACCAAAGGCATTACGAACTAACACAAGAAAGCGCGGTGTCCGCAAATCGACAATCGCATCGAGCATGGCTCGGCCCGCCTGGACAATGCCCCTATGTTCTTGTTCGCGGCCCGGTAAAAATCCTGTGGTGTCTTCAAGGAACATAACCGGGACGTTATATAAGTTACAGAAACGTATAAAACGCGCATTCTTATAGGCCGCATCAATATCAATTTGGCCCGAAGAGACAGCAGAATTATTGGCGACAAACCCCACCACGTGGCCACCCATGCGACCGAAAGCGGTAATGGTGTTACGTGCCCGTTCGGCTTGTACCTCTAAGAAGTCACCGTGATCACACAACTGTTGGATCAAAATCGTGATGTCCACGGGTGTATTAAATCCAGTGGGCGAGTTGAAGGCCTTGCGTAGTAATATGTCGATATCGCGCGTACTGCGATGGGCTGGATCGGAACTGGGTTGATACGGCGGTGCTACCTGATTGGAATCGGGTAAGTACTTGAGAATCTCCCGTACTTTTCGCAAGGCGGCAACTTCATCGTCAACAACGAAGTCCGTCACGCCGGTTTGGCTGTGTACGTTAGGACCACCCAATTCATCGGGGGTAATGTCTTCCCCTAACACCGACTTCACCACGCCGGGGCCGGTCAAGCCAAAAAACGTATCCCGAGGCTGAATCAGAAAACTACCCTGTCGCGGTAGGTAGCTACCACCCCCCGCGTTAAATCCAAACATGCACATGATGCTTGGCACGATGCCGCTGATTTTGCGCAAGGCGGTAAATGCATCCGCATAACCATCGAGTCCACCAACACCGGCTGGTATGTAGGCACCGGCGGAGTCATTTAAGCCCACCAATGGGATTTTCCGCTTTGCCGCTAGCTCAAACAGCTTCGCCAGCTTGCGCCCATTGGTGGCGTCCATTGAGCCGGCGCGAACCGTAAAGTCATGGCCGTAGATCGCAACATCGCGTCCATCGATTTGAATCACCGCAGTCACCAGCGACGCACCGTCTAAATTAGGACCCCAGTTTTGATACAAGACATGGGGATCGCCATCGGCCAGACAGCGAATACGCTCCCATATGGTCATCCGCTTTTTTTGATGCTGCCGTTGAATCGACTGTATACCCGCGGCCACATAGGGTCGCTGCTGTAACGCGAAGCCGCGTTCGACGGTGGCCTCATAGCGACCTTGAGGCAGCTGAGCAGGTGCTGCGTCGGCGCTTTGACCAAACGGGTTTGTCAGACTTGCGTAGGGCGTCGGTGAGCCACCTGTTACAGTAGCTCCCTTGGCGATGTGATCACTCATAGGGACACTCGTTATATGACGGGCTTAGGGTATCAGCGGTGCCACGGCGGTCATGTTCAGCTACAACCGAGTGACAGTATTCAACAACAC
>CBFHMA010000260.1:0-1511 GCA_965656775.1 Luminiphilus sp.
CATGGGCAGTTATACCGCCAATGCGCCAGTCACGATCGCCCGATGTATGTGCGACGGCTACCAGTTCGCCTGCCAGAATTCGCTCGAGCAGGGCCGAACGCGCCGGCGAGGGTGGCATACGCAGTAATAAGGTCGTTGCCAATACGGTGCTATACAGCGGTGCCGTTAACAGTCGCTCCCCCGCTTTTTCGAGGACACCCACTATTTCAACATAGCCAAGCTCAAGACCGCCCTCATCTTCGGGTATCAGCAGTCCCTGCCAGAACATCTCGTTACACAGGCGCTGCCAGAGGCCGAGGTCAAAGCCGTCGGCACTGGCCATAGCTGTTCGGGTAGCCGCACTATCGGAGACCTCGGCAAGAAAGGCACTCGCCGTGTCAAAGATCATGCGTTGCTCATCGCTAAATCGAAAATTCACAACGGCTCCTCAAGTGCCCCAAACGGCCTGTGCTGGTACTTCTTCTGCCAGCAAGGTGGCCATGGCCTCATCAATTTCCGCAGGTGCCCTCCTAGCACCTTTGTCGACACCCTTGGTACTGCGCCAGCCGTCGGCAATGGCAATTCGACCGCCCTCGGCTTCCAAAATCTTGCCCGTCACATGTACCGAGCGCTCCGCGCACAACCAGGCTACAACCGATGACACGTTTTCTGGGGCGAAGTGATCGAAGCTGCCGTCGGTTGGGGGGGCCATGCGCTCAGCCATCGCCGGTACCGCCGTGGTCATCCCAGTGCGCGCCACGGGACAAATGGCATTGGCGGTGATGCCATAGCGGGCCAATTCCGCTGCCTGATTGAGGGTGAGCGCCGCAATGCCCGCTTTCGCTGCTGCGTAGTTCGATTGCCCAATAGAGCCCTGCAAGCCAGCGCCCGAGGTGGTGTTCACAATGCGCCCACTAACGGGGTTACCGGCTTTTGATTGGTGGCGCCAGTACTGCACCGCATGACTGGCAATACAAAAGTGCCCTTTAAGGTGTACCGCCATCACCGCATCCCAGTCGGCTTCGCTCAGGGATGCGAACATTCGATCGCGGTTGTTACCCGCGTTATTCACAACCCCGTGCAAATCACCAAAAGTGTCTATGGCCTGTCGCACCGCAAGTTCTGAACTGGCGTAATTAGTGATGTCTGACTCGTTAACCACAGCACGGCCACCGCTGGCCACAATACTATCGACTACAGCTTGTGCCGCGTCTTGGTTGATGTCATTAACGATGACTGCAGCACCCTCTGCCGCCAATACTCGAGCATGGGCAGCACCCAAGCCACCACCGGCGCCCGTAACGATAACTACCCTGCCTTCACAAATTCCGCTCATGATGTCCTCATTACACTCGTTCAAGAATGGTGACGTTCGCCTGACCACCGCCTTCACACATGGTTTGCAAGCCGTAGCGAACCTGCCGTCGCTCCATTTCGTGTAATAGTGTTGTCATCAGCTTGGTGCCCGTGGCTCCTAAGGGATGACCCAACGCAATGGCCCCACCATTGACGTTGGTTTGATCGTGGGGATA
>CBFHMA010000261.1:0-1472 GCA_965656775.1 Luminiphilus sp.
ATAGCGCGCAAGTTACTGTCGGTGATGTTGCCTGAGGCCTCGAGCTCGGCTCTGCCGCCATTCATTAAGACGGCTTCTCGCATCATCGATTCGCTAAAGTTATCAAGCATAATACGGTCGGCTTCTGCCGCTATCGCTTCCGCCAACTCCTCAAGTGATTCCACCTCAACCTCTACGGGCTTGTCTGGGGCTTGATGACGGGCTTCGGCAATTGCCGCGGCGATCGTGCCACAGGCTTCAATGTGATTTTCCTTGATGAGAAAAGCGTCATACAGCCCGATGCGGTGGTTATAACAACCACCGCAGCGAACAGCATATTTTTGCGCTAGACGCAGACCGGGAATGGTTTTTCGCGTGTCGAGCAGTTTCACAGAGGTATCGGCTACTTGTTCGGCGTAGCGTTGGCAGCGGGTTGCAGTGCCCGACAATAACTGTAAAAAGTTGAGGGCAGTGCGCTCCCCCGTGAGGATATGTCGCGCACTGCCACTGACAGTGAATAGCACATCGTTTTCAGCGAGCACGTCGCCATCGTGTTTGTGCCATATGACCTCGAGCGCGGTATCGAGAGCCTGAAATACAGCATCGACAAAGTCGGTGCCGCATAGCACACCCGCTTCTCGGGAAATCACTTTCGCAGTGACGCGAGTACCATCGGGTACAAGACCGGCGGTCACATCGCCACTACCAATATCTTCTGCCAGTGCGGCGGCAACGACGCGTTGAACGTAGGCTGGGTCGATCATGGGCATATCATTCCAAAACAGGGTGCGCGACGCGCGGTTGGGATATTCTATGGGGATGACGAGAGACTCTGAATCATGGCTATTGTGCGACGGCTGGCTTGCTTGCGCCAGACATGTCCCTTCACCCAATGCCAACGCGCGTCCTAGGGGCACCGTTATTGACTTGATTGTGATCCACAACATTTCGTTGCCGCCAGGGTGTTTTGGTGGTGATCATGTGACTGAGCTTTTCTGTAACACCCTCGAGAGCGATGCCCATCCATTTTTCGCTGAGATTGCACAGCTGAGGGTGTCGGCCCATTTCTTTATCGATCGCGAGGGTATAGTTAATCAGTATGTCGCCACACAGGATCGCGCATGGCATGCGGGTGTATCCCAATGGTGCGACCGTGATAACTGCAACGATTTTAGTATTGGTATCGAGCTTGAGGGCACTGACGACAGTCCCTACACCGCTCAGCAGTATCTTCAGCTTGCTCGGCTTATTCAATGTCTCAGACGGGAATATCCCCGCATCGCAGCGAATGCTATTGTTGGTCACAGCGATATTGCCCCCGGGCGAAAAACGGATCCTGGACCGGCTTTTGACTGGCAACGATTGCATCGTGCTCTGACATGATATTCGATCGATGCCGACAACAGCCAATGGGCATGTATAACCACTACTGGAGAGTGTGACGTGACGTACCTGGCATTTCTGTTCGCGACTGGTCTGCTAATGCTTCTTGG
>CBFHMA010000262.1:0-1469 GCA_965656775.1 Luminiphilus sp.
ATGCTACGCTGAAAGGCAGGGCCGTAATACAGCCAATCACCCACCGCCTGACCGCTACTGAGCTGGACAAATCGACCCACCAGCACATGTTCAACGCCGTATCGCTCAGAAGCGGCAAGAACATCGGGCATGGCCTTTTGCCAGACGCCATCGGGACTCAAATTGGCGGTGTCTTCTAGATCTAACAAAGGGAATCGAACGGGCACACCCCGCCCCCCAAAGCCATCGATCAGCGCTGTAACCAAGTCAGGATCGTCAGCAAAATTGACGAAACGACGTCCCTCGGATTCATCGGCGACCAGCCACACAAGGACTGCAGGTCGCGGCGGCGCCCAAAAACTTGCCCTGAGCTGTCGAAGCAGCGACTTAATAATAGAACTATCGAACTGGGCTCGCACCGCCAAACCCTGCTCAAGTTCGCTGTAGCTATACAGAGAAACGCGGTCACGTGCATTACTGAGTAACTTAGCGGTGCTTGGGTGCTCTGCAAGCTGCGCATCCCCTGACACCCGCACCAACACCTGCTCTAGTGCACTGGCTAGCGCATGATCGAGGCTGGCTGTGGTGCGATCGGGAACCGGTACAACAGCGCTATACCAATCGTCGGCAGATGCAGCCGAGACCATCACTACACAGCAGATAACACCTAGGACGCGTGCCCACATGCACCGGAACCTCATTCGTAACCGTTGATAAGAAGTCTACCAGCCGCAGGGCATCTACAGGCAGTGATATTGCGACTAAGCACCCTGCGTGGAATCAGTCAGTCTCAAGCAGGCAACTCTGGCTACTCGTGTGACTTTCCTATCGGCATCTGAGCCATTACTCTACGCCTCCGCAATTGAGGCCTGAGTATGAGCAAAGACACACGTCCACTCACTTACCGCGATGCTGGCGTCGATATAGATGCTGGCAATGCACTGGTTGAGCGCATCAAATCTGTCAGTCAGCGTACACACCGCCCCGAGGTGTTGGGGGGGCTGGGCGGCTTTGGCGCTCTCTGTGAGATCCCTGAAGGTTACCGTCGTCCGGTCTTAGTGTCAGGCACCGATGGCGTGGGTACAAAACTCAAGCTCGCTTTGGCGCTGGGCAAACACGACACCATCGGTATTGATCTGGTGGCAATGTGCAGTAACGACATTGCCGTTGTCGGTGCCGAACCGTTGCTGTTCCTCGACTACTATGCCACCGGCAAACTCAACATAAATATTGCGGCCGATGTTATTACCGGTATTGGCAAGGGATGCGAACTTGCAGGTGCTGCACTGGTGGGCGGTGAAACCGCCGAGATGCCAGGTATGTACGAGGGCGAAGACTACGATCTGGCAGGTTTTTGCGTTGGGGTGGTCGAGCGAGAGAATATTATCGATGGCAGTCATGTCAGCATCGGTGACGCCATTCTAGCACTGCCCTCAAGTGGCCCTCACTCCAACGGCTACTCACTCATTCGCAAAATTATTGACGTCACG
>CBFHMA010000263.1:0-1468 GCA_965656775.1 Luminiphilus sp.
GGTGCCTTTCGATAGCGACACCCCAGCCGACTTAATTGCAGCGGTTGTGCCCGATGTGCTGGTCAAGGGTGGGGACTATGTGCCCCAAGATATTGTGGGTTACGACACGGTGGTGAAAGCGGGTGGGAAGGTCTGTGTCTTGGATTTCGTCGAGGGCTTTTCTACCACTCGAATCATTGAGTCTGCCGCGAAGGCCTGACACCACCAATGCTGGTGGTGTCAGGGATTGAAGGCTCGTAGAAACCGCCTGTTATAGCCGATTAGGGCTTGATGTAAGCGCGCGGTAGATCGCTGTTAGTCGGTAAATAGCGGTCGCGCAATAAAGTCTGGCGACTTTTCATGGGATCAGCTTTGCCGCCTATGATGACTTGCGTCGCTAGACTGGTGACATCTAGGGGATCACCACTCCAGAGCACCAAATCGGCTTGTGCGCCCCGCTCAACCGTTCGCCCATTGCCGCCGAAAACCTTGGCCGGTGTGGCTGTGAGGGCACGGAGTGCGGCGCTATGATCGAGACCGTTTGCCACCGCATTACCGGCTACCTGCCGAACCTTACGGGCATTGTGGGTTTCGCCACTGCTAAACATGACCGTAACACCGGCTGCGTCAAGCAGGGCTGCGTTGTCGAGACGCGCACCCAGTGAATCAAAGTCGGCGGGTAAATTATCGAGGGCGTTGATGATAACGGGGACTCGCGCTGAAGCGAGTTGCTCGGCAACCATCCAAGCCTCCCGACCCCCATGGATGACCGCTTTGAGATCATGGCGTTTGGCAAATTTTAGTGTTTGCACAATGTCAGCAGCTCGATTCACGTGAAATACGAATAAGCCCTTGTCTTTCACAAGCTCCAACGTTTTGCGGCCGATCGGGCTCATCAGGTCATCGTTTTCTTCATCGAGGTCGTCAAAGGCTTGTCGTAGCAGCATCCAGTGAACGGCTCGCGAGCCACCCATGGCGCTTGCTGCATGGCCGGTGAGTTCTACAAACAGGACTGGCTTGCCTTCGAAACTATCAAAACCTCCATCGAAGCGTACAAGACCGCCCAGCCCCGAAACACTTCGATCACCGCGTGTGGCGGCCAACAGTGTATAGCCGAACCCTTCGATACGGGTAATGGGTATGACGCTCGATAACGGGTTGTAGGCAGTTCTGACATCGAACTCGGGGTGTAGCAGTTGCGTGAACAATTCATTGTATTCACTGTCGACGGCCTCTTTAACCGCTTCAACTTCACTCAAGCCCGATACGGTTACCCCGGCAAAAAAGGCGGGAGTCAGTGGTGCGCCGGCGGCATCAATGTGTTGCACATCGGCGTCTACCGGCAGGTTTTGCCCAATACGTTGAATCTTGCCGTCTGCAATAAGGACATCGGTGTTCATCAGAATGCCCGCATCCGTCATGGTATGAACGGTGGCATTGCTAATGAGTAGGTTTTGCGCAAACCCACTGGGCATGAGGCTCAACGTCA
>CBFHMA010000264.1:0-1466 GCA_965656775.1 Luminiphilus sp.
GGGGTCGCCAATAAAAAGTCATCCTCCATTAATGGCATCACGTCAACGTTCTCCGCAGGAAACGGCAACGCGAGCAACAAAATATCCAACTCACCCCCATGCAGGGCATCGACTAGCGGCTGACTTAAATCCTCTCGAATGAATAGCTTAAAGTTCGGGTGGTCAGCGCGAAGCCGACGCAACAGCCGAGGCAGTAAAAAGGGTGCAATGGTCGGAATAACCCCCAAACGCAATTTGCCGCTGAAGGGTTCACCTGCAGCCGCGCACATGGCCACTAAATCTTCGGTATCGACCAAAATCCCGTGTGCGCGCTCAACAACATCAACGCCCAAGGTAGTTAACAACACATTTCTGTTATTACGTTCGAC
The DNA here is from genome assembly GCA_965656775.1 of Luminiphilus sp. Classification (GTDB taxonomy): domain Bacteria; phylum Pseudomonadota; class Gammaproteobacteria; order Pseudomonadales; family Halieaceae; genus Luminiphilus. The sequence goes on from CBFHMA010000264.1 coordinate 369, forward strand.
AAGAGACACCCCTAAGGTGTCCTCTAGCTCTTGAATACCCGCACTTAAGGTACTTTGAGAGACGTAACACGCCTTAGCCGCGTGGCCAAAATGCTGATGCTCTGCCACAGCACATAGGTATTTAAGCTGTTTCAGCGTAGGTTGGCGCGCCATTACGTATCTCCTCCTGTGTAACGCTGTGTATTGTTTCGCACCGCTGCGGTGATTATCGCTGATTCATCGCATCGATGCGCCCCCCGCGTTACACTGTGACTCACGCGCATGGGAGAGTTTTGTTTTGACATTGGTGGTTTTCGACATGGACGGGACGTTGCTTAATGCGGCGTCTGAAATTACACCCTTTACCGCCGAGACGTTAAAGCTACTCGAGCGCAATGGTATTGCCTACACCGTTGCTACAGGGCGAACCCTGCAAGCAGCTCGACGGCCCCTGCAACATCACCGGTTCCAATTGCCCCATATACTGAAAAACGGTGCCGTTATCTGGTGTCCTCAGCAAGAGCATTACAGCCACCAACACTTATTGACCCAAAGCGAGGTTTGGCATGTCTTGGCAGCGTTTACCCTGCAAGACATTACCCCTTTCGTGTTTACCCTCGAGGAAGACAATCACCATGCGGTCTACCATGCACCTCTGAAGAACCGCTCTGAGCAACGGTTAGCCCAACTCTTTGAAGACGAACGTCACCTACCCCTTGCCCCGCTAAGCGCCATGCCGACTGATGCTAATGTCATTAATGTAAGTGCGATGGGACCAGAGTCGGCTATTGCGGCCATCATTGGCTCTATTGCCGATGAGCCTCATCTGGTGGCCTACAGCGGCGTTGCCATCGAAAGCAAACAACAATGCTGGGTCGATATTCATCACAGCCAAGGCAGCAAAGGTAACGGTATTAACACCCTACGCCATGAACACGACTTTGATGAAATCATTGTGTTCGGCGACGGTGACAACGACCTGAGCATGTTCGCTGTGGCCGATGAGGCTTACGCGCCCGCCAATGCCCAAGCGGATGTCAAGGCCGCTGCCCATGACATCATAGGTCACCACGATGAGGACGGTATCGCCCGCTTCCTCCGTAAGCGTTTCCAATTACG
>CBFHMA010000265.1:0-1460 GCA_965656775.1 Luminiphilus sp.
GTTACGCCCGTGAAAATCGCGTGCCGTTCTTAGGCATTTGTCTGGGCATGCACATGGCTATGATTGAGTACGCTCGCAATGTCTGTGGGCTCACCGAAGCCCATTCGACCGAGATGCAGCCTAATACACCCCATCCGATTGTGGCCCTTATTACCGAATGGCAAGACGCCGATGGTCGTAAAGAAAAACGCGACGAAAACTCCGATTTGGGCGGCACCATGCGCCTTGGTGCCCAAACCTGTCACTTGGTGCCCGATAGCTTGGCTGCCAAGGTCTACGGCGCCAGCGAAATACGCGAGCGCCACCGTCACCGCTACGAGGTGAACAACAACTACCTCGATCGTATTCGTAACGCGGGCATGCAGATTTCGGGCTGGTCCCACGATCACGAGCTGGTGGAAATGGTGGAGCTGCCCGATCACCCGTGGTTCTTGGCTTGCCAGTTCCACCCCGAGTTTACTTCGCGACCCCGTGGCGGACATCCGCTGTTTACCGGTTATATTCAGGCGGCGTTAAAGCATGCCGAGCATGCCGAGCAGTAAGCCTTGGTAGGTACCGGTTCAGTGGGTAACGCCCCATCGGCTATTGATGTCACCTGTGGCGATATTTGCATCGGTAACCGCCAGCCCATGGTGTTGTTGGGCGGGGTTAATGTCATTGAGAGCGAGCAGTTTGCGGTGGATGTTGCCGGCCACTACGTGGAGGTATGCCGCCAGCTCGATATACCCTATGTGTTCAAAGCCAGCTTCGACAAGGCCAATCGCTCGTCGATTCACTCGTATCGCGGCCCCGGTTTAGAAGCGGGCCTGAAAGCGCTTGCGGCGGTAAAGGCGCATTATGGTGTGCCGGTGGTCACCGATGTGCATGCCCCCGAGCAGGCCGCACCGGTTGCAGCTGTTTGCGATATCTTACAACTACCCGCCTTTCTCGCACGACAAACCGATTTGGTTCAGGCCATGGCAGCCACAGGTGCGGTTATCAACATTAAAAAGCCGCAGTTTCTCAGCCCCGAGCAAATGGCCAATGTGGTCGATAAGTTCCGTGAGTGCGGTAACGAGCGTTTGCTCCTGTGCGAGCGGGGCAGCAATTTCGGCTACGACAACTTAGTGGTCGATATGCTGGGCTTTGGTGTCATGCGTCAGGTCACCGGTGGTCTGCCGCTTATTTTCGATGTGACCCACGCGCTACAGCGGCGAAACGCCGGCGATAAAGCCTCGGGGGGACGACGTCATCAGGTGCTCGATTTGGCGCGGGCGGGCATGGCCACTGGGCTTGCTGGTCTGTTTCTAGAGGCACACCCCAACCCCGATAAAGCCCTGTGCGATGGCCCCAGTGCGTTACCCCTTACCCTATTAAAACCCTTCCTCGAGCAGGTGCAAGCGATCGACAAGCTGGTGAAAGCGCAACCTGTACTCGAAATTCCCTGAAGTGTCGTGTCCTAAGGAGACTGGAAAGTGACT
>CBFHMA010000266.1:0-1432 GCA_965656775.1 Luminiphilus sp.
GCCTGCTCGAGAGGCCTCAGCTGAGCCTTGATGGGGAATTGGGTTTAGCGTTGGTTAACACGGATTACGATGCCTCCGTTAACCAAGCCGATACCGATTATGCAGGTCTTAACTGGAATATCACCGGCACCAGCTCGGTGCTGGGGGCAGACGCCAAACTATACTTGCGTCACGTGGGCATTCTCGATTTACAACAGACCGACCAGCTCATTCTGAAAACCACCTTGGGATTAACTTTCCCACTATTACTGGGCCTTGAAGGGGCGGCCGAATTTACCTATGACTACGACGGTACCGCCGCCGCCGATCGTGATGAAGTTGACCAAGCCTATCGCTTCCGAATTGGCTACGCGTGGTAACTGTCCAATGGATTGTCCATTGAAAGAGGCTGAAACCCCATGATGCCACCGGCCGACAGCATATGCCTACTACCCCTGGGTGGTTGTGGTGAGATTGGCATGAATCTCAATTTGTACAGCCATGCTGGGCGTTGGCTCATGGTCGATTGCGGCATCACGTTTGAGCACAACCCCACGAGTAACAGTGGCAGGCCATCGATCCAAATGCCTGACCCTCAATTCATTGCAGATCAGTGCCAGCGCTTAGATGGCCTCATCATTACCCATGCTCACGAGGATCATATTGGCGCTGTGCCATACCTGTGGCAGCGATTTGGCTGTCCCGTGTATACGACACCCTTTACGGCATCGGTACTGCGCCGCAAAGCGGGGTGGCGAGGTGCTGGGCTACCCGAGCCCCTCATAGAAGTTGAACCCGGTTCGCGCCATCGTTTAGGCCCCTTCGATGTTGAATGGCTGCCATTGACCCACTCGACCCCAGAGACCTGTGCCCTATTGATACGGGCGGGTGGCGGTCGAATATTGCATACAGCCGACTGGAAGATTGATGGCAGACCGGTGGTGGGTGAACCTTGGCAGCCAAGCCATTGGCAAGGTGCTGACCTGCGGCAGGTCGATGCCGTCGTCTGCGACTCGACGAATGCCCTGAAGCCGGGCAAATCACCCCATGAGGGCGATGTCGCCGACGGGTTATTGCAAACGATTGCTCCGCTCACTGGCAAGGTCGTGGTGGCGTGTTTTGCTAGCAACGTTGCCCGTTTGCAGTCAATCTTGCGCATTGCCCACGCTACCGGTCGACGTGTTGGTTTGCTGGGTAGAAGTCTGGAAAATATGTATCGCTGTGCACTATCGAATGATCTTTTGCACCCCGATTTCCGACCCATCGATGCCCGACATCTGGAGTATTTACCCCCTAAGGAAATTCTGGCGATTGCTACAGGCAGTCAGGGAGAGGTTGGTGCCGCGCTACACAAACTCGGCATGGACAGTCATCCTCAGCTTAGTGTTAACGAGGGGGACACGGTTATTTTCAGCGCTAAAACCATTCCCGGTAACGAAATGGCAGTGGCTCG
>CBFHMA010000267.1:0-1411 GCA_965656775.1 Luminiphilus sp.
CCTGTCGCCACCTTCCAGCCTAAGCTCAGCTTTTGCTCTACCCTTGTTGACCCGCACCTCACCTTTCCGGATGGCCTTGTAAACGCGCGTTTTGGGCACACCATGCAGGTGTCGCAGCAGCCAGTTATCAAGGCGTTGACCTGCCTCCTCATGGGAGACGGTCAGTAACTGTACACGGCCACTATTGTCGGTATTTGTATCTATTTCTTTAGGCAATTGAGTCACTTAGCGAAAGATGATAAATTCGGCGGCGGTTGAGAGCAGTGAGACCGGAGTCGCCGTCACTAACAACCGCCCACAAGGCGGAGTAAAGCGGTACCCCAGTTGTACCGGGTCTTATGCCAGCGATACGAGGCGCGCCGGTTGCGCAGCCACTCGGAAATGAACAGCGCTGGCGAACGGTTCGGATGATTGCTTAACACCCTGTGTATTGGACGCTATTTTGCGGCCCCTTGCCACTCCGGGATGCCCATACTCTAAATCGATGGCCCCGTCAGAACCTTGGCAGAGAGGCAGGCGCTGTGAAGTAGCAATGAAAACCCGCGACCTATTGAACGCGGTGCGAGATTTTTTTGGCAGCCGGACTAATCGCCGGCGCCCGACAGATTAACAGCGAGAGCCGGTGGCAGGACGCGGTAATGCAATACCCCGCCCCACCGTCACGCCGCTACAGGCGTGGTAACCCGATCGCCGATGCAGGCTTATTAGCCCGCTCGCACCTGTGTTCAGTGGCATCGCCAATTGGACATAGCCCATGAAAAAAATGCTCATCAATGCGACCCAAGCTGAAGAAGTACGTGTCGCCCTTGTCGATGGCCAACGACTTTACGACCTCGACATTGAAAATCGCTCTCGCGTCTCCACCAAAGCCAACGTCTACAAAGCAAAAGTCACCCGTGTTGAACCCAGCCTAGAAGCCGCCTTTGTCGATTACGGCGCAGAGCGTCACGGTTTTCTCCCTCTCAAAGAAATTGCCCACGAATACTTCCGCAGCAATGCACCCACCGGTGACGGCAAAGCTCGTATTAAAGATGTGCTTAAAGAAGGCACCGAGCTCATTGTTCAAGTTGATAAAGAAGAGCGCGGCACCAAAGGGGCGGCACTGACGACTTTCATCAGCTTAGCCGGCCGCTACATGGTGTTAATGCCCAACAATCCTCGAGCGGGCGGCATTTCACGTCGCATCGAAGGCGATGATCGCTCTGAGCTGCGCGATGCCATGGCACAAATGACGATCCCTGACGGTATGGGCGTTATTATCCGAACCGCCGGTGTAGGTCGTTCTGCCGAAGAGTTGCAGTGGGATCTGGATTATCTATTGCAACTTTGGGACGCCATGTCAGGCGCTGCCAGCGACAACAAAGCACCGGTACTTTTGTATCAGGAGAGCGACGTTATTATTCGCGCCATC
>CBFHMA010000268.1:0-1345 GCA_965656775.1 Luminiphilus sp.
GTTCCTTTTTGAGGAGGGGCTGCAGCGCGGCGGTGAGGCTACCGCTATGGTGCAAGGGCTCAAGGCACCGGCGCATCCACAATTCGCCGATAGCTTTCAAAGCGGACATCACTGATATCACCCTCGTCCAACGCAGCTTTAAGGGCGCAACCCACTTCTTTGTCGTGTTGGCAATCGCGGAATTTGCAGTGCCCCAGGTAGGGTTGAAACTCGATAAAACCGGCTGCTACCGAGGGTGCTGGTAAGTGATGCAGATGAAACTCGCGAATTCCCGGTGAATCAATGAGACGGCCACCCTCGGGCAAATGATAAAGCTCTGCTGCGGTCGTTGTATGGCGCCCCTTATCAATGGCGAGTGAGAGTTCCCCGATGCGAATGGCGAGGTCGGGGATAAGCCGTTGAATCAAGGAAGATTTGCCTACCCCAGACTGGCCAACCAAAACGATGGTTCGACCTTGAACTAGTGGTCGTAGCGCGTTGGCAGTAGGGTCAACGCGGCCATTGGTTGTCCCGGTGGTGTAACCCAATTGCCGGTAGTTATCGAGTAATTCAGGCACATCGCTACGTTCGTCGAGAAGGTCGGTTTTGTTCAGAATGAGCGCAACGTCAACACCAATATGATGGGCCGCTACCAGATAGCGATCGATGAGATGTCGGTGGGGCTCAGGACTGGGAGCCAAAACCACGATCATCATGTCGATATTGGCTGCCACGGGCCTGAGTTTGCCCCGTGCATCCGGTCGACATAAGACGCTTTGTCGATCGTTTCTTGCTTCAATGACACCGCCATGGCCGCTTTTGCGCCAGACAACATAATCACCCGCGACTAAACCATCGATATTCGAGCGCAACTCGCACTGCCAGCGTTTGCCGGCACTGTCCTCGATTAACGCTCTTTTGCCGTAGCGAGCAACCACCAAACCTGGTTCGGCACCGTCGAGTGATGTCTCTGCGTCGCGCAAGCTGCGCGCCTGAGCTGCCCGAATGCGACGTTGTTGTTGCTGACTGAGGTGGCGTTTTGACATGCTGGGTAGTGTACCCTCTGATAGGTCACTGGCGCTTGCTTTGTCGCCGGTATCACCCGCTGCTTCAGGCGATGGCTGAGGCATCGCGGCTATCGTTCATACATTGACTGGGAGCAATCTGTGCCAAACGCCGACAATTTGATTTGGGTCGATATGGAGATGACCGGCCTCATACCGGAGCAGCACCGGGTGATCGAAATCGCCACCGTTGTGACCGACAGCGATCTCAATGAGTTGGCCGTGGGTCCGGTGATTGCTGTGCATCAAACTGATGCAACCCTGGCGGCCATGGATGAGTGGAATACGCGCCACCATAACAA
>CBFHMA010000269.1:0-1345 GCA_965656775.1 Luminiphilus sp.
AGCGGCACCGTCAAGTATCGTCTGGCGGGCTCAATCATCGATCACGATGGCTACCTCGAGAACACGTACCTCAACGAGAATGCCGACCCCTATAAAGACACCTCGTTCCGTGCGCGTATCAACTGGGACGTATCGGAAACTCTTACCACCGATTTCCGGGTGAGTTACTCGAAACTCGATACCCAAGCATTTTACTTTGTGCTCGATGCCGACGCTGACGACACCGACAAGCCTATTCAAGTGAACAACCCCGGCAATAACGAGCGAGAGTTCGTTAGCGCCAGCTTTAAGTTTGATTACGATATGGGCTTCGCCACCCTCACAGGCATTACGGCCTATGACGATGTGTCGGAAATCTCTAGCGGTGATAACGTGTTCTTCCTACCACCGGACGATCCACAGAACTTCTGGAACTTCGACCCGTTCTTTGTGTGTCTTCGCGATGGCACTACTGCCTGTTTCCCCGGTCTCGAATTCTTCCCCGGCACTGGCGACCAATACATCGACTTGGGACAGAACCAATATCTGGAAATTGAGTCACTGAGCCAGGAGATTCGCCTGACCTCGAATAACGTCGATGGCCTGCGCTGGATTGTGGGTGCCTACGCCATTCAAACCGACCGCTACATTTCTACTGGTGGCCAGATTGACCGAGGCTTGGGTATTTTTGATGTCGAGCGAGACTTCCGCCCGCAAATCTTTACCGATGGCTTTACCGACGGCGTCGTCAATGACCCCGCACCCCAGCTAGGTGTGCTGGCAGACGGCCAAGACAACTTTGCATGGGCGGTATTTGGGCAGGTAAGCGCAGACCTAAGTGACTCGGTAGAGATGAATTTCTCGCTGCGCTACGACGAAGATGAGCGTGAAAATACGACGCTAACCCCCGCCGAGTACAACGTGCCCTTCAATGCGGCGGTTATCTTTGGTGAAACCCGCAAAGAAACCTGGGATGCGCTGCAACCAAAACTGACCGTTCGCTGGCGTCCTAGTGACGAGTGGATGCTCTACGCCGATGCCAGTCGCGGCTTCCGCAGCGGCGGTTTTAACCAGAGCGGCGTCGGTACAGCCGTACCCTACCCCGGCATTCAAGACATTTACGACGAACAGATTGCCGATACCTTTGAAGTGGGAGCTAAAGGCGACTTAAACGATGGCAAGGTGCGTTTGTCAGCGGCGCTTTACCACACCACCTTAGACGGTGCGTACTTCTTCTACTACGACGCGGGCACCAACACCCAGAACCTGGGCAGCCTGACAGAAGTCGAGTACCAAGGTGCTGAATTTGAAGTATCGGCCCTGCTCGGTGACTACTTCACTTTGAATGCAGGCATTGGCTTCACCG
>CBFHMA010000270.1:0-1337 GCA_965656775.1 Luminiphilus sp.
GGCATTCTCGTTCAGGTACGTGTTCTCGAGGTAGCCATCGTGATCGATGATTGAGCCCGCCAGACGATACTTGACGGTGCCGCTCTCATTCAGCGGACCACCGACATAGCCCTTCACGCTGTAGCCAGGTGCCGATTCTGCACCTACCCGAATTTCACCCTCGTGCTCATCACCCGGTGCTTTGGTGGTGATGGTGATGGCGCCACCGATGGCATTACGTCCGTACAGAGCGCCTTGGGGGCCACGCAGTACTTCGATCTGCTGGATATCGAACAGCTGTTGATTCAGCTGGGTGGCGTTTGACATGAGTACACCATCAATGAGGATGGCGGCTGCTAGTTCACTGTTTCGGGCCGAGGAGATACCCCGAATGTTCAGAAATGAGTTGCCAGTGCTTTGAGTCTGCACCAGGGTGACGTTCGGTGTCAGATCAACGAAGTCTTGGGGTGTCTGAATGCCGCTAGCGCGGATTTCCCCTTCGGTGAAGGCGCGCACTGAGATCGGGCTTTCTGCCAGGGTCTCGGCGCGTTTGCGGGCGGTCACCACGACTTCCTCGAGAACCGCTTGAGCCATTGTGTCGGTAGCACAGAGTGCCGATAGAACTGCCAAAGACAACAGATTACGCTTGGGGAACATAAACACTCCTAGGGATCGTTATTTCTCTTATTTTCGATATTCGAAAATCTATTCGCTTTGCGAACTCGTAGGTATACCATGAACATTCGAAAGCGGATCAACCCCAACGTATTTTTCTTGGTTCTAGGTCGAGCGCGAGGCGCGGGAGGCTAGGGCATCGGTAAAGGAGGTCATTACCTATGAGTAGCAAGCACAGCAGCACACCCGAGACCCGCATTTGTGGTTACGACGCCGACAGCATCACTTTGCGGGGCAAAGATTTGGTGCACGAGGTTATTGGCCACTACAGTTTTACCAGTGCGTTTTTGCTGCAGGCCTTGGGCCGACAGCCCACCGAGCGTCAAGTGGCGCTTGTGGATGCTGCGCTGGTGACCATCATGGAGCACGGCTTAGTGCCCTCGGTGGTGGCTACCCGACTGACCGTGCACGGTGCGCCCGAGTCACTACAAGGGGCGGTGGCCGCAGGTTTGTTAGGGGTAGGCGATCGCTACGCCGGCACGGCCGGTCGCTGCGGTGAATTGCTTGAGCGCATGTTGGCCAGCACCGATGTGGATGCCGAGGCCCAGCAAATTGTTGCCGAGCATCGTGCCACACGTACACCGGTGCCGGGCTTTGGGCATCCCATTCACACGGGGCGAGACCCAAGAGTCGATCGATTGTTGGCTCTATTGCCCGAGGGTGATCCAGCCCGCACTGCCATG
>CBFHMA010000271.1:0-1318 GCA_965656775.1 Luminiphilus sp.
AGCTGCGATCGCCCCAAATACCAATGACGGTGCGGCATTCGCCACTGGCTTTTAGCGTGTTGTTATCACTAGACATAGTGATCACGATTCAATTTTTCGCGTTTTCGGTGCATGCGTGCCAAACCCGCTTGGTCTCCCGTCGCTTGATAGAGCAGTGTCAGGTGTTCAATGCTGTGGTGATGGCTGCCGTCAAGATAGAGAGCTTTTTCCAAACATTCTATGGCACCCAATGCATCCCCTTGGGCTTTGCGGATGAGTCCCAGTAGTGAGTGACCCTCCGCTAGATCGGGTTGATACTGAAGCAAATCGACGAGTAGCGTTTGTGCCTTGGTGTACTGGCCGGTATCTGCGAGTTCGATGATAGTCGTGAGTGTGAGGGTCGTGTTGTTATTCGTATCTTGCCGCGGCATCGCTGCGGTTGTGTCTACTGAGCTACACTTAGACGGCAGCGATACGGTGTTCGATGGCGGTATGGGTGTATTTGGACGCAGCGACATTGGCTTGGCTGTTGCAATGGCATGCGCTTTGGGCCGTGACTGTTTTGGGCTAGTGCCCGTATGTCGATGAAAGGCAAAGCATCCCATGGGTCCTGCAATCTCATGGCCACGACTTAATAGCAAGCCCGCCTCGGCGTGACCTACGAACACAAGTCCATCGGGCTTGATCAGCGTCATCAGACTGTCCAATAGGGCGCGTCGGCACTCGCTACGCAAGTAAATGAGTAGGTTACGACAGAAAATCGAGTCAAAAAGACGATTCCCATAGTGCTCCTGTACATTTAGCGCATTACCCTGAGTGAAGCGTACGCATGTCCTTACGTCTTCACTAATCCGGTAACGGCCATCGGGCATCGCTTGGAAGTAGCGTCGTTTGTGCTCGGGGCTCAACAGACGTAGTCGATTCTCTGTATAGCAACCCTCGCGAGCGTCGATGAGTCCTTGGGTACTGATATCAATGGCTTCAACCCGAATAGATTCTGGGCAAAAACCCGCCTCGAGCAGTGCAATAACGACAGAGTAGGGCTCTTCGCCACCGGCGCAGGGTACACAGAGGATGTCTACGCCACTATCTCTGCCAGCCATCGTTTCAGCGAGCAACGTAAACGGTGTTTGATCACGGAAGAAGCAGCTTTCACGGATTAACAGCTCATCGAGCAGAGCCGCCTGCTCCTGCTCTGACCCAACCAGCAGCGCTTCGTAGGTATTATTTTCTGCAACTTTACAGTGATATTGGCGCCGTTTTATGGCGGCATCGAGCTGAAAATCCGAGGCGAAGTCGGCGCCGGCACCCGCTGCCCACAGTTGTTCTCGCAGAAGCC
>CBFHMA010000272.1:0-1309 GCA_965656775.1 Luminiphilus sp.
GACAGGCTTGCCGCAGCTTCGCTACCACCTTGCGGGTGGATTCGAGCTGGGTGTAGCCCTATCGTTCAGCTTTTTCGCTGCTATTGCTGCGGGAGCCAACATCACCGCCATGATTAACGTGGCCCCGCTACTCATTGCTCTGGTCCTGATATTGTTAACAGTGCATTTAGTGGTCTTACTGACGCTAGGAGCCCTATGCCGCCTCACACTGCCCGAGCTTATTACCGCCTCGAATGCCGCCGTGTTGGGGGCCACCACCGCGCCTGCCATGGCTGCCACGAAAGGCTGGCATGATCAGGTGACCCCAGGCGTGCTCGTCGGTGTGCTGGGCTACGCTTTGGGTACGGTTATAGGCACCACGCTGTTTCAGCTTTGGTGACCGCAACGACTCAATGACGGACCGCGGGTTGCACTTGCAATTGGCCTAACGCCAAACCAACAGTGAAAATCTATAGGGGGCTCGTCAGTAAGAGTGCAGTGTCGTAACCTCGCACACTACACCGCGCAACCGAGAGCTCGACACCAACATGGTAACGCCGGCATCTACATCGTCATCAAACAATGGTAATTCCCTCGATGGCATAGACCCCAGCTTCGAGTATTACATTCGCGAGATACCGGGACTCACTTATGCGTCTGACGACCAGAGTTGGGTCGCCAGGGGTATCACCCGTAGCCTTGAGCGCGCACTGGGTCGTCATAAAATCGAGCGCCATTACTTCGATTTAAAGGGGCGCGGGTTAGATTCCCAAGCGTTTTTTGAGCAGGCACTGGCGGTTACTGGCGTTAGCTTAAACTGCGACTTCAGCCCCCTCGACCAGCTTCGCGATGACCAACCCATTATGTTCCTCGCCAACCACCCTTTTGGGGTCTTGGATGGGTTAATCCTGTGTAATATCGCCATGCGTATTCACGGTGATTTCCGGGTCGTTATCAATTCGCTGCTGTGCCAAGACCGACAACTCGCAAAGCATTTCTTGCCAATCGATTTTTCCGGGACGCGTGAAGCTGAGCGGCGCAATGTGCGCGCAAAGCAAATGGCGGGCGCTGCCCTCAAAGCCAACATACCGTTAGTGCTGTTTCCCTCTGGCATGGTGTCCACCGCTAGACGTATGGGCTTTGGGAAAGTGCAAGACGCACCTTGGACGACTTTTGCCGCAAAGCTAGTGCGGCAACACCGACCGCAAGTGGTACCCGTCTATTTTTATGGCCGTAACAGCAGGCCTTTCCATGTGGCGTCACACATTGCAGAGCCTTTGCGAATGGCCATGCTCATGCATGAATCCCTGCGGCGCTTCGACAAACCCAT
>CBFHMA010000273.1:0-1288 GCA_965656775.1 Luminiphilus sp.
GGCCACCAACTCTTGCACACGACCCAGCGCTGGGTGCCACTGACGCGGTGGCGATGGCGCTGCTTGGCCATTTAATTGGTAAGGCAAATTGAGCAAGTCGGCGGCCAAAAAACCATGGTAACTGCGCTCTTGGGCCAAGGCCTTAAGGATGGGGGCGGCGGCTTCAGACTGGCCTAGGTACGTTAACGCCCTTGCCTGCCAATAGCGCCATTGGTCTCGCTGGCGCGCCTGGGGCGACAGCCATGCCAGCCCATCGAGCAAGTGTTGCCAGTGGCCATCGTGCAGTTGCTGACGCAGGTAGATCTCGGTGAGTTCGTCATCGGCCAGACGCTGTAAATTATCGAGCATCCAGGACTCGGGGGCGGCGCTCTGGGCAAATAAGCTATGGCGGGTAATCATGGCCGTCATTGCTTCATATTGCTGATCGGTAAAGGGCTGTGCCGGCTCAGCATTCATTAGGGCCTTGCGCGCCTTCTCTGGATTTACCCGCGCCAGGCGTCGAATGCCCACCGTCATCAATTGCGCATGGGCGGCTGACGGTCTGTGGGCATCGTTCACCAAACGATTGGGGTGGCGATATACCTGATACAGCTCTGCCAATAGCGGGGTTAACGAGGGTGACGCGAAACGCTGTAAGTAGCGGATAAGATGGGATGAGCGCGCATCGAAAGCCTTCAAGGCTCGGGACCAGACGAGGTCATCGGAGGGCGACTGTACCGTGAGCCACTGCTTAAATAGCGGGTCACAGGCTTTATCTTGGGAGTAGCCCACATTCCACAGGCTTTCTGCGCCACGCCAGGCTGCAGTGGTGTCACCGGTAGCGGCAAGGGCTCGATAGTAATAGCACTGTAGCTCGGTATCGTTTGGGGGACCATCGAGGGCGCCAAGGAATTCACGCCAATGACGATCTTGGCCTTTGTGGGCCAAGTAGGCATGTAGCAATCGATTCGCCAGCGGTGATGCCCCGGCCCGATCAAGAAAATCCCGCAGCTCTTGGGGTTTAAGGGTGTGCAACTGCCCTTTCAGGGCTTCGTAATCGAGGTACAAAGCCAGGGGGTAATCGTCTAACTCAGCCCGCAGCTGTTGATAACGGGGGCCGACCCCTGTGCTCAACTCCTCAAGGGCAGCTATAAACTGCTGACGCTGCTCGTAAGCTTGGGCAAGGCTGCCCCCCACCACCAAGGCCGCCATCAAGCAAACACCCACAAGCCACCGACCGACCTCGCGGGTGATGACCGTTGCTTGCCCGCTGGCTAGTGCTAAAGGCCGTATAGGGCCACGGATTAAG
>CBFHMA010000274.1:0-1261 GCA_965656775.1 Luminiphilus sp.
CAAATTACCTGCCTATCGCGCCGTTTGTTGTCACTGCGCCTGAACCCGCTCTTCCAATATACGCTCAATATTGCGCACACTTGCCAACAGCTCGGTCAGTTTATCCTGATCGGCTGGCTCTGGAGCTTTCGCGTTTTGAACTTCTGCCAAACGGTCTCTCTGTTCAAGAATACTTGTCCTAAACGCAATAGCATCCACAATCCCCAACATGGATACCAATGCGCCGGGGCCCGACTGTCCTGCTGTTTCAAAATCGAGCCGATATAATCCGAAAGCTCGCATGAGCGGACCCTGTGTTAACCCGACATCAGTAATTTTATCGAGGGGAATTGTCTTTTCGACGCGAAAAATGATTCCGCGTTTAACGACAAGTGTTCGCTCAAATAACTCTGCAGACATGGCCTCAAGAATTTTCGCGGACACCTTCCACACAACGAGTGCAATGATGGGTAAAAGCACAATGCCGAATACTGTCAAACCGCCGATAATGAGCCATAAGCACAGCCAATAATGACGAACCTTTGGATCAAAACGAGCGGAGTTAATAATCAACTTTTCCATTGGTAACATCCTTGTCCATAGATATTCCGTGACATCAAGCAGCGTAACCACCATCAACGAGGCCATCATGGACCCCATTAGTCAAGCTGCATTAGGCGCGCTGGCTCCACAAACCCTCCTCCGAGCGCCGACGTCCACAAAACGCCATCTTTTGCGGGTTGGCTGTATTGGTGCGCTCGCAGGTATGGCACCCGATCTTGATGTGCTGATCCGATCTTCTAGCGACCCTCTGTTACAGCTTGAATTTCACCGGCAATTTACTCACTCACTGATCTTTATACCTATCGGTGCAGCGCTTTGTGCGTCGGTATTTTGGCTATTCCTGCGTCAACACATTGGGTTTTTATCAATATGGCTAGTTGCTTGTTTAGGTTACGGCACCCACGGACTGCTCGATGCCTGTACCACCTACGGTACCTTACTGCTCTGGCCATTTTCTAACACACGAATTGCGTGGAATACCATTTCGGTGATTGATCCACTGTTTACCCTCCCTACCATAGCGTGTGTCATCATGGCAGGTATTAAGCAATCGCGACTCCTTGCTCTATTGGGCGTGGCATGGGTGGCTGCCTACCTAACATTAGGTGCCTTGCAAGAAACGCGAGCCATCAAGCAAGGTGCGGTACTTGCCAACCATAGAGGCCACGGGCCGACGAATATCTCGGCAAAACCCAGCTTCGGCAATCTGCTTTTGTGG
>CBFHMA010000275.1:0-1249 GCA_965656775.1 Luminiphilus sp.
GCACCTACAGTCGACGTGCTGCAGTCACCCACGAAAACTCACAACAAATAAAAAGGGAATAACCATGAACAAAGCACTGACAGGCACCGCTCACTTTCATCATATGAAAGAGGGCACCGCTGAAGATTGGGGAATTATTGCTGGCGAAGCAAAGCAATTCGCTGCCAACTTGCACCATCGCATTAGCGCCCATTTGCAGCTGCTCGATGGTGACTTTGGTGGCTTTGCCATCGATCGTCTCACCCATTGTCTGCAAACAGCGACGCTGGCCCACAAAGACGGTAAAGACGAAGAATATGTCGTGTGTGCTCTTTTACACGATATAGGCGATACCCTAGGTCCCACCAACCACGCCGATGTGGCAGCCACGATCCTTGAGCCCTACATCTCAGAAGAGAACTACTGGATGATTAAGCACCACGCAATCTTCCAAGGTTATTACTTTTTTGAGTATCTAGGGTTGGACAAGCAGCTCCGAGACCAATACCGAGACCACCCTTGCTACGAGCGCACCCTGGAATTCATTGAAAGGTACGATGCGCCAGCCTTCGACCCCGAGGTGGAAACCTACCCACTGTCATTTTTTGAGCCCATGATGGAGCGAGTCTTCGCCAAGCCCAAGCGATCGCTTTATATGAACAATGACACCAACCCCTTTGGGTAATGGCCGAACGACTCACCTAGCAACTCAAGGCAAAATACTGGCCGGTTAAACCATCTCTATGACGCTGGCGGCAGCTCTATGGAAAGTTGCAGCTGACGGTCATTGGGAGTGTGTAGTCGCACGCCTACCCCCAGCAATCTTACTGGCAAAGACTTCCGGCCAACTCCCGCAAGCAGCAATTCGCGATAGTCAGACTCGCTGGGCGAAGCGCTGAGGCGCTCGACCGTTGTGCCGGAAAAATCATTGAACTTTACTTTCACAAACGCTTTATGGAGATGACCCGAGGCATCTGCTCGCGTAATGCGGGTATCGAGCAGATCCATGAGTTGAGGCAGTTGCGCGAGACAAGCGTCAACCGTCGACAAATCCTCCGGAAAGGTGCGCTCGATACTGACCGACTTACGCAGTCGGCTTGGATTGACCGTGCGATCGTCACGGCCATGAGCCCGCTCCCACAGTGTGTGCCCAAACTTCCCGAAACGACGCACGAGCGCAAGCAGGTCCTGGTCTCGAATATCTCGGCAGCTGACTAAACCAAGACGTGCCAATTTGTCGGCGGTTACCCTACCAACGCCCGGTATATGA
>CBFHMA010000276.1:0-1246 GCA_965656775.1 Luminiphilus sp.
TTGTCACTCTCTTCTTGTGCAGGTACGGGTGCGAATAAGGCGCTCCATACTTTCGTTAGCAGACTTTTGCTGGCCACCGGTGGGGCGGTAGGTGCTGCAGTGGCAACGGCCGGTGCTGGCGCTGCGACCGATTCACTCGGTTTGGCTTGAGTGTCGTCTTTGATAGGGGCGGGTGCCTGGGGTCTTACACCTCTGACCAGCGCTTGCGGGGGCGCAGGTGTCGCTGCAGCTTCATCTCTCAGGTTAACCGGATCGGGCACAGCCACTTCAACATCAAAGCTATTGATGACTGATTCCTCCACTTCATCTTCACGCAATCGAAGAACATCGAAGTGTGGTGTATCCATGTGTGGGTTCGGAATGACGAGAACGCGCACGCCACTGTTAACTTCAATCTGTTGGACTTCGCTGCGCTTTTCGTTGAGCAGGAATGCAGCCACTTCAACAGGGACAACAGCCCTGACTTCACCGGTTCGCTCTTTGGCCGCTTCCTCTTGTAGCAGGCGCAGGATCGATAAGGCTAACGAGCGAGTGTCGCGAATAGTGCCCTGACCCGTACAGCGAGGGCATACCATGCCACTGGTTTCACCCAGTGAGGGGCGCAGCCGCTGTCGTGACATTTCAAGTAGCCCGAACCGAGAAATACGGCCGACTTGCACCCGCGCTCGATCTATCTCGAGGGCATCGCGAATACGGTTTTCGACCGCGCGTTGGTTTTTGTTCGAGTTCATATCAATGAAGTCGATGACAATCAGACCACCCATATCCCTTAAGCGGAGTTGGCGAGCAATCTCATCGGCCGCTTCAAGATTGGTATTAAGAGCGGTTTGTTCAATGTCTGCACCTTTAGTGGCGCGCGCCGAGTTGATGTCTATAGACACCAACGCCTCGGTAGGGTCGATGACGATAGATCCACCTGAGGGTAATCGCACCTCGCGCTGGAACGCAGTTTCAATCTGGCCTTCCAGCTGGAATCGATTGAATAACGGAATCGGATCGTTATAGCGGCGTAAGCATTGCTTAAACTTGGGCATGACCATGGATACGAAGTCGTCTGCCTGTCGAAACGCCGCGTCATCGTCGATAAGCACTTGGTCGATATCATCGCGTAGATAATCACGGATGGCGCGAATAATAACGTCGCTCTCTTGATACAAAAGTACCGGTGCTTTGTTGTCGCTGGCAGCGCCGGACATGGCGTCCCAAAGTTGCAATAAATAATCCAGATCCCACTGCAGCTCTTCAG
>CBFHMA010000277.1:0-1239 GCA_965656775.1 Luminiphilus sp.
AACATCATAAATAGCCGGCCTCCCGTTGATGGCGGATAGCTAGTAAGTTAGCGGATGAGCGTAAATAGTTAGCGAGCTCGTCTTCCTCAATCAACCCTTGCGCAGCGGCAATGATTTTGTCGCCCATTTGCGCCACGTCGTATTCAATCGAGATTCCGTTCAATGCAAGCACCAGCTGCATCGAAGTATGCGCCGTGCGCTTATTAGTGTCATGAAAGCAATGGCCTACCGCTATGTAGCAGGCATAACTAGCGGCAAGATCGAATGCATCGCCAATCAAGCCATAAGCCAACCGATTCTCTATGCGGCCTAGTACTGCTTCGATTGATTTATTATGCGCCATACCCTGCAGTTCATTCGGTTGGATAACACCCTCATGAATTGTGATTACCTGGTGGGCTGTTAAAAAACGCATCACTTATCTTTCAGATACTCGTTGACCGCTAACACATCCGAGTCCAAAGCGCTTATTAGCTTATCCAATTCCGCGCTGGTTGCGGCGCTGAATTCCAACTTTTCCACAGCACTGGTGGGAACAAAATATCCCACGACATTAGAGCGATTTAGAACCGCTACCGGTTGGGAGCCTGCATTTGCAATCACTTTCTTTGGCTCTCTCAGCTCAGTCACAGAAATCGTCTTCTTGGTCAGTAAAAATTCCATCAGCCACGTCTCCAGGGTGCATAAGAACGGTCTGATAATGCATCTTTAAAGGTGTATTTAAAAGTGATTATGAGGGCGGGTAACATGCACTAGGGAGGGCAGGTTGCCTCTAATCGGTCTAATACCGCCTGTTACTGCGACGCATTCAGGCGGGTCAACATACGGCCACTGATGGCATTCCGTTGGGTGTCTAGAAAACGATCCATGGGTACGCTGTAAAGCGCTTCAAGATACAGCTGATCGTAGATAGACAGTCCCTCTGGGGCCGAACTCGGTTGCGGCGCATTAAACAGGCTAAGAATGGAATCAACTGCAGGTGTGGGCTGTGGCGATGGATTACTGAGCATGACGAACGCGAGATAATCAGCAACGTCCCTAAAATGACGTCCCTCAATGTGTGTAACGTCGACGACTAAAAGCATGAAGTCAACCGAGGGCGCACTACTAGCAGTGATTCGCGAATTGGCTAGTCTGCAGCCAAAGCCGCAGCGATTGAAGGTGTTTATCCAGCGCACGGGCGCCTCACTCGCCACAAAGTCTTGCACGCGCTCGATGCCGTCTTGTCGCAGGGGTATC
>CBFHMA010000278.1:0-1193 GCA_965656775.1 Luminiphilus sp.
TTGCGGCCTACGGGTCTCCCTAGGCCGGTGGGTCGTCAAAATGCATCACTCAGTGGGTGCATCACCCAGAGTGGCACAGTATACCGTCCTGTTAAGCTCGGGGGCATGAAACAGATCGCGCTATCCGTTAGACTCGCGCGCCAGGCAAACGGCTCGGGTTAACGCTGCCTAAGTTCCGGGCTCACCCCCAGTTGTCAACTTCCGACCTCACAGGATCTCGCGCTATGGCCTCTGACTCCCGCACCATTCTAGTCACTTCAGCACTGCCCTATGCCAATGGCGCATTGCATCTTGGTCATATGTTAGAACAAGTGCAAACCGACATCTGGGTACGCTTTCAACGCTCCCGAGGCAATCACTGCCTCTATTTGTGCGCCGATGACGCTCACGGCACCGCCATCATGTTGTCGGCGGAGAAGGCTGGTATCACCCCAGAACAGCAAATTGCACAAGTCAAAGCGGAGCACTTAAAGGATTCCACTGGATTCCTCGTGGCGTTTGACAACTACCACAGCACGCACTCCCCCGAGAACCAATATTGGTCGGAGCACATCTTTGGGCAACTCCAGGATGCGGGTCACATTGCGGTACGGGAAATCATCCAAGCCTACGATGAAGCAAAAGGCTTGTTTCTTGCCGATCGATTTATCAAAGGCACCTGCCCTAAATGCAAAAGCCCCGATCAGTATGGCGACAATTGTGAGGCCTGCGGCGCGACCTACACCCCAGCCGATTTAATCGATCCTGTGTCAGCCTTGTCGGGCACCAAACCCATCGATAAGGCCTCGGACCACATCTTTTTTGAGCTCAACCATTTTTCGGAGCTACTTAAAACGTGGACCAACAGTGGCAGCCTACAGCCAGCCATTCGCAATAAGTTACAAGAATGGATTGATGCTGGGTTACAACCCTGGGACATCAGCCGAGATGCGCCCTATTTTGGTTTTGAAATACCAGGTTTCCCGAATAAGTACTTTTACGTCTGGCTAGATGCGCCCATCGGCTACATCGCCAGCTGCCAACATTATTGTGAGCGGGAGAGCGAAGATTTCAATCAATACTGGCTGCCAGGAGGCAACACCGAGCTATACCACTTTATTGGCAAGGATATCGTTAACTTCCACGGCTTGTTCTGGCCCGCGATGCTACACAGTGCCGGATTACGTATGCCTACTGCCATTTTTGCCCACGGC
>CBFHMA010000279.1:0-1176 GCA_965656775.1 Luminiphilus sp.
CTGTAAGCCAATGAGGTGTAAAAGATGTATTCCAGCACGCCCAATTCCGACCGATTGACCCGTGATGCGCAACAGCAACTCCAGCAAATGGAAGCGGTGCTGCGTAAACATTGGCGTTTGGGGCAAAACATGGTGCTATGTTGGGCGCCCGATCCGCGCGGATTATTGACCCTCGTGGTGCCGCATTTCTTCTTGGGTAACTTCTCTGCTGCCGAGGGCCGTCAGAGCAATGCCAGTGAAGAGTTCGTCCGTGAAGTCATTGGCGGCTCTCGACTGAAAAGTCACGAGCAGATTTTTAGCATTGCCAAGCGTTTAGGTGTCTCTACTAGCTTCATAAAGTTAGATGAGCCCTTGAGTGATGACCCTGCCTTACTCAGCGCCGCTGATGCCATGATTTCAAGTTACGGTATTGGTTTTGTCGAAAGCCGCGGCGTTATTTTATTCGATATTGCCGAGTTTTCTTTGTACTCACCCTTTGAACAGGCTAGCCAACTTAACAGTTTGTCGTACTCCATGAACTCTGCCTACAACAAGCTCCAGCGGGAAGGGGTCGATGTTAATTTTGCGCGAACTACGACGGGTGACGGGTATTATGTTTGGAACAGAGACGTTGGACCTTACCCCGACCTCGACTTGCTGTGTTTTCTGCTGCTGGTACTGATCGATAATGCGGTTGCACGTCGACAGGCTACGGGTCATACGGTACCTATTATTCGCTCCGCGTTTCACATCGGCAGCCACTATGAACTTTGTCAAGCCGAGGGCATTAATCCGACACTGTTTAGCTATATTGTCGGTGATGTCACCATTAAGTTGGCCCGTATGCTGGCTGCAGCGGAAGCGGGGCAAGTGATGATGGGTGATTTTCAGGCGCCGCTTCCTGAGCTTGAAGGTGTCTACGGTCCCGGTCGGTTTGTGAACAGCGCCCTCCAGCAACTTATGGAGTTGAGTAATCTTCAAATAGCGGGTGAGTCGTTACAAAAGATGATACTGGTATCCGGTAGTGTGGGTACCGAGCGCGCTATGCCCCATCACATTAAGGACAAGCACGGACTGGTTCAGTCAGCTTTCAATCTGTGCGCAGAGGTGGTGTTGGGCACGGAAACGCTGACCTTAGGCACACCGATTTCCCAATGACGTCAGCGGGTTCTCACATGTCCTGTGGTGTCGTTGGCT
>CBFHMA010000280.1:0-1172 GCA_965656775.1 Luminiphilus sp.
CCATGTAGATGTCTCGGAGACCTTTGCTGAGGCCTCTGAGGCCCTGGGCTTCGATTTGTGGGAACTGGCTCGTGTGGGTCCTGCAGAAGCGCAGTCCTTAACAGCCAATACTCAGCCACTCATTCTCACTGCAAGCGTCGCTCTATTTCGCACGTGGCGTCGTCATGGCGGTGCCATGCCGTCGGTGGTGGCTGGGCACAGCCTGGGCGAGTTTTCAGCCCTGGTGGCGGCGGGCAGTCTCAACTTCACAGATGCAGTAACGCTCGTGCGATTGCGGGGCCAAGCCATGCAAGACGCAGTGCCGGTAGGTAAGGGCGCCATGGCCGCCATTATCGGCCTTGATGACGCCACCATTAACGCAGTGTGTGCCGATTTAACAACGGGTGACCGTCGATTGGTGTGTGCGGTCAATTACAACTCTCCTGGACAAGTCGTTATTGCTGGACACACAGAGGCCGTGAATGAGGCGACACTGGCATTGAAGGCTGCGGGTGCCAAGCGCGCGCTACCGCTGCCCGTGTCGGCTCCGTTTCACACGCCGCTAATGACTTCGGCTGGTGAGGCGTTGGCTGAAGCATTAGAGGGCATAGCACTCACGGACCCTCAGGTTCCCGTTATCAGCAACGTCAATGCTCAAGCGCAACGTCAGGGGTCGTCGATACGCACGCTGTTGGTTCAGCAAATTGCAGCGCCGGTGCAGTGGACCGCCTGTGTTGGTACCATGCGCACCATGGGCGCCGACCGATTCATCGAGTGTGGCCCGGGCAAAGTCCTATCGGGCTTAATCCGTCGAATCGATAAAGGTAGTACTTGTCTAACGATTGAATCCCCTGAAGAGCTCGCAGCTGCCATTGGCGCTTAAACACGATACCGTTTTAATTTGGAAGGCACCTGACCCATGGCCGATCAACCTCGCATAGCACTAGTGACTGGCGCCTCTCGTGGCATCGGCAGGGCCATTGCCCAGCAACTCGCCCAAGACGGCCTGGTCGTTGTAGGTACCGCCACTTCAGATGCGGGTGCGGCTGCTGTCGATGCGTGGCTTGCACCCACCGGTGGTGCCGGTATGACGCTGGACGTCACCGACAGTGACAACGTGGCTGCTGTGCTTGCTGCCATCAATGAGCGCTTTGGTGCGCCCACTGTCTTGGTAAATAACGCAGGTATTACAA
>CBFHMA010000281.1:0-1155 GCA_965656775.1 Luminiphilus sp.
CTATCGTCTGATCCGCTGGCAAGAGCGCATTTGGCGCACGATTGCTGTAAGCCGTGATACCAGCGAGCCCCATGACGCCAACGCGCTGCCAGCCACTATCACCGCAGGCCATCTCATCGATGACTCATGGGGTGTGTTGAGTTGGCACCCAGCAAAACCCGGCGAGCGAGGTATTCCCGAAGGCACTGTCTTGGGTCTACAAACACGCGCTGTCGGTGCCACTGTGGCACCCCCGGGCGGTCCTAATCGCCCGTTCAAGCAATTTGCTCGGGAGCGCGGTGTGCCACCCTGGTGGCGCAATCACTTGCCTTGGCTCATGTACAACGACCAGCCGGTGGCGGTAGTGGGGGCAGGGTGGCTTGCAGCGGTCGATGCTCTACCTAAAATCGCCGATGGTCGGTTATTAGTACCCCAATGGGCACCCGCAACCATCACCGATTCAATTGAGTGAAACCGGCCCTGCTGATAGACTGGCGTCCCATCTGGGTGCGACGCTGAGCCTCACTGGCTACACCGCACTGACGTCTTTCTCTAGATTACCGCTTGCCGCCCCGGTGGGCTGTGGTCTTTCCTTGTGTGGGGCAGGTTCCGGTATGTGGTGGTCGGTATGACGCGTTATGTGTTTGTAACAGGCGGCGTGGTTTCCTCGCTGGGAAAAGGCATTGCTGCTGCGTCACTGGCTGCGGTGCTAGAGGCGCGTGGCTTAAAGGTCACCTTGCTCAAGCTCGACCCTTACATCAATGTAGACCCCGGCACCATGAGCCCGTTCCAGCACGGCGAGGTGTTCGTCACCGATGACGGCGCCGAAACCGATCTCGATTTAGGTCACTACGAGCGCTTCACCCGCACCACCATGTCGAAGCGCAACAACTTCACCACCGGCCGCGTTTACGACACGGTGCTGCGCAAAGAGCGCCGCGGCGATTACCTGGGCGGCACGGTGCAGGTCATTCCCCACATTACCGACGAAATCAAACGTCGTATTGTTAGCGGTGCCGACGGCGTCGATGTTGCCGTCGTGGAAGTGGGCGGCACCGTCGGGGACATTGAAAGCCAGCCCTTCTTGGAGGCAGTGCGTCAGTTGAAGCTAGAGTTAGGCGCTAGTCACGCCATGCTCATGCATCTGACCTTGGTGCCTTTCATTCCTACCGCGGG
>CBFHMA010000282.1:0-1089 GCA_965656775.1 Luminiphilus sp.
AGCCGACCGTATTATGCTTGATAACTTTAGCGAATCGATGATGCGAGAAGCCGTCCTTATGAATAGCGGCAGAGCCGAGCTCGAGGCCTCAGGCAACATCACCGACAGTAACTTGCGCGCTATAGCAGCCACTGGCGTTGACTTCATTTCTATCGGCGCACTCACCAAAGGCGTGGAACCCTTGGATCTGTCGATGCGATTGCAGCGTTAGTCAACCGGTACCAGGGCACCCAACACTAAACATCTAATTGGCGAGGGCTGACGATCACGCCGTTCCGGTCAGCGTATAACCACCAACCTGGTTCCACGAACACCTCGCGCAATGACACGCCGACGTCTCGGTCACCCATGCCGCGCTTTTCCGTTTTGCAGGGAATGACACCTAAGCTGAGAACGCCAATATCGATCGAGTCGATGATTTCAACATCGCGTACCGCGCCAATCACAACAATGCCGGACCAGCCCTGCTCTGCGGCAGAACGCGCCAGATTATCGCCAAGTAACGATCGGTCGAGCGACTCTCGGCCATCGACCAACAGTACTCGACCAAGCCCTGGCTCAGCGACGGCCTCCGCAACGCGAGAGTTATCCTCGAAACAGGCCACAGTGGTCACAGGGCCCGCGAAACATTCGCGCAGCCCAAAACGCAGAAATTGGTATCGCAGAACCTGGGCCTCGGGATGGGCATCGGATAAATCCGGCGTTGTAAAAACCACCTTGTCAACCATGACCGCTACAGCCATTCCAGAGAAAACCCTGAAAGGGTATCAGCTGATGCCAAAATTGCACCGGCGCAGGCACTGCAGCGGGGTAGAATCCGCTCACCATAGAAAACCGCGGTCGCGATCTTGCGCTCACAAAAAGCGGTTTTCTCACCTTCATTGAGCAGTGTCTCTGCCACCAGCGCCGAGCGTCCGAGCTGCCACCCTCCAAACAAGTACCCGGTCTGCATCAAATAATCGAAGGATCCGCCAAGAGCCTCAAACCGATCGGCTGTTAATTTACCCAACAGGTATTCGGTTGTTTTAACGTGATCAACCACCGCCGTCTTAAGGTGCCGCCCCAAACCTTGCAAGGTCGGGTGGTCGG
>CBFHMA010000283.1:0-1078 GCA_965656775.1 Luminiphilus sp.
GCTGTCTCTCGTGTGGTTTGCCAATCGAACCCGCGGGTGGTTTGTTGACCAGCCGTAGTTGAGAAGTGCTTCGCCGAGAATTGGCCAATCGGATCACAGGAGACGGCCTTAGAGAGTGGTGCCGGTTTTGGAAACCTTGCCTCCAGCCACTGCTTGGTTTTTGGAGCCAGCGAGCTGGCTCCAAATGTACGCCGTACAGAAGGCCCTCAGCGAGCCTTCACATCCCGCAACTTTCCACCATTGGCTGCCAAATCCAGCAGCAGCTGGGAGGGCTGCCAGTTCTCGCCAGACAGGGTCTCTGCGAATTCCTGGATGCGGGTAACCACCTCGGCTAAACCTCGCGCCTCGGCGTTATGCATAGGGCCACCCTTGAAGCGCGGGAAGCCATAGCCGTAGATGTACACTACATCGATGTCACTGGCACGTTGCGCTATCCCCTCTTCGAGGATCCGCGCGCCTTCATTGGCCAGTGCCAAGGTCAGTCGATCGACGATTTCGTCATCGCTGATGGCCCTGCGGGTAATACCTAACTCAGCGCTGGTCGCCTCTACAATGGCCATGACGTCGGGATCATCGAGGCGGGCGCGTGTCTCGGGATCGTACCGGTAATAACCGGCGCCGCTCTTCTGCCCAAGTCGGCCCGCTTCCACCAAGCGATCAGCGACAAGGTAGCTCGCAGGATTACCTTTTTCGGCATCACTTAACTGTTCCCGGGCTTTGTAGCCAATGTCTAATCCCGCTAAGTCGCCAACCGCCAGGGGCCCCATGGCCATGCCCCAACGCTCCATTGCGCTGTCGATTTGTGCAGGGGTTGCTCCTTCAATCAAACACAGGGAGGTTTCTCGGAAATAGGGCTGCAGCATACGGTTGCCAATGAAGCCGTAGCAAACACCGGCTAAGACCGGGGTTTTACCAATGGTTTTGGCAACGGCCATGGCAGTAGCAATCACCGTGTCATTACTTTTTTCACCGCGCACTACCTCGAGAAGTCGCATGACATTGGCGGGGGAGAAAAAGTGCATACCCAAAACCCACTCGGGCCGTTGCGTCACTGCAGCAATGGCATTGACGTCTTGAT
>CBFHMA010000284.1:0-1078 GCA_965656775.1 Luminiphilus sp.
GATTTCATAGCATCGACACTGGCATTTTGCTGCAAGATTTCCCGAGAGACGTTCAGGGGTAGATCATTCGAGTCGAGGACACCCTTCACGAAGCGCAGATACAGGGGCAAAAATTGCTCCGCGTCATCCATGATGAAAGTGCGCTGAACATACAGCTTCAGCCCCCGAGCGCCCTCGCGATTCCATAAATCGAAGGGGGCTTTGGCAGGAACGTATAGCAACGACGTGTATTCC
Source organism: Luminiphilus sp. (assembly GCA_965656775.1). Lineage (GTDB taxonomy): Bacteria > Pseudomonadota > Gammaproteobacteria > Pseudomonadales > Halieaceae > Luminiphilus. Next base: position 235 of record CBFHMA010000284.1, read on the forward strand.
AGCTTGCCCTCGACTCGGTTATGACTCCAGGTTAATGGCGCCTCCATGTCGTGGGATACGTGCTGATAAAAGCCCTTGTACTCGTCGTCAGAGATCTCACTGCGGCTGCGTGTCCACAGCGCTTTAGCCTCGTTAATAGCTTCCCACTCGGGTGCGTCTGCCGCGCTTTCCTCATCATCATTTGAGGCTTTCGCCATCATGACGGGCACCGCAATATGATCGGAGTACTTCTTGATAACGCTGCGTACACGCCAGTCGTTGGCGAACTCCGTAGCGTCTTCCTTCAAATGAAGGACAATTGTGGTGCCAGATTCATCGCGCTGCGCAGGCTCAATATCGAACTCAGCCTCGCCTGCTGACTCCCAGTGAGTCGCTTCATCGGGCGCGCTTCCTGCGCGTCGGGTAAGTACTTCCACACGATCGGCAACAATAAACGACGAGTAGAAACCCACACCGAACTGACCAATTAACTGGCTATCCTTTCGGTCATCTCCGCTTAATTGCTCTAGAAACGCACTGGTCCCCGACTTTGCAATGGTTCCTAAATTCTCGATGACCTCATCGCGTGACATTCCAATACCGTTGTCATCAATGGTAATGGTGTTGTGTTCACTGTTGATACTCACACGAATGCGATACTCGGCAACCCCCTCTGCCAATGCAGCATCTTTGACAGCAGCAAATCGGTGCTTATCAATGGCATCGGATGCGTTCGAGATTAACTCTCGCAAAAAGATCTCGCGATTGGAGTAGAGGGAGTGAATCATCAGGTGCAGAAGTTTCTTGGCTTCTGTCTGAAAACCCATCGTTTCCTTGGCGGCGGCGGTCATAGCTAGAACTCCTG
>CBFHMA010000285.1:0-1052 GCA_965656775.1 Luminiphilus sp.
AATCTGGCTTAAGGCGTCATCAATGTTTGCGTTGTCCGCGGCGGCGATGGCCATATCAAAGGCCGTTACCACATCGAATGCCGTCACATCATAGCCCCAGCCCTTACTCAGCCAACGAAGTGCCGACATCGCCGCACCGAATGCAAACTCTGGTTCTGTTTCACAAAAATCGCCTGCGGCGCGAGTCAGTGTCTTTGGCTCGCAAGGGCTTTGCTCAGCCAGTCGTAATGCAAGATCAAATAACTTCAACTCTTTGGCGGTTGCAAACCACTTGCCCTCGTCTCCGGGTGTGGTAGCGATCAGATCGGTGAGAATATCAGTCGGCGCAATCATCGGGTAACGCTTGGCCACAGCGCGATGCCTTGCAAGATACGAGTTTCCTTGGGCTGCACTCAAGCCGTAGCGCCGATAGGCCTCTTCATGCAGACCTGAGGAGATCAGGATATCCTCGCAGGCGCGATCAATGGTCGCATCCGGTTGGGTAAACCCCTCAGAGGCCCTTGCGTATTCTAGGGCCGCTGACTTCTTGCCCATCGCCAGTAACGCATCGACACCATAGCGCCGATAATGCCAGAAGGGCCGTCCATACAATGCCAACAGATCCAGCAACTCCTCGTAGCGACTCGCCGATAACAAGCAAGACAAGCATGCGGTTGTACCGTAAAAGTAATTGCCGGGAGCTGGATCTGTCCAACATGCCCTTACTGTCGGCATCAGGTCCTCTGCCCATTGATTGACAACGTCTACTGACCCACATAACTCGCCCCAACGATCGCCAACAGGAGCAAGGTAGTCTACCCCGTCCTCCTCCATGGCTTGGCACAGGCGCTCAAGCCAGTTATTGCGTATCTTGCGGTCCGCGGGCGCTTGAACGATTATTGGAATAAGGGCGTGCAATGCTTTGTTCACGGCTGAGCCCAGCGCGCCGCTAGAGCTATCGATATGCTCTAGGGCAGGCCAAAGCTTTTCCATCAACTTGACCGCGCCATCAGCAGCCGTAACGGGGTCTTTTTTAGCAACTTTTTTGATCTCGGAAACCGCTTCTCTCAGTC
>CBFHMA010000286.1:0-1032 GCA_965656775.1 Luminiphilus sp.
GGCTTGCCAACCCGTTCAAGTAATTGAATATCGTCGATGCTGTCGGAATAAAAGAAGCTCTTGTCGAGATCGGCGCCTGTCTCAGAGGCCAGTGATTCGGCGGCGAGCACTTTACCTTCGCCAAATACGGTGGGTTTGATAACGGCCCCGGTGAAGGTGTCGTCGAGGACTTCTAACTGTGTGCTGTACACCCGGTCGATGCCCAAATCGGCGGCACTGGGTTCTACCTGATAGGGGGTCGCCGAACTAATGATAGCGACCGTGTGGCCTTTGGCTTGGTGAGCTTCGATGAGCCGACGGGTTTCGGGGTAAATAAGGCGTGCGATTTTGCTACGAAATAAGCGCTCACTGTTGCTGCGGTAGTCGGTTTCTGATCGTCCCGCCAAGTATTGTGCATGCACGGCCATCAACGCCGAGAAGCCCATATTACCCAACCCGAAGCTGGTTAGCGCCCGAGTCATTTGTGCCAATTCTTCGAGGGACAGCTCTCTTTTCACTAATGCGTCTTGAAGAAATACGGTGGCTGAGTAGCCGGCGATGATGGTGCCATCGAAATCAAATAGAGCGGCGGTGCCGGGGCCCGGTTCACTGGACTCGATTTCCGCCAGCAGCTTGTCGATGGTCACGGGCGCGTCTCCCTCATCTGCGTCCTTAGCACTGGTTGCCGTAATTGAGACAACCCACGCCCCAACATACACGGCACCGGATGTGCGAGCAATGGACCCAGAGTGCACTTTCATTTACGCAAGCCACTATTCTTTTTTTACGAAACGGTTACATTCCACTCATCTAACAATCGCTCGCTCTCTTACAAGAGGACAATATGGAATTTGGCGCCCTCGTTCTTATACCCACCCTCTGCGTGTTGGTCCTGGCTATCTGGAGTCACCGCACCCTAGAGTCTGTCATCGTGGGCGCCCTCGTGGCATTTCTGATGATGGATGGCTGGTTGTTCATCGACCGTTTGGCTGCGGTGACCACTGAAGTGTTGATGGATGAGGTGACCGCCTGGGTGGTGTTGGTCTGTGCCCT
>CBFHMA010000287.1:0-1029 GCA_965656775.1 Luminiphilus sp.
GTGCCGAACCTAGATAAGCGTGCAATGCCAAATTACCGGAGGCCAAGGTGGTCATGGGTAAGCGTTGCTCCGCGCCCATCGCTGCGGCTGAGGCACACACTACTGCAGCGAACACAAGAACACTTTGCCGGGACAACCATCGTGGTTTTTGTCGCATCACAGAATCTCTGCTATTGGGCCTGTGAATGAACCAGCAAAATCGATGCCAAATTTAAAACTCGTTTGAAATCAGCGTGATAGTAGAAAACTATGATGGGTGGCACTATAAAGATTGCACCACTATCGTGCACACTGCACCAGTACTGAGCAGACAGGCACAAGGAGAGAGACACCATGTTGTTAAAGTCACTGTTGATAGGACTGGGTAGCGTTGTAGCCATGAGCGTCAACGCAGGCACGACGGTAAAGCAGCTAGACGCCGATCGCCTTATGGTTATCGATACATCGGGCAAGCCGCCGTTTCACCGGCAGATCGTTGAGCGCAGTACTAATCCTGAAGTGTTCGCGGCTTGGGCGCCGCGCGCCGCGGGCGATGTGGCAATGATGGTAACCGAAGTACAAAGCCGCGGTGTCCCGGGCAAATCCATTGCATCGAGTCGTGCTCGCATCAGTTTTGAGCCGGTCGAAAGTGTTGAGTTTGCCCGCTTCGAAGAGACCCAAGAAGCACTGGCGCCTAATCGTCGCTGGCGAGGTGCTCCTGGTAAAGGCGTGCCACTGAATCAGTAGTCGCCACCCAATAGCTGCGGCAATACGCCCGCAGTACAGTGTGTCATCGGGCTGCCATTTGGCGGCCCGTTTTGTTTCTGAGGCGTTAAAATCAATGGCTTCCTCACAATGAACCAGGGATACCCATGAGTCATCACGCCACTACCTCACAGGTCGTCGATCTTCATATGGATTTTAGCCAACGTGTTGCTATCGACAGCAATGGGATCGACTGGCATACCAGCCCGAGTGGCACAGTATTGCGAAAGCCATTGGCCCGCGCATTTGCGGAGACAGGGCATGCCACCAGCGTGGTGCGCTACT